>NZ_JBFXIO010000341.1:0-5651 GCF_050175855.1 Piscinibacter sp.
GCCCAGCGTGTGCAGCGGCGGGTCGGTCTCGGGGCAATGTGGGGCGCGGCGACCCGACACCACCAGGTGGCCCGGCAGAGGCCCCCCGCGTGCCACGAGTGCGTGGGCGAGCTCCGCTGCGACCACAGCACCCATGCCGTGACCGAACAAGGCGAACGGGAGATCGAACTCGTCGACCAGCGCGTCTAGTGTGGCCTCGACGATCTGGTTCATGTCCGTCAGCGCCGGCTCGTGGAGACGGGTCTCCCGTCCCGGCAACTGCACGGCGCACACTTCCAGATCGGCAGGAAGTCCCGATGGCCAGAGCCGATAGACGGAGGCGCCGGCGCCGGCATGGGCGAAGCAGAACAAGCGGGCACGAGCCTGCGGCCGCGGCGCGAAACGGCGCACCCACGCGTTGCTCATGGCTGCCCGCACGGCCTTCGCCGTGTCCGTTCTCGTTGCCTGTCGCGTGCCGACCCGATCACCAAGAGCTCCCCATGGACGTGTTCGCCAGTCTCCGCGCCAGCTTCACAAATCTTGACTTGCGGATCGTATCGCCTGATGTTCGCGGTTTCCCCCCCCAGGACGGATGGCATTGGTGAGCAACATGTTCGACCGATCTGTGCAGAATTCCTCGCAACGCCAGCGCCATGCGTGCCGGTTCGAATGACGACGCCCGCCAGAACGACGACCGACTGCTCGAATACCCTTGACCTGCTGCAGGCGCTTTGCGGCACGAAGGGCTGCGAGGCACCCGCGCTAGACGTGGATCAAGCGCACGTCTGGCGGCTGCCTCTGGATGCTGCCGTGACGACGGCGGTCGATCTGCAACGACTGCTCGACGGCGCCGAGAGCGAGCGCGCGGATCGCCTGCGCGGAGGTCGGTTGCGCCAGCGCTTCGTGGCCGGACGCGCGCTCGTGCGCATCCTGCTGGGCTGGTACCTCGGCCGCGACCCTGAGGGCCTGCGCCTGGCAGTGTCGGCGCTGGGCAAGCCTGAACTCGAGGCGCAAGCGCTCGGCCCGACGCTGCAGTTCAACGTCGCGCACTCGGGCGACGAACTGCTGGTGGCGCTCAGTGCGCACCACGCCGTGGGGGTCGACATCGAGCAGATGCGTGTGGTCGTCGATCACGAGGCCATTGCGCGAGCCAATTTCGCCGCCGACGAAGTGCGCTCGCTGCAACGTCTGCCCAAGCCGCGCCAGGCCGAGGCATTCATCGCCACCTGGACGAGAAAGGAGGCCGTGGTGAAGGCGCTCGGTCGCGGATTGCTCGAACCGCTCGATGCTTTCGTGGTCGAGGTCGACCCCGACGCGCCTGCGCGGCTGCTTGCCTTCCGCGGCGACTGCAGTGCTGCAGCGGGTTGGACGATGTGGAGCGCGCGGCTGCCCTCTGGCGCGCACGCATGCGTGGCGGTGACGGCAGCCGGAGTGACCGTGCGTCCCTTCGGCGTTTGGGAGATCCCGGCGGCGGCGGAACCACCCATCCGCGGGCTGGCGACGCCCCACGCGCCCAACTAGATTGTCGGTGCCTGCCGGAGAACTTGACCTCCGGAATCCGCGAGGTCCAAGTCATGTCCGACCAGGAACGTGCTTCCGCGCCACCACCGGTGCGGGCGCCAAGCGATCGCAAGTTCGGCCTGCTGTTTACCGCCGTGTTCGCCTTGCTGTCTGCCTGGGCTTGGTGGCGGTATGGAGCGACGCGCGTTGTCGGCTTGCTGCTGGCGATCTCGTTGGTGTTCGCAACGGCATCGGCGTGGCGACCGGCCGTGCTCGGCCCGATGAATCGCGCCTGGATGGCGTTCGGTCATCTGCTCGGCCGCGTGGTCAGCCCTGTAGTACTGGGCGTGCTGTTTTACGGCGTCGTCACCCCGGTTGCGCTGATGCAGCGCCTGGCCGGTCGCGACGAACTGCGGCTGCGCCTGCGACGCGACCAACCCACCCATTGGCAGCCGCGCGAACCGCCCGGGCCAGGCGCGGACAGCTTCGGCAACCAGTACTGAGGAGGCTCATGGCTTTCCTGAAAGAGATGTGGGCGTTCCTGCGGGCGCGCAAGAAGCTCTGGCTGCTGCCGATCGTTCTGCTGCTCGTGGCGATTGGCGGCCTGCTCGTCATTGCCCAGGGCTCGGTCCTCGCGCCGTTCATCTACACGCTGTTCTAGCGCCGCAAGGCCCGATGCGATGAAGGTTCTCGGCATCTCGGCCTACTACCACGACGCCGCAGCCTGTCTGGTCGTCGACGGATGCATCGTCGCAGCCGCGCAGGAAGAGCGCTTCACCCGAAGGAAGCACGATGCATCCTTCCCGGTCCATGCCATTGCGTACTGCCTCAGGGAGGCGGCCTGCGAGCCGCGAGACATCGATCGCGTCGTCTTCTACGACAAGCCCTTCCTGAAGTTCGAGCGATTGCTGGAGACCTATCTGGCCTTCGCGCCGCGCGGATTCCGGTCGTTCGCGACCTCGCTCCCGGTGTGGCTCAAGGACAAGCTGTTCCAGAAGTCGGTGATCCTCGACGAACTGGAACGCCTGTGGGGCAACGCCACCGACTGGTCGCAGCGACTGCTCTTCTCGGAACATCACTTCAGCCACGCCGCGAGTGCCTTCTTTCCGTCGCCGTTCGAGGAGGCTGCGGTGCTGACGCTGGACGGTGTGGGTGAGTGGACCACGACCTCGATGGCCGTTGGCCGGGGCAACTCGCTGCAGATCCACAAGGAGATCCGCTTCCCGCACTCGCTGGGCCTGCTGTACTCCGCAATCACCTACTACACCGGATTCAAGGTCAATTCGGGCGAGTACAAGGTGATGGGGCTCGCACCCTATGGAGAACCTCGATACGCCGGGCTGATTCGCGATCACCTGATCGACGTGCGCGAGGATGGATCGTTCATGCTCGACATGCAGTACTTCGACTACTGCACGGGGCTGACGATGACCAACAGCCGCTTCGATGAGCTGTTCGGTGGTCCGCCGCGCTCGCCCGAATCGCGGCTGACGCAACGCGAAATGGACCTGGCCGCCTCCGTGCAGGTGGTCACCGAGGACGTGATGCTGGCGCTGGCGCGAGGCATTGCCAAATCAACCGGGCTGCGCCGGCTTTGCCTGGCGGGAGGCGTGGCGCTCAACTGCGTGGCCAACGGCAAGCTGCTGCGCTCGGGGCTGTTCGATGATGTCTGGGTCCAGCCGGCGGCAGGCGACGCCGGCGGGGCGCTGGGCGCGGCGCTGGCTGTCTATCACAGCGCGCTCGGCGGCAAGCGCGAGGTGCGGCCGGGGCTCGACGCGATGCGGGGGGCCTACCTGGGGCCGTCGTATTCGCAGGATGACATCGAGCGCCGGCTGACGGCGGTCGGCGCGCGCTTCAGCACGCTCGACACCGAGACCATGATCGACACCGTGGCTCGCGCTCTCGCCGATGGCAAGGCGGTCGGCTGGCATCAGGGGCGGATGGAATTCGGGCCGCGTGCACTTGGTGCCCGCTCGATCCTCGCGGATGCTCGTTCGCCGAGCGTGCAGAAGACGCTCAACCTGAAGGTGAAGTATCGCGAGTCGTTCCGCCCGTTTGCGCCGAGCGTGCTGCGCGAGCACGTGGCGGACTGGTTCGACATCGACACTGACAGCCCCTACATGCTGTTGGTGGCCGACGTTCGCGAGGGCCGGCAGCTGCCGATGAACGAGGCCCAGCGCCAGCTGTTCGGCATCGACAAGCTGAATGTGCCGCGCTCCAGCATCCCGGCCGTCACGCACGTGGACTACTCTGCACGCATCCAGACCGTTCACCGCCAGACCAATCCCGTCTACCACCGGTTGATCAGCCGGTTCCACGAACTGACCGGTTGCCCGGTGCTGGTCAACACGTCGTTCAACGTGCGTGGCGAACCCATCGTTGCCACGCCGGAAGATGCGTTCCGTTGCCTGATGGGCACCGAGATCGACTGTCTTGCCGTGGGCAACTGCCTGCTCGAAAAGTCGGCGCAGGACCCGGCACTGCAGCGGGACTACCGCAACGCGTATGAGCTCGACTAAGCAGGTCATCGCTCTTGTGGCGGCCAGCCTGCTGGTGCTCCTGTTCGGACTGCTGGGCCTGGAGCTGGTTTTCGGCGGCTGGCTCCGAGGGGACTCCTGGAGCGAGGTCGACAAGCTCAACGTGGTTCGCGGGCGCAGCACCGAGTACGACGTCCGGCGGATCTACGGTCCGGATGCAGCGCCGGTGCGCTACACGCGGGATCGCTACGGCCTGCGCGGGTCTTGCGACGACCCGGCTCAGGTCCGTCTCGTCACGCTTGGTGGGTCGACGACCGACCAGGTCTACGTGAGCGATGGCCAGACATGGCAGGACCGGCTGCAGTCGCGCATGACGCAAGCCCACAGTGGCCGGACATGGTGCGTTTCCAACGCAGGTGTCGACGGGCATTCGAGCTTCGGACACATCGCTGCGCTGGAGCGCTGGCTGCCGCTCGTGCCAGGACTGAAGCCGGACTATGTGCTGCTCTATGTCGGGGTCAACGATGCGGCGCTGCGCACCGAACGGGCACCTTCCGATCTGCGTGCCGACGAGCCGGCGGGCCGGCTGGCCCGACTCAAACGAGCCGTGAACGAGAACTCCGCGCTCCTGCACCTCATCCGCCGCGCATTGGCAGCTCGTGCGGATGCCCCCTTGTTCGCAGCACACAAACTGATCTTTCCGACCGATTCGGACTACACGAGCACGGCGCCTGCGGCCGACATTGCTCCGCTGGTTGCCGCCAGCAGCGAGGCCTTTCGCGAGCGCCTGCGCCGTCTGCTGCAGCTGATCGAGGCGCGCGGCGCGAAGCCCGTCTGCGTATCGCAGCCCTCGTTGATCTATCGGCGCTATGGCGATGCATGGCGCGGAATTCCGGACGTGTTCACTCACCAGGGGCGCAAGTTCAACGGCCTGGACTATCGACTGGCCATCCTGTCTATCAATGCGGTCATGGCACAGGAGTGCCCCGCTGCAGGCGGGCACTACATCGATCTCGAAGGGGCCGGATTCGAGCCAGCGCACTTCTACGACTGTGTGCACATGAACGCCAGCGGTGCTGCGCGGGTCGGTGACCTTCTGGCCGACGCATTCAGCCAGCAGGGCATCGGCGGACTCCGACCGCTGGCGACGTCTTCACGTCCTTGACACGACACGCCGGATCTTCGGCAGAGTTGTAACAATCGCGGCCGCTTGTTCCGCGGCGCTAAGAGTTTCCCCCTGCTCATCCCCCTGAACAAGGGGGTGACGCGTTCCGCCCGTTACACGGCTGCGGCGTGGTTACCGGTGCCGGCCTGCCTCGCCGATATCGTGCCCATCACCCCCTGCAAGGCGGCGCCTCCCGGCACCGCCAGTGGCGTCCTCCAGATCAGGACCCGCCAGGCAAGGTGGTCGCGGGTCACACGTCAGTGCGACCGAACAGGACTGAACGAAGGGTTGTTGGGAATGAAACTCCGCAGGAAGCAGACTGCGCTGCTGGTGATGCAGGCGGTTGCGAGCATGGTGCTGGCGGGATGCGGCGGCGTGGACGAGCCGACGGCGGCGAGCGCGCTGAGCGAGCCGAGCCTGGAAGGGGCGGAGCTGGAGCAGGCCGAGAGGCTGCGCTGGAGCATGTTCGACAGCGTGTCGCCGACGGTGAGCGTAGGCGGCGTGGGCGAGGTCAACGCGTCGGGCCTGGT
>NZ_JBFXIO010000342.1:0-5623 GCF_050175855.1 Piscinibacter sp.
GATGCCAGGGCCGGGCATAGAATGCGCCAAGCGACGATCAGCAGCATCAACCGTCGGCCTCCAGGAGAAGCAGCGTGAATCAACGCTCGGGCAGTACGGATGATCTGGGTGCACTGGCACCCTGGGCACAGGAATTGGCCCAGACCTTCGTGTCGCTGTCCAGCGACATCGCGCTGGTGCTCGACGAAACCGGCGTGATCCAGAGCGTGGCCCAGTCGGGTTCCCAGCCGATGGCGCCTTCGGCCGACCAGTGGGTCGGCCGCCCCTGGGCCGATACCGTGGCCACGCCGATGCGGCGCAAGGTCGAGGCGATGCTGCACGACGTCGCCAGCACCGGCCTGGCGCGGCGGCGCGAGATCAGCCACAGCGGTGCCGGCGGGGCCGACATCCCGGTGGCCTACACGGCGATCCGGCTCGGCCGCAACGGCCCGGTGATCGCTGTCGGGCGCGATCTGCGCGCCATCGCCGCGATCCAGCAGCGCTTCCTCGACGCCCAGCAGGACCTCGAACGTGGCTACTGGAAGGCGCGCCAGGCCGAGTCGCAGGAGCGTCAGCTGTACCAGGTGCTGAGCGATGGCGTGCTGGCCGTCGAGTCGGCCTCGCTGAAGATCCTGCGCGCCAACCGCTCCATCGCCTCGCGCCTGGGCGGCATGGCGGCACTGGCCGGGCGTGCCGTCGACGCGCTGTTCGATCACCGTTCGCGCGGCGCGGTGCACGAACTGATGACCAGCGCGCGCAGCAGCGGCCGGCCGTCGGAACTGCGCGCGCGGCTGATCGGCGATCCGGTCACCTGCAGCGTGGCGGCGATGCCGTTCCGCGCCGGCGACGAGCAGCGGCTGCTGGTGCGTGTGCGCTCGGCGGCCTCGCCGCTGGCGCCCGCTGCCGCCGCCGGCCAGCGCGAAGCCGCAGCGGTGGCCGATTCGAGCGGCCGTGTGATCACTTGCGACGCCAGCTTCATCGCGCTGCTGGGCGCGCGCGACGACACCGAACTGCTCGGCAGGCCGGTCGCCGACTGGCTGGGCGGTGCGCCCGAAGACGTCGAGGCCCTGCTGCGCGAAGTGCGGCACGAAGGACTGGCCGAGCGCGAGGCGATGCTGCTCAGGACCGGCGAGCGTGGCTCGGTGGGCGTCAGCGCGACCTGGCTCACCGAGGGCGACCGCGAGTGCATCGGCCTGGTGCTGTGGCAGACGGCGCCCCGCATCGCCGAGCTGGGCGACGCGCAGGCGGTCTTCGCCGAGGCCTGGACGCGGCTGAGCGAGCAGCTCGGCACCACGCCGCTGCCGGTGATGCTGCGCCAGGCCACGGCCCTGGCCGAGCAGCACTTCATCCGCATCGCGCTGCAGCGCAGCGCCGGCAACACGCAGGCGGCGGCATCGCTGCTCGGCATCAGCGAGCAAAGTCTGGTGCAGCGCCGGGCGCAAGACGAGGACGCAGGCGCGTCGCCGTGAAGAACCATCCGGCGTTCGGCGAGGCCGACCTCACCAACTGCGAGCGCGAGCTCATCCACCTCGCCGGCTCGGTGCAGCCGCATGGCGTTCTGCTGACCGTGCGCGAGCCCGGGCTGGTGGTGATGCAGGCCAGCGCCAATGCGGCAGGGTTGCTGGGCATGAAGCCGGATGCGTTGCTGGGCCGGCCGCTGGCCGCGCTCGGCGGGGACCTGGCCGAGCGCGTGGCCGAGATCGCCCTGGCGCCAGACCTCGACGAGCCGGTACCCCTGCGTTGCCGCGTCGCGATGAACGGCGCCGAGGCCGCGTATGAAGGCGTCGTGCACCGCGTGCCCGGGCAGGCGCTGGTGGTCGAGATCGAGCCGCTGGACACGCCGGCCGGCGGCGTGCCGGTGGTCGACATCGACGGCGAGAGCCTGCAGCGCCAGCTCAACCTCGCGGTGCAGCGCTTCGGCGCCGCCTCCACGCTCGGCACGTTGGCCGACGCGGTGGTGCGCTGCGTGCGCGACATGACCGGCTACGACCGGGTGATGGTCTACAAGTTCGACCCGGAAGGTCACGGCCGGGTGATCGCCGAGGCGCGCGATCCGCGGCTCGAGTCGCTTCTCGGCCACCACTATCCGTCCACCGACATCCCGCAGCGTGCGCGCGAGCTCTACTTGCGCAACCGGGTGCGCCTGCTGGTCGACGTCGACTACCGGGCTGCCGAGCTGGTGCCGCGGCTGGTGCCGGGGCTGGGCACCGAGCTCGACATGTCGATGTGCTCGCTGCGCAGCATGTCGCCGCTGCATCTGCAGTACCTGCGCAACATGGGCGTCACCGCCACGCTGGTGGTCTCGCTGGTGCGCGAAGGCCAGCTCTGGGGGCTGGTGGCCTGTCACCACTACCGGCCCTTCAACCTGCGCTATGCGGTGCGCGCCGCCTGCGACCTGCTGGCGGAGGTCGTCTCCACACGCATTGCCGCGATCGAGAACTACGCCTACGCGCAGGTGGCGATCCAGGTGCGCCGCCTCGAGCAGCGCCTGATCGAGGCCACTTCCACCGAGGGCGACTGGCGACTGGCGCTGCTGCGCAACCCGCGCACCCTGCTGCAGCCGCTGGACGCCACCGGCGCGGCGCTGTTCACCGACGACGAGATCCTCACCACCGGGGAGGTGCCGTCGACGCCGCAGCTGCGCGCCCTGCAGCAATGGGTGCAGTCGCAGCCGCCGTCGGGCGACCGGCTGTTCCACTGCTCTTCGGTGGAGCGGGCCAATCCGGCGCTGGCCTCGCTCACGCCCACCGCCAGCGGCGTGATCGCGGCGCGCCTGGCCAGCGACCGGCCCGACTACCTGATGTGGTTCCGCAAGGAGCAGCTGCTGACCGTCACCTGGGCGGGCAACCCGGCCAAGGCGGTGGTGGCGACCAACCCGCTGGAGCTGTCGCCGCGCAGCTCCTTCGCGGCCTGGTCGGAGCTGGTGCGCGGCACGGCATTGCCCTGGAGCGGCAGCGAGCTGGCCCTGGCACGCGCGATCGGCGCCTCGCTGGTCGACATCATCGTGCAGGTCAACGCGGTGCGGCTGCTGATCGCCGAACACCAGCTCGCGCAGGTGCGCGACAAGGTGGTCAGCTCCGACGAGGCAGTGATCGTCTGCGACGGCCGGCAGCGCACGCTGTTCGTCAACGATGCCTTCCTGCGCCTGGCCGGCTGCACGCGCGCGCAGCTCGACGACCTCGCTGCGGTGGCGGCCGTGTTCGTCGAGCGCGACGCCGCCCGGCGCGCCTTTGCGGCGATGGCCGGCGAAGGCCATGCGTGGCGCGGCGAGCTGACGCTGGCCGGCGAACGCGCCACGCCGGTGTCGGTGCGGGCCGAAGTGGTGCCCTCGCGCGACGGCACCACGCTCGGCTTCATCCTGATCTTCGACGACCTCACCGAGGCCCGTCGGGCCATGCGGGCGCGCGAGCATCTCGAGGCCTCGCTGGCACAGGCCGCACCCTCGCTGTCCGCATTCGGCAACGGCAAGCGCGAGCCCGACGAGCTGATGAGTGCCATCCTCGCCAGCGCCAGCCTGGCCGCCATGGACATTGCCGACGGCAACCTGGCGCCGTCGGTCACGCCCATGCTCGAGGACCTCGAGGCGGCGACCCGCCGCGCCACCGCGCTCTACGCGCGCATCCGCAGCTTCAAGGGCTGAGGGCCGCGCGCGCCGTCTCGAGCTCGCCGAACAGGCGCTCGTGCCGCGCGAAAGCCTGCTCTGCTTCCGTGACGATGGCCGCGCGGGTGGCCTCGTCGGCGTCGATGCGGTCCAGTCCGGCGCGCAGGCTGCCGGCCAGTGCCGAGACCTGCGCGGGCGGCCCGAAGTCGTAGAAGCGCGTGCCGTGGTCGCCCTGCAGGCCCAGCGAGCCGGCGACGATGCGACGCAGCGTCTGGCCGCCGCTGAGGTCGCCGAGGTAGCGCACGTAGGCGTGGGCCACCAGCAGTGCCGGTGCGGCGTCGGCCAGGGCGGCCAGGTGCTCGGCATAGGCCAGCGCCTGCGGCTGCGCCTTCAGCGTGCCGCGCCAGTCGGCGCCCTGCAGGTGGGCGAGGTCGGCGGCCAGCGCGGCCTCGCGCAGCAAGGGCTCGGCGTAGATCGCCGCCACCTCGGGCCGCCCGGCGTGGCGCTGCAGCCCGGATTCCAGGGCCGCGTAGATCGGGTGCAGGCTGGCCAGCAGCAGGCAGTAGGCCGGCAGCGACAGGCCGCCGCGCAGCATCGCGCGCACGAACGGCGTGGCCTCGACCTGGCGGTGGGCGGGCCAGGTCTGCGTGCGCAGGCGTGCGGCGAGGGCGCTCATCGGGCCATTATGGTCGTGCACGACGGCGAGGACGCGCCGACAATGCCCGCAAGGAGAGAGGAGCGAGACACATGGCAGACACCGGCACGCAGGGTGCGGGCCAGCCGCACCGCATCGTCGTGGTCGGCGGTGGGGCGGGCGGGCTCGAACTGGTCACGCAACTGGGCAACAGGTTGGGCCGCAGGGGCCTGGCTCACGTCACGCTGATCGAGAAGGCGCGCACGCATTTCTGGAAGCCGCACCTGCACGAGATCGCAGCCGGCAGCACCGACCTGCACGAGCACGCCACCGACTACCTTGCGCAGTCGCACTGGCACGGCTTCCGCTACCGCGTCGGCGAGATGGTGGGCCTCGATCGCGACAAGCGCGAGGTCATCGTCGCGCCGGCCATCGACGAGGAAGGCGCGCCGATCACGCCGCCCTACACGCGCGGCTACGACACGCTGGTGATGGCGGTGGGCAGCCTGACCAACGACTTCGGCACGCCGGGCGTGGCCGAGCACGCCATCGCGCTGGAGACGCCGGCGCAGGCCGAGCGCTTCCACCGTCGCCTCGTCAACGCCTGCATCCGCGCGCACATGCAGAGCGAGCCGCTGGCACCGCGACAGCTGCAGGTGGCCATCATCGGCGCCGGCGCCACCGGCGTGGAGCTGTCGGCGGAACTGCACAAGGCCACGCGCGCGCTGGTGTCGTACAACCTCGAGCGCATCGACCCCGAGCGCGACATCCGCCTCAATCTCATCGAGGCCGGCCCGCGCATCCTGCCGGCGCTGCCCGAGCGCATCTCGGGCGCGGCCCATCGCCTGCTCACGAGCCTGGGCATCAAGGTGCGCACCGGCTCGCGAGTCACCTCGGTCAGCGCCGAGGGCGTGCACCTGGCCAGCGGCGAGCTGATTCCGGCCGAGCTGGTGGTGTGGGCGGCCGGCGTGAAGGCGCCCGATTTCCTCCAGGACCTGGGCGGGCTGGAGACCAACCGCCTGAACCAGCTGGTCGTCGGTCCGACGCTGCAGACCACGCGCGACCCGAACGTGTTCGCCATCGGTGATTGCGCCGCCGCCCCCTGGCTGGGCCACGAAGGCAACGTGCCGCCGCGGGCCCAGGCGGCGCACCAGCAGGCCTCGCACCTGGTCAGGCAGTTGCAGCGGCGGCTCAAGGGCCAGCCGCTGCAGCCCTGGCGCTACCGCGACTTCGGCTCGCTGGTCTCGCTGGGCGAGTACAGCACGGTGGGCAACCTGATGGGCTCGCTGGTCGGCGGCAACCTCTGGGTCGAGGGCCGGTTCGCGCGCACCATGTACCTGTCGCTGTACAAGATGCACGAGGTGGCCCTGCACGGCTTCTGGCGAACCGCGCTGGGCTCGATGAGCCGG
>NZ_JBFXIO010000343.1:0-5522 GCF_050175855.1 Piscinibacter sp.
TGCAGCGCGGGCAGGTGATGTGGCTGCCCTCGGACAGCGCCGGGCGCAGGCGCTGGCGGCTGAGTTCGAGCAGGCCGAACTTGCTGATCGAGCTGAACTGCACGCGGGCGCGGTCCTGGCGCAGCGCATCGCGCAGGCGCGTCTCGACCTCGCGGCGGTTCTTGCTCTCCTCCATGTCGATGAAGTCGACGACGATCAGGCCGCCGAGGTCGCGCAGGCGCATCTGGCGGGCGATCTCGTCGGCCGCCTCGAGGTTGGTGCGGGTGGCGGTTTCCTCGATGTCGCTGCCGCGCGTGGCGCGCGCCGAGTTCACGTCGACGCTGACCAGTGCTTCGGTGTGGTCGATCACGATCGCGCCGCCGGAAGGCAGGTTGACGGTACGGCTGAAGGCCGTCTCGATCTGGTGCTCGATCTGGAAGCGGCTGAACAGCGGCGCGTCGTCGCGGTAGCGCTTGACCTTGTGAGCCGTCTCCGGCATCACGTGGTTCATGAACTGCTGCGCCTGCTCGAAGATGTCGTCGGTGTCGATCAGGATCTCGCCGATGTCCGCGGTGAAGTAGTCGCGGATGGCGCGGATCACCAGGCTCGATTCCTGGTAGATCAGGAAGGCGCCCTTGCCGGCCTTGGCCGCGCCGTCGATCGCCTCCCACAGCTTGAGCATGTAGTTAAGGTCCCACTGCAGCTCGGCGGCCGAGCGGCCGATGCCGGCAGTGCGGGCGATCAGGCTCATGCCCTTGGGGTAGTCGAGCGACTCGAGGTTTTCCTTCAGCTCCTCGCGGTCCTCGCCCTCGATGCGCCGGCTCACGCCGCCGCCGCGCGGGTTGTTGGGCATCAGCACCAGGTAGCGGCCGGCCAGCGAGACGAAGGTGGTCAGCGCCGCGCCCTTGTTGCCGCGCTCTTCCTTCTCGACCTGCACCAGCAGTTCCTGGCCGTTGGCGATGACGTCCTGGATCTTCGCGTCGCGCACGGAGACGCCTTGCTTGAAGTACTCCTTGGCGATCTCCTTGAAGGGCAGGAAACCGTGGCGGTCTTCGCCGTAGTCGACGAAGCAGGCTTCGAGCGACGGCTCGACGCGCGTGACGACGGCCTTGTAGATGTTGCCCTTGCGCTGCTCGCGCCCTTCGATCTCGGTCTCGAAGTCGAGCAGCTTCTGGCCGTCGACGATCGCCAGGCGACGCTCTTCCTGCTGCGTCGCATTGATCAGCATGCGTTTCATGTGCACTCCTCCGGCGCCGCCTTGCAGGGCGACGCCACATCAACAGTCACCGCCCGCGGATGCGGAAGGCGACGCTTCGATGCACGAGAGAACGCGTGGGAACCGGAAGGAATCGCCCTGGACTGCAGTGCGGCCGATCAGCAGATCGGGTGCAACCGCAGCGTTGGCGCGTGCGTGACAGTGGGAGGGGCGGAGCAGCGCCAGCGCGCGGGCCTCGTGGGCCGGCATGCTGGTGCGATGGCGTGGCCGGTCGCGGGCTGCGCCATGCAGCCTGTTCGCGATGCGGGGGAAACCGGGGTCGACATCCGCCTGGGATCACTGGACGCGGACGGGAGCGCAGTCGTTGCGGCGTGGCCGCAGGGCTTGTCTCCAGTCCGGGAAACCTTGTTCTGGGTTCGTTGTTCGTTCGCTCTGCCGCATCGCTTCTCTCGCCGCGCCGTCGCTTCGGGACGGCTCCTGCGGGGGACCGCGCTGCGTTGCATCACCGGATTGGCCGCTCTCCTGAGCGGCCCGCCACCCTGGCTGCGAGGCTAAACTCCGAAGAATCAAGCACTTAGAGCACAGCGTGGACCGGCCGATTATAGGTGGGAAAAGCTCGGCGGCCGTGTCCGGCGCGAACGCGCCATCCGTGCTGCGCCTCACGGTCGACGAAGGCTCCCAGGGCCAGCGGCTGGACAACTTCCTGATCCGGCTGCTCAAGGGCGTGCCCAAGACGCACGTCTACCGGGTGATCCGCTCCGGCGAGGTGCGCGTCAACAAGGGCCGGGCTTCGGCCGACACGCGCCTCGAAGTCGGCGCCGTCGTGCGCGTGCCGCCGGTGCGCGTGGCCGAGCGGGCGGCGGCCGCGCCGGCGCCGGCGCGCGAGTTCCCGGTGGTCTTCGAGGACGAGCACCTGATCGCGGTGAACAAGCCCGCCGGCGTGGCGGTGCACGGTGGCAGCGGGGTGAGCTTCGGCGTGATCGAGCAGCTGCGCCAGGCGCGGCCGCAGGCGAAGTTTCTCGAGTTGGTGCACCGCCTCGACAAGGAGACGTCGGGCCTGCTGCTGATCGCCAAGAAGCGCTCGGCGCTGACTGCGCTGCAGGACCAGCTGCGCGCGCGCGAGACAGGCAAGGTCTACGCCGCGCTGGTGACCGGCGACTGGCCGGCCAGCCGCAAGGTCATCGACGTGCCGCTGCACAAGTTCCTCACCGGCGAGGGCGAGCGTCGCGTTCGCGCCGTCGAGGCTGGCCACGAGGAAGCCAAGCGCTCGATCACGCTCGTCAAGGTCGCCCGACGCTACAGCGGCTACAGCCTGCTCGACGTGACCATCAAGACCGGCCGCACCCACCAGATCCGCGTGCACCTCGCCCACGAAGGCCACCCGATCGTCGGCGACGACAAGTACGGCGACTTCGCGCGCAACAAGGCGGTCGCGCGTGGCGCGGCACGCTTCGAGCGCATGTTCCTGCACGCGAAGCGGCTGCGCTTCCAGCACCCCGCCAGCGGCGAGGTGATCGAGCTCGAGGCGCCGTTGCCGCCAGAATGCGAGGCTTTTCTCGCGACGCTTTCCGCCCCGACATGACCCGACCCCGCCAGTTCGACCTGATCGTGTTCGATTGGGACGGCACGCTGTTCGATTCCACCGCGCTGATCACCCGCTGCATCCAGGCCGCCTGCCGCGACGTGGGTGTGACGGTGCCGAGTGACCGCGAAGCCAGCTACGTGATCGGCATGGGGCTGGTGGAAGCGCTGACCCATGCCGCGCCCGAGCTGCCGCGCGAGCGCTACAAGGAGCTGGCCGACCGCTACCGCCACCACTACTTCGCCAAGCAGCACGAGATCGTGATGTTCGAGGGCACGCTGCCGATGCTGCATGACCTCAAGGGCCGCCACCACTGGCTGGGCGTGGCCACCGGCAAGAGCCGACGCGGGCTCGACGAGGCGCTGCGCACGGTGGCACTTCAGGGCCTGTTCCACGCCACGCGCACCGCCGACGAGACCGCCTCCAAGCCCGACCCGCGCATGCTGCTGGAGCTGATGCGCGAATTCGGGGTCGAGCCGGAGCGCACGCTGATGATCGGCGATACCACGCACGACCTGCAGCTCGCCGCCAACGCCGGCACGGCGTCGATCGGCGTGAGCTACGGCGCCCACGAGCACGAAGCCTTCGAGGACTTCGATACGCGCTTCGTCGCGCACTCCACCCGCGAGCTGCACGACTGGCTGCTGCAGCATGCCTGAGCCGCAAGGGTCCGAGCGACCGGGCGAGGCCCAGCACCTGTGCGCCTCGGCCGAGCTGGCCGAGCGCGGCGACGCGATCGTCTTCGACGTGCTGCAGTACCGCCAGCCGGCGCGCGCCTTCGCGCTGCGCGTCGACGGAAAGGTGGTGGCCTACCTGAACCGCTGCGCCCACGTGCCCACCGAGATGGATTGGCAGCCGGGCCAGTTCCTCGACAGCGAGCGGCAGTTCATCCTCTGCTCGATCCATGGCGCGGCCTACGATCCGGGCAGCGGGCGGTGTGTCGGCGGCCCCTGCGGCCGCGGCCGCCTCGTGGCCATCGAGGTCGAGGAAAGGGACGGGCAGGTGTATTGGTATCCTTCCCGCGACACTCAACCTCCATTCGCCGACTGAGCGCCCCGCGATGAGCACACCTGACGAACCCACCTCCGGCGCCCGCGTGGAGCCGGCCTTCGGCAGCCCGGCCCCGGCGCCGGCAGCGTCCGGCGCTTCCACCGCGAAGTCGCCGGCCTGGGAGGGCAACCTCGAGGAACTGGCGCGTGACCTGCTGCGCGAGCGCCGCGCCGATCGCCGCTGGCGCATCTTCTTCCGCCTGGCCTGGCTGCTGCTGGTGCTGGTGGTCGCCACGCTGCTGTTCTCCTCGCCGGTCGGCCCGGCGGCGAAGAGCGCGCCGCACACCGCCCTGGTGGAAGTGCGCGGCGAGATCGCGGTGGACACCGAGGCCAGCGCCGAGAACCTGGTGGCGGCGCTGAAGTCCGCCTTCGAGGATCAGGGGGCCCAGGCCGTGGTGCTGCGCATCAACTCGCCCGGCGGCAGCCCGGTCCAGGCCGGTATCGTCAACGACGAGATCCGCCGCCTCAAGGCGCTGCACAAGAAGCCGGTGTATGCGGTGGTGGAGGAGATGTGCGCCTCCGGCGCCTACTACATCGCGGTGGCCGCCGACGAGATCTACGTCGACAAGGCCAGCCTGGTCGGCAGCATCGGCGTGCTGATGGACGGCTTCGGCTTCACCGGCACGATGGAGAAGCTCGGCGTCGAGCGACGCCTGCTCACCGCCGGCGAGAACAAGGGCATGCTCGATCCGTTCTCGCCGCAGAACGAGCAGCATCGCGCCTTCGCCAAGGCGATGATCGACCAGATCCACCAGCAGTTCATCGCGGTGGTGAAGCAGGGCCGCGGCGCGCGCCTGAAGGAGACACCGGAGACCTTCTCCGGCCTGTTCTGGAACGGCGAGGAAGCCATCAAGCACGGCCTGGCCGACAAGACCGGCAACCTCGACTTCGTCGCCCGCGAGGTGGTCAAGGCCGAGGACATCATCGACTACACGCCGCACGACAACGTCGCCGAGCGGCTGGCCAAGCGCTTCGGCGCCGGTGTGGGCGCCGGCATGGTCAAGGCGATGCGCGAGATGGCGCCGCAGCTGCGCTGAGCGCTAGGGTTCCCCGTCCCAGTAGTCCAGCGCCTCGCCCGGGCGCTGGATGATGCGCAGGCCGCGCACGTAGCCGGCCACCTTGCCCGAGTCGGGGTACTCGCACAGCTCCGGCCGCTCCTGCGTGCTGATGCTGAGGTAGCGCATCGGCGCATCCGACGTGTTGATGAACTGGTGCGGATAGTCCGGCCCCGGCGGGATGAAGACCACGTCACCCGCGCGCACCGGCACCATCTCGCCGGCCACGCGCAGCGTGCCGCTGCCCTCGAGGATCACGAACATCTCCTCCTGCGCGTGGTGCAGGTGGTAGGGGCAACTGCGCTTGCCGGGCGCCAGCACGTCGTAGCCGGCGCCGAGCTTGCGCGCCGCGGTGCCGTCGGAGACGCCGCCGCACAGCGTGTCGTAGAGCGGCTCGCGCTGCTGGCGCTCGAGCGCCACCTCGTCGAGGTTGCGCACCAGCGAGCGGCGCAGTTGGGCGGCGCGGTCGTTCATCGCCGGCTCCTGCATCCGGCTCAGGGCGCCTTGGGCTGGAAGCCCTCGACGCCCATCTGCCACAGCAGGAAGGCGTAGACATCGGCCCGCTCCAGCATCTGCTGCTTGCGCGTGTTGCCGATGCCGTGGCCGGCGTCGTAATCCAGGCGCAGCAGGATGGGTTTGCC
>NZ_JBFXIO010000344.1:0-5433 GCF_050175855.1 Piscinibacter sp.
TCCTGAAGTCGTTCCTCTCCCGCCGCGCGCTGGTTGCCGCGGCGGCCTCGTCGCTCACGCTGCTCGCCGCGCTGCCGCTGCACGCGCAGGAAACACCGGTCAAGTTCCAGCTCGACTGGCGCTTCGAGGGCCCGGCCGCGCTCTTCCTCTTCCCGGCCGCCAAGGGCCACTTCAAGGCCGAGAAGCTCAACGTCAGCATCGACGCCGGCAACGGCTCGGGCGGCACCGTCACGCGCGTGGCCTCGGGGACCTACGACATGGGCTTCGCCGACCTGGCGGCGCTGATGGAGTTCCACGCCAACAACCCCACCGCACCGAACAAGCCGGTGGCGGTGATGATGGTCTACAACAACACGCCGGCCGCAGTGCTGACGCTGAAGAAGACCGGCATCAAGACACCCGCCGACCTCTCCGGGAAGAAGATGGGCGCGCCGGTGTTCGACGCCGGCCGCCGCGCCTGGCCGATCTTCGCCAAGGCCAACAACGTGAAGGACGTGACGTGGACGGCGATGGATCCGCCGCTGCGCGAGACCATGCTGGTGCGCGGCGACATCGACGCGATCACCGGCTTCTCCTTCACCTCGCTGCTCAACCTGGAGGCGCGCGGCGTCAAGCCGGAAGACATCGTGCTGATGCCATACGCCAAGCACGGCGTGAAGCTATACGGCAACGTGATCATCGCCGGCGAGGACTTCCTCAAGAAGAACCCGGAAGCAGTCAAGGCCTTCCTGCGCGCCTTCACCAAGGGCATGAAGGACGTCATCGCCGACCCGAAGGCGGCGGTGGCCACGGTGAAGGAGCGCGACGGCATCGTCAATGCCGAGCTCGAACTGCGCCGCCTCAACCTCGCGCTCGAGCAGACCGTGCTGACGCCCGACGCCAAGGCCGAAGGCTTCGGCGACGTGAACGCCGGCCGGCTCGCGCTGATGGCCAGCCAGGTGTCGGATGCATTCGCGACGAAGGAACGCGTGAACGCCAATGCCGTCTGGAACCCTGGGTTCCTGCCCAGCGTCGGCGAGCGCAGCATCTTCCGGAAATGACCGCCTTCGTCGATTTCCACGACGTCTGGCTGGCCTACAACGACGAGCTGCTGGCCCAGGGCCAGTTCGCCGTCGAGGCGATCGACCTGAAGGTCGGCGAAGGCGAGTTCATCGCCATCGTCGGGCCCTCCGGCTGCGGCAAGAGCACCTTCATGAAGCTCGCCACCGGGCTGAAGCGGCCGAGCAAGGGCACGGTGATCATCGGCGGCCAGCAGGTGACCGGGCCGCTGAAGATCACCGGCATGGCCTTCCAGGCGCCGAGCCTGCTGCCCTGGCGCACGACGCTGGACAACGTGCTGCTGCCGCTGGAGATCGTCGAGCCGTACCGCTCCAGCTTCCGCGCGAAACGTGGCGAGTACGCCGCCAAGGCGCGCGCGCTGCTGGCCTCGGTGGGCCTGGCCGGCTACGAGGACAAGTTTCCCTGGCAACTCTCCGGCGGCATGCAGCAGCGCGCCAGCATCTGTCGCGCGCTGATCCACGAGCCCAAGATGCTGCTGCTCGACGAGCCCTTCGGCGCGCTCGACGCCTTCACCCGCGAGGAACTGTGGTGCGCGCTGCGCGACCTGCAGGCGGCGCGCAAGTTCAACGTCATCCTGGTGACGCACGACCTGCGCGAGAGCGTATTCCTCGCCGACACCGTCTACGTGATGAGCCGCAGCCCGGGCCGCTTCGTCGTGCGCCGCGAGATCGACCTGCCGCGCCCTCGCGACCTGGAGATCACCTACACGCCGCAGTTCACCGACATCGTCCATGAGCTGCGCGGACACATCGGCGCGATGCGAAAGCCCGTGGGCGCGATCGGCGAGGCGGCACCGTGAACAAGACACCGCTGGAGCGCGCCGCGCCGCTGCTGCTGCTGCTCGCGGTCATCGTGCTTTGGCAGCTGGTCTGCTCGGTGTTCAACGTCAGCGAGTTCATCTTTCCCAGCCCGGCGCGCATCGCGCAGCAGTCCTGGGAGCACCGCGTCACCATCCTCGGCCACGCCTGGCGCACCTTCTGGGTGACGATGGTCGGCTTCGGCATCGCCATCGTGGTCGGCGTGCTGCTGGGCTTCCTGATGGGCAGCTCGCGTCTGGCCTACGACGCGATGTACCCGCTGATGACCGGGTTCAACGCGTTGCCGAAGGCCGCCTTCGTGCCCATCCTGGTGGTGTGGTTCGGCATCGGCGTCGGGCCGGCGGTGCTGACCGCCTTCCTGATCAGCTTCTTCCCGATCATGGTCAACATCGCCACCGGCCTGGCCACGCTGGAGCCGGAGCTGGAGGACGTGCTGCGCGTGCTCGGCGCGAAGCGCTGGGACGTGCTGACGAAGGTGGGCCTGCCGCGCTCGCTGCCCTACTTCTACGGTTCGCTCAAGGTGGCGATCACGCTGGCCTTCGTGGGCACCACGGTCAGCGAGATGACCGCCAGCAACGAGGGCATCGGCTACCTGCTGATCTCGGCCGGCAGTTCGATGCAGATGGGGCTGGCCTTCTCGGGCCTGGTGGTGGTGGGTCTCATGGCCATGGCGATGTACGAGCTGTTCTCGGTGATCGAGAAACGCACCACGGCCTGGGCGCATCGCGGATCGCAAAGCCACTGACGTACAGTGCGCCGATGGACGAGCGCACCGAGCCGACGCCGGGCCAGGTGATCACGCTGCTGCAGCGCGCGCAGACGCTGGCCGAGCGCGCCGCCGCCGATGGTCACCACCCCTTCGGCGCCTTGCTGGTCGCGCCCGACCACGAGACGGTGCTGCTCGAACAGGGCAATGTGGACAGCGTCAACCATGCCGAGGCCGTGCTGGCCCGCGAGGCGGCCCGGCAGTTCCCGCCCGAGCTGCTGTGGCGCTGCACGCTGGTCACCACCGTCGAGCCCTGCGCGATGTGTTCCGGCACCCAGTACTGGGCGCACATCGGCCGCGTGATCTACGGGTTGGAAGAGCGCGAGCTGCTGCGTCTCACCGGCAACCACGCCGAGAATCCGACGCTGGACCTGCCCTGCCGGGAGGTGTTCGCGCGCGGGCAGAAGGAGGTGCGGGTGATCGGGCCGGTACCTTCCGCGGCCGAATTCATCGCCGCGTCGCACCGGCGCTTCTGGAAGGAGCGCTGATCCATGCGGCGCGCCTGCGCGCCGGGTTGCCGCGCAGACGAGGCCTCAGCCGCCGAGCACGCGCTTGCGCTCCTCGAACTCCTGCTGATCGATCTCGCCGCGCGCGTAGCGCTCGCGCAGCAGGTCCAAGGCGCGGTCGCTGCCCCCCGGGCTGCGGTGCGGGCCGTGGCCCAGGGTCCAGCGCACGAGCACGGCGATTGCCACGAGCAGCAGCACCCACCACAGCAGATGGCCCATCGCAAACCAGCCCCAGCCGGGCCCCCAACCGTCCATGTGGCCCCACATGGCGCACCCCGCTCAGCGGGCCGGACCGCGCGGCCCGAGCTGCTCGCGCTGCGCGGGCGTCAGCACCTCCAGGATGCGGCGTCTCGCCTCCAGGTGCGACTCGAACATCTGCCTGTGCAGCGCGGCCATGGCCTCGTAGCGGCTGCGCTCGCCCTTGTCGTCGAGCGTCTCGCCCGGCTCGGGCATGCTGCGCATCAGCACCCAGTGCTTGCGCCGCTCCTCCGCGAGGATCGCGTCGATCCTGCTGCGCTGCTCGGCACTGAGATCCAGCCGGCCCAGGCCCCACATGCCACCCATCATGCCCGGGCCCATGCCCGAGCCGCCGTAAGGCCCGCCCATCATCCCCGGGCCCATGCCCCAGCCACCGTACGGGCCGCCCATCATGCCTGGGCCCATGCCCCAGCCACTGCCGGGTCCACCCATCATGCCGTGCCCGTAGCCGGGGCCGGGGCCGGGTCCATAGCCCGGTCCCGGCCCGCCCGGGCCGTAGGGGTGATTGCAGGCCGCGAGGAACGCCGTCAGCGTGACGACGCCGAGTGTCTTGAAGATCGCATGCATCGTGCTCTCCTTGCTGATCGGCCACGGGCCAAGGTCTTGCAAAGCATGCGCCTCGGGGCGCCCTGTGCGTTGAGCTCGATCAAGTCAGCGACGGCGGCTGCGATGCCGTGCACGGCTCAGGCTCCGCCTCAGCCATTGCCCCCGGCACTTCCCTCGCCACCGCTTCCCGGCACGCGCCGAATCGCTGCCGCGTCGGTGTCGGCGTCCGCATCAGCACCTCGCCGGTCATTCCCGCCCGGGTCTCTCTCGGGGAAGGTCAGCCGCCCGCCGACGGCGACGCGACTCCATCCGGACGTTCCTCCCCCGAGGGGACCCGGCAGTCCTCCGGGCCGAGAACACAGACAGCGTTCACGCCTGCTGGAACGTGCAGGCCGAACGAGCGCGAACGCTGCGTGCGTGGCCGCCGGATCAGAACGGGTAGTGCCGCGGCTGCGTCTGCACCGTGATCCAGCGCAGCTCGGTGAACTCGGCGATGCCGGCCTTGCCGCCGAATCGCCCGAGCCCCGAGCCCTTCACGCCGCCGAAGGGCATCTGCGCCTCGTCGTGCACCGTCGGCGCATTGACGTGGCAGATGCCCGACTCGATGCGCCGCGCGACGTTCATCGCCCGCGCGATGTCGCGGCCGAACACCGCGGCTGACAGGCCGTACTCGTTATCGTTGGCGCAGTCCACCGCCGCGTCCACGCCCTTCACGCGCACGATGCACTTCACCGGGCCGAAAGTCTCCTCGTGGTAGATGCGCATGTCGCGCGTCACGCGGTCGAGCACGGTGGCGGGCATCAGCGTGTCCTTGGCCTTGCCGCCGCACAGCAGCTTGGCGCCCTTGGCCAGCGCGTCGTCGATCAGCGCGTTGCAGTGCTCCACCGTGCCCATGCCCACCACCGAGCCCAGCACCACCGGCTCGGGCTTGCGCGGGTCGCCCAGCGGCAGCTTGCTGGCCTTGCCGACGAACTTGTCGATGAAGGCCTCGGCGATCTTCTCGTCGACGATGATGCGCTCGGTGGACATGCAGATCTGCCCCGAGTTGGCGAAGCAGCCGAAGGCGGCGGCGTTGACCGCGTCGTCGATGTCGGCATCGTCGAGGATCACCAGCGGCGCCTTGCCGCCGAGCTCCAGCACCACCGGCTTGAGGTACTTGGCGCAGGTCATCGCGATGATCTTGCCCACCCGCGTGCTGCCGGTGAAGTTGACGCGCCGCACCGCCGGGTGCGCCACCATCGCCTCCACCACCTTGCCGGCGTCGGCCGGTGCGTTGGTCACGTAGTTGACGACGCCGGGCGGGAAGCCGGCGTCCTGCAGCGCCTCGATGATCAGCTGGTGGGTGCGCGGGCAGTTCTCGCTGCCCTTGAGGATCACCGTGTTGCCGCAGGCCAGCGGCGTGGCGATGGCGCGCACGCCCAGGATGATCGGCGCGTTCCACGGCGCGATGCCCAGCACCACGCCGGCCGGCTGGCGCACG
>NZ_JBFXIO010000345.1:0-5428 GCF_050175855.1 Piscinibacter sp.
GCTTCAGGCCGAGCCGGTTCATCGCCTGGCCGGCCGAGGCCACCGGCGCGCTGGCGGCGAAGGCGGCGCCGTTGGCGTTGCGGATCAGCGTGGCGGCCATCGCCACGTCGGCCTGGGCGATGCGCGCGACCTCGTTGAGGTCGGGCTCGGCCTCGGCCATGGCCCGCTGCAGCCGCGTCAGCAATTCGGGGCAGGGCGGCACGACGATCTCGCGCAGCGGGCCGCTGCGGCGGGCCGCGTCGATCTCGCGTTCGATGTCGGCAACGTGGCGGGGGGCGGCAGAGGCAGGCATCGGCGCAGCGCGGGCGGTCGGAGGTCTCCGTGTCTTCGGCCACGCGGCCGCGATCTTGAGCGCCTTGGCCCCCTGGCAAGCCCTGAGCCGCCGGACAGCGCGCCGGCAGTACGCTGCCGCCCACGGACACGGGCAACATGGCTGCATCCACACTGAAATGGTGCGCGGCGCTGCTGGCGGCGGGGCTGCTCGGTTGCGCCCCGCCGGACGAGCGCACGGCGCAGCGTGCCCCCGCCGCACCTCACCCGCTGGCGGCGCTGGCGATGCCGGCCGACGAGCCGATGCTGGCCCTGCCCGACCTGATGGCGCTGGTGATCGACCCGGCCGCCGGCGTGCTCGGCCCGGCCTTCCAGCGCGATCCGCAGCGCCAGCCACGCACGGCCGAGGCCTGGCAGGCGGTGGCCGACGCCGCGGCGGAACTGGATCGGGCGGCCAGCGTGCTGGAACAGCCGGGCTGGTCGCTCGGCCGCGCCGAATGGCTGCGCGCCGTGGCCGAACTGCGCGACGGCACCCGGGCGGGTGCCGAAGCGGCGCGGCTGCGCGATGGAAGCGGCCTCGCCTCGGCCGCGCAGCGCCTGCAGGTGGCCTGCGACGGCTGCCACGCGCACTACGCGCCGGCACTGCGCTGAGGCAGCGCCGACGCAGCCGGCATCAGAAGGGGATGTCGTCGTCCATCGCGTCGAAGCCGGTGGCCGGCTTCGAGGCGGGCTTGCTGGCCGCCGGGCGGGCCGCCGGGGCGGCGCGCTGCGGGCGCTCCGAATAGTCATCGCCGCCGCGATCTTCGCCGGCGCCGCCGCCCATGCCCTCACGGCCGCCGAGCATCTGCATCTGCTCGGCGATGATCTCGGTGGTGTACTGGTCCTTGCCTTCCTTGTCCTGCCACTTGCGGGTCTTCAGGCGGCCTTCCACGTACACCGAGCGGCCCTTCTTCAGGTATTCGCCGGCGATCTCGGCCAGGCGGTCGTAGAAGACGACGCGGTGCCATTCGGTCTCTTCCTGGCGGTCGCCGGAATCCTTGTTCTTCCACTGCCGCGTGGTGGCCACGCTGACGTTGCAGACCGCGTTGCCGTTGGGCGTGTAGCGCACCTCGGGGTCGCGGCCGAGGTTGCCGATGATCTGGACTTTGTTCAACGAGGCCATGGCGCTCTCCGCTTCTCGAAATCTGGGTGACGGGTGGGGTTGGATGGGATTATCCGCCGCCGGCCGCCCGCGCCGCCCCGCACTGCGTGGGGAATGCGGAGGGCGCCCTTTCAGGGGGCTGCCGGCAGGGTGACGCGCGCCACGTGACGGCCGTCACGGCGCTCGAAGGCCAGCGTACCGCCCAGGCGCGCCGAGATGCGCGCGACGATCGCCAGGCCCAGGCCGGTACCCGGCGTGCCGCGCGCCGCATCGCCACGCGCGAAGGCCTCGGTGAGCGCCTCGCGCTGCGCTTCGGGAAGGCCGGGGCCGGCGTCGCTCACTTCGATGCAGGCGCCGCCACCTTCGGCGCGCACCGCCAGCGCCACCGGGGCGCGGCCGTGCTTGCAGGCGTTGTCGACGAGATTGGCCATCAGTCGCTCGAGCAGCAGCGGGTGGCATCGCTCGAGCACCAGCGAAGGCGGCGCGTCGACCGCCGGCGCCACGCCGCCGCGGCCGGCCTCGGCGGCGACGCTGCGCGCGATGGCGGCCAGGTCGGCGCGCTGGTCCAGCGGGAGCTCGCCGGCGCGCACGTGGTCGAGGAAGCTGCCGATCAGCCGGTCGGCCACGTCGGTGTTGCGCTCGATCGCCTCCCGCCAGGGCGCGCTGGCCGGGTCCTCGGGCAACAGCCCGGCGGCCATGCGGATGCGCGCCAGCGGGCTGCGCAGGTCGTGCGACACGCCGGCCAGCAGCAGTGCACGCTCGCGCTCGTGGCGTTCGTAGCGCGCCAGCAGCTCGTCGTAGGCATGCTCGATGGCGGCCACCTCCGGCGAGGCACCCTCGATCGGCGCGGCGGGAGCCTGAGCCTGGCCGGGCTGGTGGCGGACCATGCGGCTGCGCAGCTGCTCCAGCGGGCGGGTCAGCCGCCGCGTGAAGTACCAGCTCACCGCCACCAGGATGGCCGCGCTGATCAGCACGGCCAGCAGCACGCGGCCGGGCCGGCGCGGCAGCAGCGCGACATCGGCGATGCCGAACCAGGCGCTGCGGCCGTCGCCCTGGCGCAGCTGCAGCCACAGCGTCGGTGCGCCCGCGCCGCGCGAGATCACCGCGTCTTCGAAGCGCACGCCGTGCCTTTCGAGTTCCTCCGCCAGCGCGGCCAGGCGCGGCAGCGAGCGTGGCGGCCGCCACGACGCCGGCGGTCGCGCCTCGGCGCGCAACAGCGTGCGATCCGGCGCGGGCGCAGCGCCACCCAGCCCGGCCGCATGGCGCAGCGCCGGCGCCCAGCGCTCGGCCACCAGACGCGCCACCGCCACGTTGCGATCGACGTAGACCACCGCGGCGAAGACGAACAGCAGCGCGAGCGCCACGCCGGTCTGCAGCAGCAGCAAGCGGGCGAAGAGGCTGTCCGCGCGCGGCAACTTCATGGCCTCAGCGCGGCACGAACACGTAGCCCTCGCCGCGCTCGGTGGCGATCCACTCGGTGCCCGGGCTGGCCTCGCGCAGCTTGCGGCGCAGCCGCGCCACCTGCACGTCGACGGTGCGATCCTGCGGCTTGTAGCTGCCGGGCTGCACGGCCTCGCTGAGCGCCTCGCGCGACAGCGCCTGCCCCGGCGCGCGCGCCAATGCGGCGAGCAGCCTGAACTCCACGCCGGTGAGCGCGACCGATTGCGCGCCGGCCAGCACCTCGCGGCGCAGCAGGTCGATGCTCAGGCCCTCGAAGCGCAGCATCGCCGCATCGGCGCGGCCGGGCGCCTGGCGGCGCAGCAGCGCGCGCACGCGCGCCACCAGCTCGCGCGGCTCGAAGGGCTTGGGCAGGTAGTCGTCGGCGCCGATCTCCAGGCCGAGCACGCGGTCCATCGGGTCGCCGCGGGCGGTGAACATCATCAGGCCCAGGCCCGGATGCGCCGCCCGCCAGCGCCGGCACAGCTCGTAGCCGTTGGCGTCGGGCAGCATCACGTCGAGCAGCACCGCGTCGGGCCGCTGCCCGGCCAGCGCCCGCTCGCCGTCGCCGCCGGTGAGCACCGCGTGCGTGGCCCAGCCCTCGCGCTCGAACAGCGTGGCCACCATGGCCGACAGCTCGGCGTCGTCGTCGACGATCAGGACCAGCGGCTTGGCACTCATGCGGCGGCAGTGTAGGACCGCGAAACATCCTGTTCCCCCGTATTGCAGAACTGTCGCAATTCGTCGTGTAGCGTCGTCGGCGGCCGGCACGGCGCGGCGTTCAATGAGGGCCACGGCAGACGCCGCGACGCAAGCCCCAGCCCCGAAAGGACACGACCATGAAGACCCCGACCCTGATCGCCCTGACGCTGGCCGCCGGCCTGGCGATGGCGCAGAGCGCTGAAGCCCGCGAGCGCCACACCACCGTCACCGGCGCCGAAGGCAAGAGCGCCACGCGCCACGTGGTGCGCGCGCGGGGCGACGTGCAGTCGTCGACCACCGGCCCGAACGGCAAGACGGTGTCGCGCAGCGTCGAGCGCAGCGCCAGCGGCACCACGGCCACGCTGACCGGGCCGAACGGCAAGACGGCGACCCGAACGACCACGGTGCAGAAATGAGCGGCGGCCTGCCGGGCCTCGCCGCTCGTTCCCTGCTCGCGCTGTGGCTGGCCGCATCCGCATCGGCCGGCTTCGCCGCCGACGCGCCGGGCATCCAGGCCTGCCAGGCCGACGCACGCAAGCTCTGCCCCGGCGCCCGCCCCGGTGGCGGGCGCGTGCTCGGCTGCCTGAAGGAGCGGGAGGCCGAACTCTCCGCCGGCTGCCAGGCGGCCCTGCCCACCCTGCAGCGCTGCGCGCAGGAGGTGAAGACCGTCTGCGGCAACAGCAGCCAGCGCGAGATGCGCGAATGCCTGCGCAGCCGCGCCGACCAGCTCAGCGCCGAGTGCCGGCCGCAGCGATGAACCGATCCTTTCCCATCCTCCCGCCCACCCAGGAGCCTTGCATGAAACGCATTCCCTTCCATCGCCTCGCCCCCGTGACCGCTGCCGCCGCGCTCGCCCTGCTCACCGCCTGCGGGGGCGGCGGCGAAGACGCCGGCGCGCCGCTCGGTGCCGTCAGCGAACTGCAGGCCGAGTCGATGAGCGCCAACAGCGCCGTGCTGCCGGCCGACAGCGTCGAAGGCCAGGCCACGGTGCTCTCGACCACGCGCGCCGTGGTGGCCGGCGGCACCGCCAGCCAGACCTTCGCCTGCGCCGGCGGCGGCTCCGCCGTGTTCACGGTGACCGGTGGCGGCATCGGCTCGGTCACCAACGGCCAGCTCGATGCCGGCGAGGTCTACAGCCTGACCTACACCGATTGCCGCGGCGCAGCCGGCGCCGCCGCGCTGACCGGCACCACCACGCTGACGGTGGTGGCGGCGACGGCCGGCAGCACCGAGGTGAATACGTCGACGCAGAACCTGCAGATCGCTCTGCCTCTGCGCACGCTCACGCTCAACGGCAGTTCGACGCTGTCGGAGCTGGTGGCCGACAACGGCGCCGGCGTGGTGACCACCACGCACCGCTGGACCTCGCCGAACATCACGGCGACCAGCCTGCGCAACACCCGCACCAGCACCTTCACCCTGAGCAACGTCGATCAGACCCGCGTGATCACCGCCACCGGCGGCACGATCAGCGCGCGCACCCGCAGCGGCACGGTGACGATGAACGCGCAACTGCCCAACGGCAGCTGGACGATCACCACCGCCACCCAGGGTGCGGTGAGCTTCGACGCCAACGGTGTGCCGACCCAGGGCAGCTGGACCATCACGCTGCCGAACAACATCATCGGCATCAGCGTGGTGCCGGGCACGCTGACCGTGACGGCCGACTGGGGCGCGAACGGCACGATCGACCGCACCTGGACCTTCACCAGCGCGCAGATCGGCGCGGAGGCGGGCTGAGCGCCGGCCGCGTGGCGCGCGCGAGACATGCCACGCAAACACGGGGTCAGGTGGCCCAGGCCCCTGCCTAGACTGGCCATCCCACAAACAACCAGGGATGGCCTTTCATGCTCCGCGTTCTCGCGATCGCCTCTACCG
>NZ_JBFXIO010000346.1:0-5423 GCF_050175855.1 Piscinibacter sp.
CCGATCTGAAGCGAGGCGGCTGGCGCGCTTCTTCCGGCTCGGCCATACGCCGGGCGAGATGCGCGTCCCCCGCGAAGAGAGGAATCCCGACTTCCCGTTCACCCTGGACCTGCGGCGACAATCCTGACATCGCCCCGCCCCAGAGCCGATGCCGCTGAGATCCCTGCTCGCCGCCTATGCCGCGCAGAGCGGCCGTTACGACGAGCTGCTGGCGGCGCAGCATGCGCCACGGGCGCACTGGCATGCCTTCCTGCACGCGCTGGCGGGCCGCGGATCGGGCAGCCTGGCCGACACGCTGGCGCTCACCGAGCGCGAGGTGCGCGAGAACGGCATCACCTACAACGTCTATGCCGATCCGCAGGGCATGGACCGGCCCTGGGAGGTCGACCCGCTGCCGCTGCTGCTGCCCGTCCAGGAGTGGCGCGAGATCGAAGAGGGCATCGCGCAGCGCGCCGAGCTGCTCAACCGCGTCCTTGGCGACCTGTACGGCGAACAGACTCTCCTGAAGTCCGGTGCGATCCCGCCGGCCGCGGTGTTCGGCCACGCCGGCTGGCTGTCGCCGGCGCTGGGCATCCGGCCGCCCGGCGGCGTGCACCTGTTCCAGTACGCCGCCGACCTGGCCCGCTCGCCCGACGGCCACTGGTGGGTGGTGGGCGATCGCACGCAGGCGCCCTCGGGCGCGGGCTATGCGCTGGAGAACCGGCTGGTGATCTCGCGCGTGTTCCCGCAGATGTTCCGTGAGCTGCGCGTGCAGCACCTGGCCGCCTTCTTCGCCGCACTGAAGGAGTCGCTGCTGCGCTGGGCACCGAAGGGCGGGCCGGGTGGCGACGCGCCCCTGATCGCGCTGCTCACGCCCGGCCCCTACAACGAGACCTATTTCGAGCATGCGCTGATCGCCCGCTACCTCGGCATCGCGCTGGTCGAAGGCAACGACCTCACGGTGCGCGACGGCTGCGTGTGGATGAAGACGGTCGAGGGCCTGCAGCGCGTGCACGCGATCCTGCGCCGCCAGGACGACGACTACTGCGACCCCCTCGAGCTGCGCTCCGACTCGGCCCTCGGCGTGGCCGGCCTCACCGAATGCGCGCGGCGCGGCAGCGTGCTGATCGCCAACTCGCTGGGCTCGGGCGTGCTCGAGTCGGGCGCGCTGCTCGGCTACCTGCCGGCGCTGAGCGAACGCCTGCTCGGCGAGCCGCTGAAGCTGCCCTCGGTAGCCACCTGGTGGCTGGGCGAGCCGGCGGCGTTCGCGGATGCCTGGAAGCGCCTCGACCAGGTGCTGATCAAGCCGATCGAGCGCTCCTCGCGCGAGCCCTCCGTGTTCGGCGTCGACCTCGATGAGCGCGCCCGCGCCGCGCTGCGCGAGCGCGTGGCCGCACGCCCGCAGCGCTACGTGGCGCAGGAGTGGGTGCATGTGTCGCAGGCGCCGGTGCTCGAGCGCGGCGCTCATGGCCGCGAGCTGCTCTCGGCGCGCACGGTGGGGTTGCGCGTGTTCGCCGTGGCCACGCCCGACGGCTACCGTGTGATGCCCGGCGGTCTCGCCCGCGTGGCCGGCGAGGGCGAGCCGCGGGTGATCGCGATGCAGCGCGGCGGCCGCTCGAAGGACACCTGGGTGCTGTCCGACGCGCCGGTCAACGCCTCGTTCTCGCTGCTGACCACCACGGTCACGCCGGCGGCGCTGGTCAGCTCGCGCGCCAACCTGCCGTCGCGCACAGCCGAGAACCTGTTCTGGTTCGGCCGTTACGGCGAGCGCGCCGACGCCGCGATGCGGCTGCTGCGCGTGGCCATCGCGGCGCAGCTCGACGACGAAGGGGCCGATGGCGGCAGCGCGGTGCTGGCGCTGTGCGCGCGGCTCGGCCTGATCGATGCGGACGACGAGCCGGCCACCGCGCTGCTGCGCGCCGCCACCCACCCCGAGGGCGCGCTGGCCGAGCGGCTGCGGCAGATCTCGCGGGTGGCCTTCAACCTGCGCGACCGCATGTCGGCCGACCACTGGCGCACCATCAACCAGCTGATCGGCGACCCGGTGTTCCAGCGCGGCTCGCCGTCGGTGGCGATGCGCCTGCCGCTGGCACTGGCCTGGCTGGACCGCGGCGTGACGACCATGGTCACCCTGTCGGGTTTCGTGCTCGACGGCATGACCCGCGGCACCGGCTGGCGCTTCCTGTCGATGGGGCGGCGCATCGAGCGCCTGTGGAATCTCGCCGCGGCGCTGCAGGTGGCCACGCGCGAAGGCCGCGACCAGGGCCTGGAGTGGCTGCTGCAATGGGCCGATTCGTCGGTGACCTATCGCTCTCGCTACCTCGTGGCGCCCGAGTGGCTGCCGGTGCTCGACCTGCTGGTGCGCGACGAACTCGTGCCGCGCTCGCTGGCCTTCCAGGTCAAGGGCCTGGCCGAGTACGTGGAGAAGCTGGAGGTGCGCCACGGCCGCTTTGCACTCGACGTGGTGGCGCCGGGGCAGGCTGCGCTGGCGGCGCTGACGCCGGCCGACCTGCACCCGGAGAGCGAGGCGCTCGCCGCGCTGCTCGACCAGCTGCAGCGCATGGCCGGCAATGTGTCCGACGAGCTGACGCTGAAGTTCTTCTCGCACGCCGCGTCGCGCAGCGTGCTCTCGCTGGTCGCATGAGCACCGTTCGCTATCGGCTGGAGCACGAGACGCGCTACGCCTACGACGCGCCGGTCTCGCAATCGTGGCAGCGCGCCCGCCTGACGCCGCGCAGCCTGCCCTGGCAGCGGCTGCTGGCGCATTCGATCGAGATCGACCCGCGCCCCGACGAGCGCCACGACGGGCCCGACGCTTTCGGCAACACCGTCACCCACTTCGGGCTGCACGGCGCGCACCGGCAGCTGCGCGTGCGCATGCGTGCCGAGGTGGAGGTGGGCGCGCGGCCGCAGATCGTGCCCGGGCCGGCGCAACCCTGGGAATCGGTGCGCGACGCCCTGGTGCGGCCCGGGCCGCCGCCCGATCTCGGCGCGGCGCGCATGGCCGAGGCGACCGCGCTGCTGCCGCTGTCGGAGGCCGCGCGCCAGTACGCTGCAGCGTCGCTCGCGCCCGGGCGTGACTGGCTGGAAGCCGTCACCGCGCTGATGCGGCGCATCCATGCCGACTTCGAGTTCGAACCCGGCGCCACCACGGTCAGCACCTCGGTCGACGAAGTGTTGCGCGAGCGGCGCGGCGTCTGCCAGGACTTTGCCCACCTGATGCTGGCCGCGCTGCGAGGCTGGGGCTTGCCGGCGCGGTACGTCTCCGGCTACCTGCTCACCGAACCGCCGCCGGGGCAGCCCCGCCTGATGGGGGTCGACGCCTCCCACGCCTGGGTGGCCGCCTGGTCGCCGCGGCACGGCTGGGTGGAGTTCGATCCCACCAACGACCAGCTCGCTGACCCGCGCTACATCACGCTGGCCTGGGGCGCCGACTTCGCCGACGTGGTGCCGCTGCGCGGCGTGATCCTCGGCGGCGGCGCGCAGGCGATGGACGTCGCGGTCAGCGTGGTGCCCGTGTCGGCCTGAGGTGGCGCACCCCCGCGCGAGGGGGCGGGCCGGGGGACATCGGCCGGGTGACACGCGAGGGCGATGGTGCGCGCATCGCCGCATCGGGAGACTGGCTCCAGCCAACACGCTGGAGGACACCATGGCCCGATTGATGACCCGCCTGGCCGACCTGTGCCGGCAACGCGCCCACGACGAACTGTTCCTGCGCCGCTTCCGCATGATGCGTCCCGGCGATGACGAGGAGGCGGCCGGCCCCGGCTGGTACGAATCCAGCCGCGAGCTGCGCCTCGGCCTGGAGGTGGAAGAGGGCCACGACGAGCGCATGCTCGCCGAGTGGCAGGCGGCGCTGCAGCGGCCCGGACCGGTGCTGCGCCCGGCGACGGGCCCGGCCTGAACGGCTCAGCCGGCCAGCGGCGGCAGCCCGTGGCGCGCCCGGGCGCGGGTGCAGGCGTCGTCGCCCAGGCCGAGTGGCGCGCGCAGCCCGAATTCGCGGCATGGCGACGGCCGCCACTCGTAGATGCCGCAGTGGGCCCGCTCGCCCACCATGCCCACCAGGGCGGCGCAGCGTGGACGGGCATGGTCGGTGCCGCGCATGCGGCAGGTGCGGTCGTTGACCTCGACCGCCAGGCCGTCGGGCACGCGGCCGCCGCGCAAGTCGAGCTCCTCGACGGCGAAGTCGACGCGGAAGCTGGCGCAGCAGGCGCCGCAGCGCGTGCAGGGGTTGTCGTCCACGGAGTCAGTCTTCCGCCGCCGCGCGCACGACGGTGACGGTGCAGTCGCACTGCGCCACCACCTCGGCCGAGACGCTGCCGAGATAGCGGCGCAGCCCGCCGCTGCTGCGCGCGCCCATCACCACGTGGTCGACCTGGTTCTTGCGCGCGTAGTCGACGATGGCCGAGGCCGCGTCCGGCGCCTCGAGCACGTGGTAGGTGATGCGGCCGGCCTGCAGTTCGCGCTGCGGCTCCAGCGCACGATGCAGCGGGTGCGCCCAGTGCTTGAGCTTGACCAGCAGGTTGACGTGCTTGCTCGAGCCGTCGGCCTCCAGCAGCTCGTCGGTGGCGATGCGGTTCGTCTTCATCACCGCCAGGCAGGCCAGCCGCGCGCCGGGTTCGGTCTGCAGCAGGCGCTGCACGGTGTGGCGCACGGCCTCCAGCAGCGCCGGCGTGGCGCCGGCCACGTCCACCGCCGCCAGCAGGATCGGGCTGCGCTCGGTCTGCTCGGCGGCGCTGGCGATGGCCACCGGCTCGGCGCCGATGGCCGACAGCCACCGCTTGATCGTGCCCAGGCCCCCGGCCTTCTTCTGCATGCGCTCGGCGCGTTCGGTGAGCTGCACCTGCTGCGGATGCTGCAGGTCGAAGGCGAGCTGCGCGGCGGTCTGGTGGCGATCGGCCGGCTGCACGGCCAGGCAGCGCAGGATGATCTCCTGCAGCCACGGCGGGAGGTCCGGCCGGTGCAGGCGCGGCGGCACCGGCTCGCGGTACAGGCGCTGGCGCAGCCCGCGCACCGTGTTCGGGTTGCCGAAGGGCCGCTCGCCGGTGGCCAGGTGGTACATCAGCACGCCGAGGGCAAACAGGTCGCTGCGCGCGTCGTTCCGCACGAACTGCACCTGCTCGGGCGACATGTAGGGCCCGGTGCCCATCGGCAGCTCGAACTCCTCGTCGAGCAGGTCGGGCAGGCGGTCGTGGCGCGACAGGCCGAAGTCGACCAGCACCGCCTCGCCCTGCGTGCCGTCCGCGTTGCGGCGGAACATGATGTTGCTCGGCTTCACGTCGAGGTGGATGACGTGCTGGCGATGCAGGTCATGCAGCGCGGTGGCCACCTTGATGCCGACCTGCACCACCTCGTCCAGTGGCAGCGGCGCCGCGTCGAAGCGCGCGCGCAGCGAGGCGCCGGGGATGTGCTCCATCACGATGTAGGGCTGGCGAGTGAAATCG
>NZ_JBFXIO010000347.1:0-5398 GCF_050175855.1 Piscinibacter sp.
GCCCTGCCCTCGGGCGCGGCACCGACGGAGACCTTCACCGTCACCACCGTCGATGGCACCACGCGCACCATCACGATCACTGTCAACGGCACCGACGACGCAGCCGTGATCTCGGCGGGCACGGGCGCCGTCACCGAGGACGTCGCCGTCACCGGCGGCAACCTCGGCACCAGCGGCACGCTGACCGTCACAGACGTCGACACCGGCGAGGCCGGCTTCCAGCCTCAGGTGGCGACGACCGGGACCTACGGCGACTTCACGCTCGCGGCCAGCGGCGCGTGGACCTACACCGCCTCCAACGCCAATCCGGCCATCCAGGCGCTTGGCGCAGGCCAGACCCTCACCGACACCTTCACGGTGCGCTCGGTGGACGGCACCACCTCCACCGTCACCGTCACCATCAACGGTACCAACGACGTAGCGGTCATCTCGGCGGGCACGGGCTCCGTGACCGAGGACGTGGGCGTGTCGGGCGGCAACCTGTCGACCGGCGGCACGCTCACCGTCACCGACGCGGACACCGGCCAGGGCAGTTTCCAGCCCCAGGTGGCCACGCCCGGCTCCTACGGCATCTTCACGCTCGCGGCCAGCGGCGCGTGGACCTACAACGCCTCCAACACCAACCCGGCCATCCAGGCGCTCGGCGCCGGCCAGACCCTCACCGACACCTTCACGGTGCGCTCGGTGGACGGCACCACCTCCACCGTCACCGTCACCATCAACGGCACCAACGACGGCCCAGTAGCCCAGGCGGCCAGCTTCAGCGTCGCGGAGGACGCCGCCGTGGTCACCGGCGCCGTCACCGCCACCGACGTCGACAACGGCGACACGCTGACCTTCGCCCTGAACGGCGCGGCACCGGCCGGCCTGACCTTCAACGCCAACGGCACCTACAGCTTCGACCCGGCCGTCGCGGCCTATCAATCGCTCGGCGTCGGCCAGCAGCAGATCATCACGGTGCCATACACCGTCACCGACAGCGCCGGTGCCTCGGCCACCGCCAACCTCGTCATCACGGTCACCGGCACCAACGATGCGCCGGTGGCCAACGCCAATACCGGCCCGGCGACCGAGGACACGGTCCTGACCATCGTGCCGGCGGTGCTGCTGGCCAACGACACCGACGTCGACAATGGCACGACGCTGACCATCACCAGCGTGCAGAGCCCGGTCAACGGCACGGTGGCGCTGGTGGGCGGCAACGTCGTCTTCACGCCCACCGCCAACTACAGCGGCCCGGCCTCGTTCACGTACACCATCTCCGACGGCCAGGGCGGCAGCTCGACCGCGACGGTCACGCTGAACGTGGCTGCGGTGGCCGATGCGCCGACGCTGGTGATCAACGGCACGACGAACACCGGCGGTACGAGCACGCCGCCGAGCTTCCCGGTCAGCACCGGCCTGGTCCGCGAGTTCTTCCAGGACATCGCCGGCGTCAGCTCGTCGAACGCCGGCGACGTCGCAGTGGTCGAGGCGGCGGTCGAGAGCACCGCGCCGACCACGACGACCACGGTCACCGACATCAGCATTCCCGACCTCAACGTCGACGATGCCTACCGCTACAGCGGCTACGTCTACCTCGAGGCCGGCCAGACCTACCAGATCACCGGCAGCCGCGACGACACGCTGGCCGTCAAGCTCGGCGGCACCAGCGTCTACGGCGTCGGCTTCAACAACTGGGGCACGTTCACGGCCGCGGGCTTCACGCCGTCGGTGTCGGGCTACTACTCGCTGGAGGTCATCGCCTACAACGGCGACGGCGTCGGCGACCTCGACATCAACATGTCGGTCAACGGTGGCCCGGCGCAAGACCTGAACACCGCCAATTTCCGCCTCTACTCGAACACCAGCGACTTCACCGGCAGCCCGACGGTGTCGGGCCCGCTGGTGCCGAACGGCGACGGCGGCTACTACCCCGTCGGCGCAGGCGGCAGCGAAGACACCTCGATCCGACTGGGCACCATCTCGGCCAGCCTGAACGACACCGACGGCTCGGAGACGCTCGGCCTGACCATCGGCAGCATCCCGGTCGGCGCGGTGATCAGCGACGGCACCAACACCTTCACCGCGACCGCCGGCAACACCAGCGTGAACGTGACGGGCTGGTCGCTGAACAACCTGAGCATCACGCCGCCGCTGCACTTTGCCGGCACGATCAACCTGAGCGTGACGGCCACCGCGACGGAGTCCAGCGGCCCGGCGGCGACGACCACCGGTACCCTGCCCGTGACGGTGACGGCGGTGACCGACGCGCCGGTGGTGGCGGGCGACACTGCCATCGTGACGGTGGTTCAGGGCACGGGCACCGCCGCAACGGTGAACTTCCCGATCCTGGCCACGCGCGTCGATGTCGATGGTTCGGAGACGCTGCGAGTGCTGGTGTCGGGCGTGCCGGCCGGGGCCAGCTTCAGCGCGGGTACGAACAACGGCGGCGGCGTCTGGGAGTTCACGCCGGCGCAGCTCGACAACCTCTCGCTGACGATGCCGGCCGGCTCCACGACGACGACGACGTTCACGGTCACTGCCGTGACGCGGGAAGCCAGCACGGGTGCCGAGGCGTCCGATTCCTCGACGATCACGCTGTACATCGAGAACACGAGTTCCACCCAGACCGGTACCAACGGCGACAACACGCTGACCTTCACCAACAACACCGATCACTTCATCAACGCACTGGGCGGCAATGACGTCGTCAACGCCGGCAATGGTCAGGACCTGGTGCGCGGCGGCGACGGCGACGACACCCTGCGTGGCGAGAACGACAGCGACGCGCTGTGGGGCGACGCCGGCAACGACGTCATCGTCGGCGGCGCCGGCAACGACCTGATCCGCGGCGGCGCGGGCAACGATACGCTGACCGGCGGCACGGGCGCGGCAGGGGTGACTGACACCACTGCCGACGTCTTTGCCTGGTCGCTGGCCGACGGCGGCACGGCCGGCGCGCCGGCCGTGGACACGATCACCGACTTCAACGTGGCAGCGGTGTCGGCCGGTGGCGACGTGCTCGACCTGCGCGACCTGCTGTCCGGCGATACCCTCGGCCCCGGCAACACGGCGGGCAACCTGGCCAACTATCTCGACTTCTCGGTCAGCGGCAGCGGCGCCTCGGCGACGACCACGATCCGCATCAGCTCGAGCGGCCAGTTCACCGACGGCAACTACTCGGCCGGCGCAGAGGACCAGACCATCGTGCTGCAGGGCGTGGACCTGCCCAGCGCGCTGGGTCTGGGCGGCAGCGCCACCGACTCGCAGATCGTGCAGGAGCTGATCAACCGCGGCAAGCTGATCGTCGACAGCGTCGGCCCGTAAGAGCCGACGCTGCGGCCCCGGCGCCGCGAGCGCAACTGCCGGTCAGCCCGCGCTGCCCGGCTGCGCGCTGACCCAGGGCCCGGTCTGCGCGTCGACGCCGCACTGCCACAGGGCGTCGGCGTCGGCCTGTGCGGCCACGCCTTCGGCGATCACCTGCACCGACAGGCTGTGCAGCATCGTCACCAGCCCGGCGGCGAAGCCGGCACGGTGGGTGTCGCGACCGACGTCGCGAGTGATCGAGCCGTCGAGCTTCACGTAGTCCAGCCCCAGCTCGAACAGGCGCTCGATGCGGCCGAGGCGCTCGCCGGCATGCTCGAGGCCGAGCCGCGCCCCGGTGGGGCGCAGTTGCCGGCCCAGTTCGCGCACGAGCTCGAAGTGGTCGGCCGCGGCGGCCTCGGGCACCTCCAGCCACACCTGGCGCGCAGCGCGCGGTGCCTGCATCAGCTGGGCCCGCAGCCGCGCCGCGAAACCACTGTCCGACAGCGAGCCGATGGCGAGATTGATGGCCCGCGGCAGGCCGTCCATCGCGATCGCGCCGAGTGCCAGCGATAGCGCCCGTTCGTCGAGCGCCGCGGTCAGGCGGGCCCGTGCGGCCAGCGGCAGCCAGCGCGCGGCCGGCTCCTGGGGCCCCTCGGGCTCGATTTGCACGCGCAGCGGGCACTCCAGGTGCACCAGTTGCCCGCCCTTGCCGCGCACCGGGTACTCCACCAGCGCCACCCGGCCGGCGCCCAGCGCCTCGTGCAGCCGGCGCCGCCAGCCGCCCTCGCCCATGCGGGCCAGGGCCTGGCCGGGCTCGCCCGCGGTGGCCACCGCGAACGGTCCCTGCGCTTCGGCACGCGCCAGCGCCATGTCGGCCTGCGCCATCAGCTCCGCCAGCGGCATGCCACGCGCGGCCTCGACGGCACCGGCCGCCACCGCGGCCTGCCGGCCGAATGCCGGCAGCACCGCCTGCAGCGCGGCGGAGACGGCACGGGCCGTCTCCTCGGCCACACCGCCGGCGGGCAGGCACATCGCGAAGTCCGAGCCGTTGAGCCGGCCGACGAAGCAGCCCTCGACGCGCGCGGTGTAGGCCTGCAGGGCCTGCGCCACGGTCTCGATCAGGCGATCGGCGCTGGCGTGACCGATGCTGCGGTTGAGCTCGGCGAGCTCGAGGATGCGCAGCAGCACCAGGCCGCCCTCGGCGCTGCCGTCTTCGCGGTGGAGCATGGCGTCGAGCTGGCCGAGGAAGTGGGCGCGGTTCGACAGGCCGGTCAGCGCGTCGCAGTTGGCCTGCCGGCGCAGGGTTTCGACCTGCCTGGCCTGACCTTCGAACACCTGCTTGAGCCGCGCCACCATCGAGTTCATCGCGCGCACCAGCCGGCGCAGTTCGGGCGTGCCGGGTTCGTCGACGGTGACGTACTCGCCACGCTCGAGCGAGCGAGCCTGCTCCACGGCCCGCTCCAGTGGCCGGCGGATGCGCCCGACGATCAGCGCGCCAGCCAGCGCGGCCAGCAGGCCCAGCACCAGCATGGCCGAGCCGGCGCGCTGCACGGCGTGCCAGAGCTCGTCGTGCGCGTAGCTGTCGTGGCTCTCGACCTCGACGCGGCCGATCGCCCGCCAGCCGTCGGACACCTGCGCCACGCCGGCCGGCGACTCGATCGGCAGCAGCCGCTCGAACCAGCGCGGCGCGTCCAGCGGCCGCGGCTGCGCCTCTCGGGCGAACAGCACGGCGCCATCGCTGCCGACCAGGCGGATGCGCCGGTAGTAGCCGGTATCGAACTGGGCCGACAGCGCCAGATCCATCAGCGCCTGGTCACCCTTCTGCTGCGACAGCACCAGCGCCATCGCGCCGGCGTTGTCGGCGTTCTTCATGCGCAGCTGGGCCTGCAGGGTGTCGCGCATCGAATCGGTGTGGACGGCCACGCCGCCGACGAAGGCCAGCACGATCACGATGAACAGCTTGAGCCAGATCTGGCCGATCAGCGACATGAGAATCTCCCTGGCGTCATTGGAACCCCTCCGAACTCGCCTTCGCAATGATTTCGCGCCAACGCGACAGCCGGCTCACCGGATCGCCGGCCGGCGCGCCCGCAGTGCCTTGCCACAGGCC
>NZ_JBFXIO010000348.1:0-5384 GCF_050175855.1 Piscinibacter sp.
TGGCCTTGGGAATGCCCAGCACCTTCGCCGTCATCCCCACCGACTGGCCTGCCCTGACCAGCCTGACGGCCTCCAGCTTGAACTCCTGCATGTACTTCCCACGCACTTGCTTGTCATTCATCTCGTAGCTCCTGTCTCTGATTCCATCATCAGCCAAGAACTACGTTTTTCGGGGGCAAGGTCAACCTGATCCGCCAGCTGGTCGAGCGCGCCGGCGGCAAGAACGGCGGCATCGTCTCGCCGCAGGGCCCGGCCGGCTCGATGATCCTGTTCCATTCCTGCCTGGTGCACGCCTCGGCGAGCAACCTGAGCCCGTGGAACCGTGTGAGCGTGTACCTGAGCCTGTGCGCGGTCAGCAACCACATCCGCCGCTTCAAGCGGCCCGAGTACATCGCCCATCGCGACTTCACGCCGATCGACTGCCTGCCCGACGACTGCCTGCTGAAGAACTACGCGGTCGACCTGCCCTGGAAGAACGGCATGCCCGGCAGTGCGCCGGTGACCTCGCCCGAACCCATTGCCGAGACGAAGAAGGCCGCCTGAGATGAACTTGCACGCAAAACTCCTTCAGCGCCAGGCCGAAGGCCGGCCGGTACGCATCGGCCTGATCGGCGCCGGCAAGTTCGGCTCGATGTACCTCGCGCAGATACCGCGCACGCCCGGCGTGCACCTGGTGGGCATCGCCGACCTATCGCCGGCGGCGGCGCAGACGAACCTCGCCCGCGTCGGCTGGGAGCGTGCGCGCACCCAGGCCGGCTCGCTCGACGAGGCGGTGAAGTCCGGCGCCACCCACGTCGGCGACGACTGGCAGGCCCTGGTGCGCCATCCGGCGATAGACGTGATCGTCGAGTGCACCGGCAACCCCATCGCGGCGGTCGACCACTGCCTGGCCGCCTTCGAGCACCGCAAGCACGTGGTCAACGTGACGGTCGAGGCCGACGCCTTCTGCGGTGCGCTGCTGGCGAAGAAGGCGGCCGACGCCGGCGTCGTCTACTCGATGGCCTTCGGCGACCAGCCGGCGCTGATCTGCGACCTGGTCGACTGGGCGCGCACCTGCGGTTTCCCGGTGGTGGCCGCCGGGCGCGGCCACAAGTGGCTGCCGCACTTCAGCGAATCGACGCCCGACACGGTATGGGGCTACTACGGCCTGACGCCCGAGCAGGCCCAGCGCGGCGGCCTCAACCCGAAGATGTTCAACAGCTTCCTCGACGGCTCCAAGCCCTCGATCGAATCGACCGCGGTGTCCAACGCCACCGGCCTGGCGGTGCCGAGCAACGGCCTGCTCTACCCGCCGGCCAGCGTGGAAGACATTCCCTACGTGACGCGGCCGAAGAGCGAGGGCGGCGTGCTCGAGAAGAAGGGCATGGTCGAGGTGATCTCCTCGCTGGAGGCCGACGGCCGCAAGATTCCCTACGACATCCGCATGGGCGTGTGGGTCACGGTCGAGGCCGAAACCGAGTACATCAAGAACTGCTTCGAGGAATACAACGCCCACACCGACCCGAGCGGCCGCTACTTCACGCTGTACAAGCGCTGGCACCTGATCGGCCTGGAGGTCGGCGTGTCGGTGGCCAGCGTGGCGCTGCGCGGCGAACCCACCGGCGTGGCCCAGGGCTGGAACGCCGACGTGGTGGCCACCGCCAAGCGCGACCTGGTCCCCGGCGAGATGCTCGACGGCGAAGGCGGCTACACGGTGTGGGGCAAGCTGCTGCCGGCCACGAAGTCCGCCGCCATGGGCGGCCTGCCGCTCGGCCTGGCGCACGGCGTGAAGGTGGTGCGCCCGGTGAAGCAGGGCCAGAGCCTGACCTGGGACGACGTGGCGATGGACACCACCACGCACGCCTGGCGCACCCGCAAGGCGATGGAAGACCTGTTCGCGCCCGCCGCGCGCCAGGCGGCCTGAGATGAGCGACGACCTGCTCATCCGCGGCGCGGCGCTGTACGACGGCAGCGGCGCCGAGCCCTTCGTGGCCGACGTTGCGGTCAAGGGTGGCCGCATCCGCGCCATCGGCGCCTCGCTGCCCGTCGACGCAGCCGAGGTGATCGACGCCGGCAGCCTGGCGCTGATGCCCGGCATCATCGACAGCCACACCCACTTCGACGCCCAGATCACCTGGGATCCCTACGTGCGGCCCTCGCCGGCGCTGGGCGTGACCACCGCGGCGATCGGCAACTGCGGCTTCACCATCGCCCCCTGCCGCCCGGCCGACCGCGAGCGAACGATGCGCAACCTCACGCAGGTCGAGGGCATGTCGCTGGACGTGCTGCGCCAGGGCATCCGCTGGGAGTTCGAGACCTTCGCCGAATACCTGGCGCAGCTGCGCCGCAGCCGCAGCGCCGTCAACCTCGCCTGCTACGTCGGCCACTCGTCGGTGCGCACCTGGGTGATGGGCGACGCAGCCGTGCAGCGCGAGGCCACCGCCGAGGAGATCGAGCGCATGGCCGCAGTGATCCGCGAGGCGATGGATGCCGGCGCGGTGGGCTTCGCCAGCTCCACCAGCCCGGCGCACAACGGCGAGGGTGGCATCCCCATGCCCTCGCGGCTCGCCAGCGACGAGGAGCACCTTGCGCTGATCCAGGCGATGGCGCACCGCGGCAGCGGCGTCTACATGATCACCAAGGGCGGGCAGATGCCGGTGGCGCTGCTCGAGGAGATGGCCGCGCGCGCTGGCCGGCCGGTGATGATCGCCGCGCTGCTGCACAACGGCACCAACCCCGGCGCGGTGTTCGCCGACCTCGATGCGATCAGCGCCGCCAACTCGCGCGGCCGCCGGCTGATCGGCCAGGTGTCGTGCTGCCCGCTGACGATGGAATTCACGCTCGCCTCGCCCTACCCGGTGGAAGGCCTGGCCAGCTGGCAGCCGGCGCTGTCGCTCAAGGGCGCGGCGCTGGAGGCGCTGCTGGCCGACCCGCAGTTCCGCAGCCAGGTGCGCGCCGAGCTGGCCGCGCCGGCGACCTTCCGCCTGTTCAACGGCGAGTGGGAGAAGGTGCACGTGGTGCAGGTGGCGCAGGAGCGCCACCGCGAGCTGGAGCAGAAGAGCATTGCCGAGCTGGCGCGCCGCGCTGGCAAGGATCCGCTGGACGTCATGCTCGACCTCGCGCTCGACGAGGACCTGACCACCATCTTCACCGCGCAGCTGCTCAACAGCGACGAGGAGGCGGTGGCCAGGCTGCTCACCCATCCGCACAGCCTGGTCTCGCTGAGCGATGCCGGCGCACACCTGACCTTCTTCAACGACGCCGGCTTCGGCCTGCACCTGATGGGCCACTGGGCACGCGATCGCGGGGTGATGAGCCTGCCCGAGGCGGTGCGCCGGCTGACCGCGCAGAGCGCCGGCATCTTCGGCATCGCCGACCGCGGGCTGCTGCGCGAAGGCTTCGCCGCCGACCTGCTGCTGTTCGACCCGGCCACCGTCGGCCGCGCCAAGGCCCGACGCGTGCACGACCTGCCCGGCGGCGCGGCGCGGCTGCACACCGACGCGCTCGGCGTGCACGGTGTCTGGGTCAACGGCGCGAAGGTCGCCGAGGCGCGCGGCCTGATCGACCGCGCGCCGCTGGCCGGCGAACTGCTGACGCGCTTCACGCACTGACAGCGCCCCCGATGCTGCCGTTCCGTCAAGGGGCGGCAGCGTCTGCATGCACCTGATACATCCGGTCGCACGGCCGCCTGCCCCCTAGCAGGTTTCTTGTGCGTCCGGATGTAATGTGTTTGCGGTTTGCCAAGTTTTGACGCAATTTGGCAGCAGCAAGGCCCCAAGATCCGCTCGCATCACAACAGGGAGCGGGCCTTGTCATTGTTCGGCTTGACGTTCGGCAGACGTGCCGCGGCGCAGAGTGCGCCGCCGGTGCTCGTCGCGCCGCCGGCGGGTGGCTGGTTCCACCGCGAGGAAGCCATCATGGGCACGGCGATCCGCGTCGAGCTGTGGTGCAACGACGAACGCGAGGCGCAGGCCGCCATCACCGCGGTGATGGACGAGATGCACCGCATCGACCACGCGATGAGCCCGCACAAGCCGCAGTCGGAACTCTCGCGCATCAACCGTGACGCCGGCCGCGAGGCCGTGCCGCTGTCCGCCGAGATGTACCGCCTCCTCGAGCGGGCGCAGGCCTTCTCGCGCTTCTCCGATGGCGCCTTCGACATCACCTTTGCCAGCGTCGGCAACCTGTACGACTACCGCGCCGGCACGGCGCCCTCGGCCGAGGCGCTGGCGCGCGGTCGCGCGGCGATCGGCTGGCAGCACCTGCAGCTCGATCCGGCCACGCGCAGCGTGCGCTTCGGCCGCGACGGCATGCGCATCGACCTGGGCGGCTTCGCCAAGGGCCATGCGGTGGACAACGGCACGGCCATCCTGGCCGAACTGGGCATCGGCCATGCGATCGTCACCGCCGGCGGCGACAGCCGCGTGCTCGGCGACCGCCGCGGCCGGCCCTGGAGCATCGCCATCCGCGACCCGCGCCGCGAGGGCGGCGTGGTCGCCGTTCTGCCGCTGGAAGACACCGCGATCTCCACGTCCGGCGACTACGAGCGCTACTTCGAGCGCGACGGCGTGCGCTGCCACCACCTGATCGATCCGCGCACCGGCCGCTCGCCCGACGCCGTGCGCAGCGTGACCATCCTGGCCGCCGACGGCCTGACCGCCGAGGCGCTGTCCAAGACCGTGTTCGTGCTCGGGGTCGAGCGCGGGCTGGCGCTCGTCGAGACGCTGGACGGCGTCGACGCGGTCGTGGTCGACGCCCGGGGCGCATTGCATTACTCGTCCGGTCTGCTCTCGGGCAGCCCGCATGCGGTCGACGTCGCCCGGCAGTGACCGGGCATTCAGAGGAGGCGAAGATGAGGATACTCACGCACCACCACGGCCGCCCGGCGGCCATCGCGCTCGCGGCCGTCGCCGCGGCGGTCCTGGCCGGCTGTTCCGGCGGCAGCACCAGCGAGGGCAGTGTCACGGTCGAGGGCAACGTGCCCATCGTGTATGCCAAGCGCTCGACGACGCTGACCATCAACCCGACCAACGGCTCGCCGTTCGCGCCGGGCGGTGACCTGATGCTGCGCGAGAAGGCCAGCCCCAGCGCACCCGAGCACAACCTGACCGCGCGCTTCACGCGCGACGCGCAGGGCGTGCCCAACGGCGACGCCTCCGACCCGGAGGTGTCCTACGACGGCACGAAGATCGTCTTCACGATGCGCTGCCCGGCCACCAACCCGGCGACCATCGACGGCGTGCCGGCGTGCACGGGCCGCTGGAACATCTGGGAATACGACATGAGCACGGGCGGGCTGACCGGTGGCACCTTCCGCCGAATCACCGCCTCGACCACCGAAGACGACGTCGACCCGGCCTACCTGCCGGGCGGCCGCGGCTTCGTGTTCAGCTCCAACCGCCAGG
>NZ_JBFXIO010000349.1:0-5357 GCF_050175855.1 Piscinibacter sp.
GAACGCCATCACCGAGTGGGCGGCGCTGCCGGCCACCGAGATGTTCCTGCGCGACAACCGCGACGACAGCGACTTCTCTGCGTTCATGAGCGTGTGGTTCTTCGAGGAGCAGAAGCACTCGCTGGTGCTGATGGAATACCTGCGCCGCTTCCGCCCCGACCTCGTGCCCACCGAGGCCGAGCTGCACGAGGTGCGCTTCGAGTTCGACCCGGCGCCGGCACTCGAGACGCTCATGCTGCACTTCTGCGGCGAGATCCGCCTGAACCACTGGTACCGCCGGGCCGCCGAGTGGCACACCGAGCCGGTGATCAAGGCGATCTACGAGACGCTGGCGCGCGACGAGGCCCGCCACGGCGGCGCCTACCTGCGCTACATGAAGCGCGCGCTGCAGAACTTCGGCGACGAGGCCCGCGCGGCCTTCGCCAAGGTCGGCGTGCTGATGGCCAGCGCGCGCCGCACGGCGCAGGCGCTGCACCCGACCAACCTGCACGTCAACGTCAAGCTGTTCCCGCGCGATACGGTGCAGAGCCGCCTGCCCAACCCGGAGTGGCTGGAGCAGTGGCTGGACAAGCAGATCCAGTTCGACGCCGTGTGGGAGACCAAGGTCGTCGAGCGCATCCTGCACAACATGAGTTTGCTGATGGAGCGCAGCTTCGCCAGCGTGCAGGAGCTCAACCGCTTCCGCAAGGAAGTCACCGCCAAGCTGGCGGCCACGGCGACCCCGAACCCCGGCACGGCGCCGGCCTGATCCCGGCGCCGAAGTTCAGGCCTTCTTCGCGGCGGCCAGACGCTCCTGCTCCGCCTTGCGGTCGGCGGTGATGCGCTGGGCGCTCGGGCGCTCGCCGATCAGCTTCGCATAGCCTTTCCAGTCGACACCGGCGGCGGCCAGCAGGTCGTCGCCGAGCACGATGCGCGAGGCCATGCCCACCAGCGGCAGGCTGACCCAGGCGGAGCAGTCGGCCTGCGTGAACCTCTCCCCGGCCACATAGGGCGCGAACTTCGCCAGCCGCTGGAAGGCGGCGATGTTCTTCACCAGCTGCTTGCGCACCCGCTCGGCATTGCTGTCGCTGATCTCGCCGCCGAAGAAGGCCTTGCCGTACAGCTCGCGCGCCACCAGCTCGAGGTGCAGGTCGATGAACGTCGTCAGCTCGCGCACCTTGGCAGCCTCCCAGGGGTCGGCCGGCAGCAGGCGCGGCTCGGGCTGCAGCGCCTCCAGGTAGTCGACGATGGCCTGGCTCTCGCACAGCGCGCCGTGCTCCGTGCGGATGAACGGCACCTTGCCCAGCGGCGAGCACGACAACACCGCCTCGTCCCTGATGCCCGTGGAGACGAACTGTTCCTCGAAGGGGATGCCCTTCTCGAGCAGCACCATCTTCACCTTGTTGTAGTAGTTCGACAGGCACAGGCCGCACAGCGTGATCATCGTGTCTCCTCGGGTTGGAACGCGCGCAGTCTACGGGCGGCGCCGGCCGCGGTGCTGACCCGCAGGTGACAATCGCGCCATGAGCGACTTCCTCGACAAGCTCTGCCCGCGCGAGCTGCTCGCCGCGCGCGTGGCCGCGCTGCCCCGGCCCATCGTCTTCACCAATGGCGTGTTCGACATCCTGCACCGCGGCCACGTGAGCTACCTCGCACAGGCGCGCGCGCTCGGCGCCAGCCTGGTGATCGGGCTCAACAGCGACGCCTCGGCGCGCGGCCTGGGCAAGGGGCCGGACCGCCCGCTGAACGCCGAGGCCGACCGCGCCTGCGTGCTGGCTGCACTGGAGAGCGTGAGCCTGGTGACGCTGTTCGACGAGCCCACGCCGGTGGAGCTGCTCAAGCTCGTGCGCCCGCAGATCTACGTGAAGGGCGGCGACTACGACATCGAGACGCTGGAAGAGACGAAGTGGGTGCGCAGCTGGGGCGGCGAAGCGCGTGCCTTGCCCTTCGTCGACGGCTACTCGACCACTTCGCTGGTCAGGCGCATTCGAGGCTGAACGGTGCACCCGGCGCCGGCCGGGGCTCAGCTGCGGTTCACCAGCACGATCCCGCCGGCGACGGCCGCCAGCGCGATCACCAGCCGCGCGGTGATCGGCTCGCCGAGCAGCAGCGCGCCGAGCAGCAGCCCGAACACCGGCGTGAGCAGCGTGAACGAGGCCAGCCGTGTCGCCGGGTAGTGGCGCACCAGCCAGAACCACAGCAGGTAGCTGGCGAAGGTGACGATCAGCACCTGGAACACCAGCGAGGCCCAGGTCAGCGCCGACAGCGTCGGCGCCCAGGGCTGCCCGACGAGGGCAGCCGCCAGCGCCAGCGCGATGCCGGAGATGCCGAGCTGGTAGAGCAGCGTCTTCTCGGCGGAGGCGGCCGCGAGCCGGCTGCCGCGGATGGCCAGCGTGGTCGCGCCCCACAGCACGCCGGCGGTCACGCCGAGCGCATCGCCGAGCCACTGCAGGTCGCCGGCGGCCGGCTTCGTGAAGCCCTCGGCGAAGCCCCAGGCCACGCCGGCGAAGGCGATCACCAGCCCGGCCATCTGCGCCGGCTTGAGCTTCTCGGCCTTGGCGATGAACGGCATGCCCAGCGCCACCACGAAGGGCGAGATGTAGATGAACACCGCCATGCGCGAGGCGGTGGTGTACTGCAGGCCGAGGAAGATGCAGCCGAACTCGGCGGCGAACAGCAGTCCGGCGGTGAGGCCGCCGGGCAGCGAACCGTCACGCTCGAACAGGCGGATGCCGCGCCATCCCGCCCACAGCAGCACCAGCGCCCCGCCGCCGAGCGAGCGGATCGCCGCCTGGGCCAGCGGCGGCACCTCGGCGATCGCCACCTTCGCCGCGACCTGGTTCAACCCCCACAGGAAGCAGCACAGCACCAGCGAGGTGATGGCCAGGGTGTCGAGGCGGAGCTTGCGTTCAGTTGTCATGTCGGGAAGCGTTCGGAATCAGCAGGGCCAGGCGTGCACACAGCAGCCCGCACAGGGCACCGCTGGCATGGGCGAAGGGGGCGACGGCGATGTCCCAGCCCTCGCGGGTCTGCACGGCCGGCCCCCAGGGCGATTCGCCGAGGATCTTGACCAGCAGCACCGCCAGGATGGCCGCGCCGATCAGCTGTCGGCGGCCACGGTCGCGCGCCACCAGCCAGAGGGCGGCTGCCGCCACGCCGGCATGCAGCACGCCCGACAGGCCGCCGTAGTGAAGCAGGTCGGGGCGCATCAGCAGGCCGAGGTGGGTGAGCGGCCAGGCCACCAGCCAGGCCAGCACGATGGCCAGCGGCACGCGCGCTACCACGCCGAGCGCGCCGACCAGCGCCGCGCCGGCGAGGTTGGCGCCCAGGTGCAGGCCGCTGTAGTGCACCGCGGCGGCGCTCAGCGCCCGCCAGGGCTCTCGTGCGGCCAGCGCCGGCTGCCAGTCGATCGCGCTTCGCGGCAGCCACCAGCCGCCGATCGCGGCGAGCACGAGCAGCAGTGTCAGCGCGAGCCAGGCGCGCGGAGCCGGTGTGGCGCTCAACCGAACACCGTGCGCCACAGGGCGAGGACGGCGTCGCGGTGCTCGGCGAGCGTGGCGGGATCGACCTGCGTGGGCTGCTCGTCCAGCCGCGCGCGGTGCTGGGCGCGGCGCAGTTCGCGGTAGGCGTCGGCCGCGCGCGTGCCGACAAGGTCGGGCAGCAGGCCGGCTTCCTGCGCCCGCTGCAGCAGCGCGATGTTGCCCTTGTTGTCGAGCAGCCCGGGATGCGCGGCGCTGTGCGCGAGCACGAGGTACTGCACCGCGAACTCCACGTCGACCATGCCGCCCGGGCTGTGCTTGACGTCGAACAGCTCGGCGCGCACCGGCCGCGCGGCGCGCAGCTTGTCGCGCATCACGCGCACCTCCTCGCGCAGCGCGGCATGGTCGCGCGGTGCGGCCAGCACGGCGCGCCGCACCGCCTCGAAGCGCGGGGCCAGATCGGCCAGGCCGGCGCACCAGCGGGCGCGCGTCAGCGCCTGGTGTTCCCAGGTCCATGCCGTGTTGCTGCCGCGGCCGGTCTGGTACTTCTCGAACGAGGCCATCGAGGTGACCAGCATCCCCGAGTTGCCGTTCGGGCGCAGCGCGGTGTCGATCTCGAACAGTTCGCCGGCGGCGGTGCGCAGCGTCAGCCAGCCGATCAGCTTGCGCGTGAAGGCGCCGTAGACCTCGGGGGCGCGCTCGTCGTCGTCGTCGTAGAGGAAGACCACGTCGAGGTCGCTGCCGTAACCCAGCTCCTTGCCGCCGAGCTTGCCGTAGGCGATCACCGCGAAGCGCGGCTCGGGGCGATGGGCCTGCTTGAGGTGCTTCCAGGCCCAGGCCAGCGTGCGCGCCAGCGTGGCGTCGGCCAGCGCGGAGAGCTCGTCGGCGACTTCCTCGACCGTGATGTGCGACTCGACGTCGCGCACCAGGGTGCGGAACACCTCGGCGTGGTGGGCGCGGCGCAGCGTGTCGAGCAGGGCCTCCGGGTCGGCCTGGCCGGAGCGCTCCCAGGCCTCGTGGCGGGCCTCCAGCTCGGCGGCGAACTCGGCGGCGTCGAAGCGGTTGTGCAGCAGCCGCTCGTCGGCCAGTTCGTCGATCACGCCGGGGTGGCGCATCAGGTAGCGCATCGGCCAGCGCGCCAGGCCGAGCAGGCGCAGCAGGCGGTTCTGCACCTCGGGGCGCTCGACCAGCAGCGCCAGGTAGCTCTCGCGGCGCAGCAGCGGCTCGACCCAGTCGACGAAGCGTTGCGCGGCTTCCATCGTGCAGTCGCCGTTGCGCGCGGCCAGGGCGGCGCGGGCGATCAGCCGGCCCAGGCGCGCCTTGCTTTCCTCGCGCAGCGCCTGGATCTTCGGCTGTGCGCACAGGTGGCGCACGCGTTCGGCCAGCTCGGCGGGCAGTTTCTCGGCGAAGGCCTCGCTGTCCAGCGGCGGCGGCGGGTTGCCGCAGGTCTTGCAGCCGCCGTTGCCCTTGCCGCCGTCGCGGCCGTCGTGCAGCAGGGCGTCGAACTCGAGCGCCACGAACTCGCGCATCTCGCCGAGGCGGTCGAGCAGCTCGCAGGCGTCGGCATTGCAGGTCAGCCCGAGGCTGCGCGCAATCCAGTTGAGGTCGCCGTCGCCGGTGGGAAGCAGGTGGGTCTGCTGGTCGTCGAGGTACTGGATGCGGTGCTCGACGCGGCGCAGGAACACGTAGGCGTCGGCCAGCCGCGCGGCGCTTTCCGGCTTCATCAGCCCGGCCGCAGCCAGGCGCGACAGCGCCTTCAGCGTCGAGCGCGTGCGCATCTCCGGGAACTGCCCGCCGCGCACCACCAGCAGCAGCTGCACGATGAACTCGATCTCGCGGATGCCGCCGCGCGAGAGCTTGACGTCGTTGGCCCGCTCGGGGCGGCCGGCGGCGCGGCGC
>NZ_JBFXIO010000350.1:0-5355 GCF_050175855.1 Piscinibacter sp.
CCGCGGCATGCCGCTGGCCACGCCGAGCGTGAACGGGTCGCCCGCGTTCGCCGGCCAGCGCGCCGGCGCCTGCGCCTGGGCCGGCCCGAACAACTGCCACAGCGCGACGGCAGCGGCCTGGCGGCCGAGGTGGGCGAGGGCGTGGCGACGGTCCATCTCGGCGCGGATTGTGGCCTCGGCGGATGACACCCCTACAATCGCGCCCCTCGCAAACCGGCCGCCTGCGGCAGATGCCATGTATTGCGCCATCGACTTCGGCACCTCCAACTCCGCCGTGGCGATTCCCGTGACGCCCGACGCGGCGCGCGGCATGCGCCTGGTCGAGCTCGAGCCCGGCCACACCACCATGCCGACGGCGGTCTTCTACTTCGTCGAAGGCCCCGAGCACGACGGCCCGCCGCGCGCCTTCGGTCGCGCCGCGGTGGCCGCCTACGTCGACGGGCTGGACGGCCGCCTGATGCGCTCGATGAAGAGCATCCTCGGCAGCAGCCTGATCGAGCAGACCACCGACGTCGGTGGCGGCCGCGGCGTGAAGTACCTCGACATCGTGGCCGGCTACCTGCGCCACCTGAAGCGCTGCGCCGAGGCCGATGCGCAGGCGCCGATCGACCGAGCGGTGCTCGGCCGCCCGGTGTTCTTCGTCGACGACGACCCGGCGCGCGACGCGCAGGCGCAGGCGGCGCTGGAGGCGGCGGCGCGGCAGGTGGGCTTCGCCGACATCCACTTCCAGTACGAGCCGATCGCCGCGGCCTTCGACCACGAACGCGGCATCGCCCATGAAGAGGTGGTGCTGGTGGCCGACATCGGCGGCGGCACCTCGGACTTCTCGGTGGTGCGTGTCGGCCCCGAGCGGGCGAAGCGCCTGGAGCGCAAGGACGACATCCTCGCCAACCACGGCGTGCATATCGCCGGCACCGACTTCGACCGCCGTGTCGAACTCGCCGCCATCCTGCCCGAGTTCGGCTACGGCGCGTTCGGCCCGAGCATCGGTGGCGCGCCGCCGCGCGAGGTGCCCAGCGGCGTCTACTTCGACCTCGCCACCTGGCACCTGATCAACACCGTCTACAACCCGGCGCGCGTGGCCGAACTGCGCGGCATGCGCGGCTTCTACGCCGACACGCGCCACCACGACCGGCTGATGATCGTGGTCGACGAGCGGCTCGGCCACGAACTCGCCGCGCGCGCCGAAGACGCCAAGATCGCCGTGGCGGAGGGCGGCCGCACCACCATCGACCTCTCGCACGTCGAGCGCCGGCTGACGGTGGAGTTGAGCGAGCCGCAGGCCGTGGCCGCACTCGACGCCGACATCGAACGCATCGTCGCCGCCGCGCGCGAGACCGTTCGCCAGGCCGGGCTGGCGCCGGAGGCGATCGACGCGCTGTACTTCACCGGCGGCTCCACCGGATTGCGGCTGCTCGCGCAGCGAATCGCCGCCGCCTTCCCGGCGGCGCGCCAGGTTCGCGGCGACCGCTTCGCCTCGGTGGCCAGCGGGCTGGCGGTGTTCGCGCAGCGCTGGTACGGGCGCGGCTGATCAGGCGGCCGCGACGGAGAGATCGAACAGGCTGGTGGCCTCGAGGTCCAGCACCTCGGTGCCGTGCTGGTTGAAGAGCTGCCACCGCCAGCGCAGGATGCCCAGGCCGGCCTTGCCCTTGGAGCGGCGCGTCTCCACCACCGTGGCGCGCACGCTGAGCCGGTCACCCGGGCGCACCGGGTGCGGCCACTTCACGTAGGCCAGCCCCGGCGAGGCGAACGATTCGCTGCCGGCCAGCGCCGCATCGGCCACGAGGCGCATCGCGATGCCGCAGGTGTGCCAGCCGCTGGCGATCAGGCCCTCGAAGCGGCCCTTCGCGGCGGCGCTCGCATCGGTGTGGAACCACTGCGGGTCGTACTGCGTGGCGAAGCGGACGATCTCCTCCTCGCTCACCTCATAGGGGCCGGCTTCGATCACCTGGCCCACGCTGAACTCCGCAAACTTCATGACGAACGATGGGCGCGGCGGCGCAGCCAGGGGCTGAGGCGGTAGCGCTCGCCGCGGTACTCGGCGTCGAGCGCGTGGATCACGGCGGCCACGCCGTCGACGCTCCAGCCCTTGAGCCACTCGAACGGCCCGGCCGGGTAGTTCACGCCGAGCTTCATCGCCGCATCGGCGCCGGCCTCGTCGCACACGCCCTGCAGCACCGCATCGGCGGCTTCGTTGATCAGCATCGCCACGGTGCGCGCCACCACCAGGCCCGGCGCATCGGCCAGCGGCAGCGGCGTGAAGCCGAGCGCGGCCAGCCAGGCGCCGGCCTGGGTGCGCCAGGCCGCATGGGCCGAAGGTGCCACCGCGTAGGCGAGCGCGCTGCCCGGCGCGATGGGCAGCGCCACAGGGCGGTCGAACACCGCCACGTCGGCCGCGCCGAGTTCACGCGCCAGCTGCTGGGCGCTGCGTCCGTCGGTGAGCACGAGGTGCGCGCCGTCGACGGTCAGGCCGATCCAGTCGCTGGCCAGGTCGCGCGCCGGGCCCCAGCCCTGCGGCGCGAGCGCGGCGATGGCGGCGTGCTCGAGATGATCGGCGATGGGCCCGACGCCATGCACCGTCACCTGCCGCGCCGTGGCCGGTGCCTCGTGCACCGCCACCGGCAGCGGCGGCACGCCGCCGCCTTCGCCGTAGGCGTAGAAGCCGCGGCCACTCTTGCGGCCGAGCAGGCCGCCGGCCACCATCTCGCCCTGCACCAGCGAGGGCACGTAGCGCTTGTCGAAGAAGTTGGCCGCGTAAACGGAGTTGGTGACCGCGAAATTCGTGTCGTGGCCGATCAGGTCCATCAGCTCGCACGGCCCCATGCGGAAGCCGGCTGCCTTCAGGCAGGCATCCAGCACCTGCGGCGTGGCCGCCTGCTCCTGCAGCAGTGCCAGCGTCTCGGCGTAAAAGGGGCGCGCGATGCGGTTGACGATGAAACCCGGCGTGCTCTTCGCGTGCACCGGCACCTTGCCCCAGGTCTGGCTCAGCGCGAAGATCGCCTCGGCCACCGCGGCGTCGGTCTGCAGGCCGTGCACCACCTCGACCAGCTTCATCAGCGGCACCGGGTTGAAGAAGTGCATGCCGACCAGGCGCTGCGGATGCGCCAGGCCGTTGGCGATGGCGGTGACGCTGATCGACGAGGTGTTGGTGGCCAGCACCGCCTCGGGCGCCAGCAGGCCTTCGAGCTCGCGGAACAGCGCGCGCTTGGCGTCGAGGTTCTCGACGATCGCCTCGACCACCAGGCCCGACTCGCGCGCCTGCGCGAGCGAATCGACGGCGACCATGCGCGCCATCGCCGCCTGCGCCGCATCGGCCGCGAGCTTGCCCTTGTCGACCAGCGATTTCAGCGTGCCGGCGAGCTTGTCGAGCGCCTGCGCGGCCGCGCCCGCGCGCGTGTCATAGAGCATGACGCGGTGGCCGGCCAGCGCCGCCACCTGCACGATGCCGGCACCCATGATGCCGGCGCCCACCACCAGCACGGGCGCGTTGCGAAGATCGATGCTCATCGGGGAATCCAGTTGGCCGGCCGCTTGGCCATGAAGGCGGCGAAGCCCTCGCGGGCCTCGTCGGTGCCGCGCACGCGGGCGATGGTGGCGGCGGTGAGTTCGCGCACCGCGGGCGTGATCGGCCCGACTTCGAGCTGCGCGAATAGCTGCTTGATCTCGCGCTGGGCGGCCGGGCCGCCGGCGAGCAGGTTCTGGATCGCGGCGTCGACCGCGGAGTCGAGCTGCTCGCGGGCGACGACCTGTTGCACCAGGCCGATGGCCAGCGCCTCGCCGGCGCGGATGCGCTCGGTGGTCAGTGCCAGGCGCTTCGCCTGCCGCTTGCCGACCGCGTTGACCACGTAGGGCCCGATCACCGCCGGCAGGATGCCGAACTTCGCTTCGCTGACCGAGAAGCTCGCGTCGTCGGCCGCGATGGCGATGTCGCAGGCGCAGGCCAGGCCCACGCCGCCGCCCAGCGCCGCGCCCTGCACGCGTGCCACCGTGGGCTTTGCACAGGCCTCGATGCGCGCGAGCATCGCCGCGAAGCGGCGCGCATCGGCGAGGTTCCACTCCTGGCTCGCGCTGCTGGCGCGCTGCATCCACTGCAGGTCGGCGCCGGCGCTGAAATGCTTGCCGGCACCGGACAGCACGATCACGCGCACGGTGTCGTCGGCTTCCAGCTGCGCGAAGGCGGCGTCGAGCTCGCCGATCATCGCCTCGTCGAAGGCGTTGAAGACGGCCTCGCGGGCCATCGTCACCTGGGCCACGCCGGGGGCGCGGGGTTCGATGCGCAGGGTGTCCATGCGTCTGCGGGTCAATACGTTTCGAGGTGCAGGCGGCCTTCGCGCTTCATCGCCGCGCCCACCGTGTCCCAGTCCAGCCCGGCGCCGCGTGCCACGTCGCGTAGCGTGGCGACCACGCCTTCTTCCATCGCCTTCAGGCCGCACACGAAGAAGTAGGCGTTGGGATCGGCCAGCAGCGGGGCCAGGTCGGCGGCGCGCTCGCGCATCGCGTCCTGCACGTAGCGCTTGGGCGCGCCTGCGGTGCGGCTGAAGGCGAAGTTGATGTCGATGAAGTCCTTGGGCAGGTTCTGCAGCGGGCCGAAGTAGGGCAGTTCCTCCTTCGTGCGCGCGCCGAAGAAGAGCATCAGCTTGCCCCCCTCGAACTTGCCCGACTGGCGCAGGCGCCGGCGCCACTCGGTCATCGCCCGCATCGGCGCGCTGCCGGTGCCAGTGCAGATCATCACGATGTGGCTCTTCGGGTGGTTGGGCATCAGGAAGGTGGTGCCGAACGGGCCGATCACCTGCACCGTGTCGCCCACCTTCAGGTCGCACATGTAGTTGCTGGCCACGCCGCGCACCGGTTTGCCCTGGTGGTCTTCGAGCACCCGCTTGATGGTCAGCGAGACGTTGTTGTAGCCCGGCCGCTCGCCGTTGCGCGGGCTGGCGATCGAGTACTGGCGCGCATGGTGCGGCCGGCCGCTCGCATCCGTGCCCGGCGGCACGATGCCGATGCTCTGGCCTTCCAGCACCGGGAAGGGCATGGCGCCGAAGTCGAGCACGATGTGGTGGGTGTCGTACTCCTTGCCGACCTCGGTGACGCGCACGTTGCCCACCACCGTGGCGGTGACGCTCTTCTCCGCGGCCTTGGGGCCGTAGAGGTTGGTGTAGGCATGCGCGGCCGACCAGGGTGGCAGCGTGGCGTTGTACTGCGCGCTGTTGAAGGCGGCTTCGGTGCCCGTCGTGGCCAGCGCGGCGGCAGCCGGCGCCGGCGCTTCGGCCGTCGCCGCATCGGCAGCCACGCCCGACTCGGCCAGTTCCTCGGCCGTCAGCTCGGCCGGCAGCACGTCCCAGGTGAGTTGCTCGGCCA
>NZ_JBFXIO010000351.1:0-5355 GCF_050175855.1 Piscinibacter sp.
AGTCGGCGTCCAGTGCATATGCCCCGTCGGCCGTCTCGACCTGCAGCCGCGCGCCCGCGTCCTTCGGCGTGACGCCGGTGACCTTGTGCTTCCAGCGCAGCTCCAGGTTCGGCAGCTGCTCCGCGCGCTTCACCAGGAACTCTTCGAGGTAGTACTGCTGCAGGTTCACCATGCCGGGCCGGTGGTGGTCGGCCTCGGGCAGCAGGTTGAAGCGGAACACCTCGTCGCGGCCGAAGAAGGTGCGGCCGACGTTCCAGGTCACGCCCTTGTCGACCACCGCATCACCGCAGCCGAGCCGGTCGAGGATCTCCAGCGCGCGCTTGGCGTAGCACAGCCCGCGTGAGCCGACGCTGACCGTGTCGTCGTCGTCGAGCAGCAGCACGCGCTGGCCCTGCATCGCCAGGTCGATGGCCGCAGCGAGACCCACTGGGCCAGCGCCGACCACGACGACGGGATGCCGGTCCACCGCGCCGGGCTGGTCGAGCTCCGCAGGGCGCCGGTAGGCAAACTTCGGATAGGTGTAGGTGCTCAGCATCGGCGCGGGCTCAGGCCTTGAATTCCTTCTCGTGCATCCATGCCGCGTGCTTGGGCGCGCGCCGGGTCTTCGCCCACTCGTCGAGCATCGCCCACTTCACCTCGTCGAGCTTGGCGTTCATTTCGGGCGTGGCCGTGTCGGCTGCCAGCTCGACGCGATGGCCGTTCGGGTCGAAGAAGTAGATCGACCGGAACAGCGTGTGGTCGGTAGGACCGATGACATCGATGCCCGCGGCCTGCAGCTTGCCCTTGGTGGCCAGCAGCTCGTCCATCGAGCCCACCTTGAAGGCGATGTGCTGCACCCACTCCGGCGTGTTGGGATCCTTGCCCATCGGCGGCGAGTTCGGGATCTCGAAGAAGGCCAGGATGTTGCCCGCGCCGGCGTCGAGGAAGACGTGCATGTACGGATCGGGCGCCTTGGTGGAAGGCACCTGGTCTTCGGCGATCGCGAGCACGAAGCCCATGCCGAGGTGCTTGCCGTACCACTCGACGGTTTCCTTCGCGTCGCGGCAGCGGTAGGCCACGTGGTGGATGCGTTGAATACCCATGATTCGCCTCCTCAAGACTCCAGGGCCTGCCACATCTGGCGGTCGCGCTCGGCGGTCCAGATGCGCGGGTCGGGGTACTGCGTCACCTCGTCGTAGCAGCGTGTCACGTCGAAGGGCATGCAGTGGTCGAAGATCACCCATTGGCCGTACTTCGGCGCCAGCCGGGCATAGGTGCTCTTGTAGACGGCGTTGAGGTCCTCGCCGGCGGCCACGCCGGACTTCACGCTCTCGTAGACGTCGGCGATGAAGGCGCGCGTGCCGGCCAGACCCGCTTGCACCTGCTCGGGCGTGGTGAGCGCCGCGCCGCGGCCGGGCACCAGCTTCTCGGGCTTGAGCGCGGCGATGTTGTCCAAGGTCTGCGGCCAGTCCTTGAAGTACGCGTCGCCGGCGTAGGGCGTGGCATCGAACTCCACCAGGTCGCCGCTGAAGAGAATCTTCTGCTGCGGCAGCCAGGCCACCGTGTCACCCTTGGTGTGGCCACGGCCGAGCTGCAGCAGCTGCACTTCGAGCTTGCCCAGCCACAAGGTCATCTTGCCGGTGAAGGTGATGGTCGGCCAGGTCAGGCCTGGCGGCACGCTCTCGACGTTGCGGAACAGGCGCGGGAAGCGGCCGATCTCGCTGGCCTTGTCCTGCTCGCCGCGCTCGACGATCAGGTCGTAGGTGTCCTGGCTGGCGATGATCTGCTGGGGCTGGTAGGCCGAAGCACCCAGCACGCGCACCGCGTGGTAGTGCGTCAGCAGCACGTACTGGATCGGCTTGTCGGTCACCTCGCGGATGCGCCGGATGACGTCCTGCGCCATCACCGGCGTGGCCTGCGTGTCGAGCACCAGCACCGCGTCGTCGCCGACGATCACGCCGGTGTTGGGGTCGCCCTCGGCGGTGTAGGCATAGGCGTTGTCGGACAGCTTGGTGAAGCTGACCTTCTTCTCCTCGAGGTCGGCCTGGCTGGCGAAGGCTTTCTGGGTCATGGGTGCGATGGTTTGTTCATTGCAAACGAGTTCGCACTTTACGACTCACATTGCGCTATGTCAAACTTGTTTGCATGGAACAAATCGTGATCCGGGAGCAGCGGGCGGTGCAGTCGGTGGAGGTGGGCGGGCGCCTGCTGATCGCGCTCGGCCAGCATGGCGCGCCGATGTCACTGAAGGACCTGGCCGCGGCGGCCGAGTTGCCCGCCTCGCGCGCCCACCCCTACCTGGTGAGCTTCGGCCGGCTCGGGCTGATCGAGCAGGATGCCTCCAGCGGGCGCTACGCCCTCGGCCCGGCCGCTCTGCAGCTGGGCCTGGCCTGCCTGCACCAGCTCGATCCGCTCAAGGCCGCCACTCCGGTGGCGGAGTCGCTCTCGCAGGCGATCGACCAGACGGTGGCGATCGCGGTGTGGGCCAACTTCGGCCCGACCATCGTGCGCGTGATCGAGGGCAGCCAGCCGCTGCATGTGAACATGCGCGCCGGCACGGTGATGTCGCTGCTGGGCACGGCCACCGGCCGGGCCTTCGCCGCCGTGCTGCCGGCACGCAGCATCAAGGAAGTCCTGGCCGGTCCGCAGGGCGAACCGCGCCGCGCCGACCGCACGCCGGTGAAGGACGTGGACCGCGAGCTCGAGCTGATCGCCGCCGAATGGAAGCGCCACGGCGTGACGCGCGCGCTCGGCCGGCCCATCCCCGGCGTCAACGCCTTCAGCGCGCCGGCCTTCGACCACGAGGGCAGGCCGGCCCTCGTGATCACCGCGCTCGGGCACGAGGACGTGTTCCCCGCCACCTGGGAGTCGCCGCTGGCCGCCGCGGTGCGTGAGGCCGCCGCTGCGGTTTCGCACCGCCTCGGCCACCGCGGCTGAGCGGCGTTCAGAAGAGTTCGCCCTGCCCCACCGGCGGCCGCTTGGTGCGCCGAACCCTCATGCCCGAAGGCGGCAGGCCGCTCCTGCGCGAGCCGTGCTTCGCCTGGATCGCATCGGCTTCGCGCTTCGCCTGCGCGGTGCCGCGCAGGCCGAACAGCCGCTCGCGCGCGAAGGCCAGCGCCTCGCGCTCGTCGACGATCGGCTTCGGATACGCCGGGGTGCCGATCTCCGGCACCCAGCGGCGCACGTACTCGCCGGTGGGGTCGTGGTCGCGCGCCTGCTTGGCCGGGGAGTAGATGCGCAGCGTGTTGATGCCGGTGGTGCCCGACTGCATCTGCATCTGGCTCCAGTGGATGCCCGGCTCGAAGTCGAGGAACTGGCCCGCGAGGAACAGCCCCGGCTCGCGCCAGTGCAGCCAGAGGTGGTAGGCCGCGAAGCTGACCAGCATCGCGCGCATGCGGAAGTTGATCCAGCCGGTGGCGCGCAGCTGGCGCATGCAGGCGTCGACCATCGGGAAGCCGGTGCGGCCTTCGCACCAGGCCTCGAAGCGCTCGCGGTCGAAGGCGTCCTCGCGCAGGCCATCGCAGGCGCGCGAGAAGTTGCGGAACTCGATGGCCGGCTCGTCTTCCAGCTTCTGCATGAAGTGGCAGTGCCAGCGCAGCCGGCCGGCGAAGCCGCGCAGCGCGTGGGCCAGCGTGCGATCGGGCGTCGATCGGATCACGGCCTCGGTGGCCTGGTGCACGCAGCGCATCGAGATCGTGCCGAAGGCGAGGTGCTCGCTGAGCCGGCTGCAGCCTTCGGCCGCGGTGACGGGGCTGGACAACGCGTGGCGGTAGTCGCGCCCGCGGCCGGCGAGGAAGCTCTCCAGCATCGCCCAGGCCACGCGCTCGCCAGCTGGCGGCACGCGGGCGTCGATGCCGTGCAGGCCGAGATCGCGCAGCGTCGGCAGAGGCGATGGCGCCATGCCCGGCGGCGCCGCGAAGCCGCCGGGCAGCACCGCCTCCGGTGCACTCATGCGTTGCGCCCAGCGCCCCGCCCAGCCGGCGCGGCTGCGCAGCCGGCGCACCACGCCGGTCTGGGCGAACTCCTGCCAGACCACGCCCTCGGCGCGGCACCAGGCGGCCACGGCGCGGTCGCGTGTGTAGCTCCAGCCGGGGCCGGTTTCCTCGTGGCTGAGGAGATGGGTGAAGGCGAACTCGCGGCGCAGCTCCGTCAACACTTCCACCGCGGAGCCGATGCGCACCAACAGCGGCAGCCCGCGCGCGGCCAGGCCGTCGCGCAGCGGCGCCAGCGCATCGAGCAGGAAGCGCACGTGGCGCGCATCGCACTCGGGGCTGCCGAGCCACTCCGGCTCGATCACGAACAGCGCCAGCGCGCGCTCGAAGCGGCCCGCCTCGGCCAGCGGCGCGTGGTCACGCAGGCGCAGGTCGCGCTTGAACCAGACCAGCGCGGCCGGCGCGTTCACTTTACCAGCGGGCGTACGCTGGTGAAGCCGCCATCGACCGGGATCACCTGGCCGGTCAGCCTCGCAGCGCCCTCGCCGAGCAGCCAGGCCATGACGTCCGACACCTGCTCCGCGCTCTGCACGCCGCCGAGCGGGTACTGCTTGCCTGCGCCTTCGCGCAGCGCCGGCACCTTGAGCATGGCGGCGGTCATCGGCGTCTCGGTCATGCCGGGCGCCACGGCGTTGACGCGCACGCCCTGCGCCGCATAGGTGGCGGCGGCGCTGCGCACCAGCGCCTCGACGCCACCCTTGGCCGCGGCGATCGCCTCGTGGTTGGCCACGCCGATGCGCGACACCACCGAGCTGGCGAACACCGCCGCACCCGCGCCGCCCTCCAGCGCGCCGATCCACGCCTGCAGCACGAAGACCGCGCTGTCGAGGTTCACGCGCATCAGTTCGCGGTAGGCCTCCGGCTTCGTGCGGTGCAGCGGCGCGATCAGCGTGCTGCCGACGCAATGCGCCAGCCGCGCCGGCGCGGCGCCCAGCGCCTCGCGCGTGGCGGCGACGGCGAGCGCCGCGCCTGCGGGTGTGGTGGTATCGGCCGCCACGCGCAGCGTGGCCGGCACCTCCGCCAGCCGCGCTGCATCGCGGCCCACGGCCACCACGCGCGCGCCCTGCGCCGAGAGGGTCTGCGCCAGCGCGCGGCCGATGCCGCCGCTCGCGCCGGTCACCAGCACGATGTCGTTCATTCGAAGAGCTCCAGGGTGTCGGCCCGCGTGGCGAGCAGCTCGTCGACCGAGCGGATGCCGCGCATCGAGCGAGTCCACCACTGAGAGAACGAGTCGCAGCGGCGCTCGACGAGGGGGAGCAGGCGCGGCGCCGGCTCGCAATCCGCCCAGCGCTCCAGCCAGGGCGCGAGGTGCGGCTCGGCGACGCTGCGCACGCGCCTGGCCGACGCCAGCGCCTCGCCGATGGCGCGCGCCTCCCCGAACCAG
>NZ_JBFXIO010000352.1:0-5344 GCF_050175855.1 Piscinibacter sp.
GCTCTTCCGATCTGTCGCTCAGGTCGGCAACGTCGGCGGCGCCCAGTGCCGGTGCCGCCGCTGTTCGTGCGGAGGCCGGTGGTGCCGGCGCGACGGCCTCGGGCGCGAGGCGCTCGAGCAGGTGTCGGGCGATGGCGTCGATGGTCGGATGGTCGAACATCAGCGTCGAGGGCAGCGCACGGGGCAGCTCCAGCGCGCGGCCCAGACCGTTGCGAAGCTGCACGGCCATCAGGGAGTCCATGCCCAGGTCCATCAGCCGGTCGTGCAGCGCGGGTGGCGAGGCCGTGTCCAGGCGCATCACCTGCATCACCTGGGCACGCACCAGTTCGCGCAGCAGGTCGAGCCGCTGCGCCGGCACCGCGGCGTCGAAGCTGGGGCGCCACGCCGGCACCGCTGCCGCGGTCTGCCGGTCGGCCTGGCCGGCCGCGGCGGCCGTCAAGTCGGCGTCGGCCGATGCCGTGGCGGCGACACCGTCGCCTGGTACCTGCGCGACCACCACGTGCTGCCCCATCGCCTCTGCCGCCGACCCCGCCGGCGGCCAGGCGCCGGCTCGCGCGAAGCCGGCAGCGAGCAAGGCGGACTGCCACAGGTCGGGCGCCAGCAGCGGGTTGTCGCCACGCAGGTCGTCGGCGAAATGCTGCCAGCCTTCGATCAGACCGGTGGTCATGTCGAAGTACTCGAAGTGCACGGTCGACTCGACCAGCACCAGCACGCCGCCGGGTGCCAGCAGGCTGCGCAGGCGGGTCAGCGCGCCGCGCAGGTCCTTCACCGCGTGAACGGCGTTGGCGGCGACGATCACGTCGACGCTGCCTGGCGCCAGTGCCTGCTCGTCCAGCGGCTTCTCGAGGTCGAACAGTCCGAACTCGACGCCGGGCCACGCGGCGAAGCGTCGACGGGCTTCCGCGAGGAAAGCATCGCTGACGTCGGTGAACCTGTAGCGGAATCGGTCGGCCGGCAGTGCCGGCAGCAGGGACGAACTGGTGCCGCCGGTGCCCGCGCCGATCTCCATCACGCGCAGAACGCGGCCCACCGGCACCGCGGCGCCGAGCGATTCGAAGGCGGCGGCGGCCAGCTGGTTGATGTAGCGCATCGTCGCGGAGCGCTCGTACAGGTCACGGGCCAGATCGAAGGAGCCGCCGGGGAACAGGGTCTCCAGCGGACTCTCGCGGCCGCGCAGCACATCGCCGACCAGACTTCCGCAATGACGCACGTAGGCCAGCAGCGGGGCGTTGTCGGCGAACTCGCGCTCGACCTCCGTCCACAGGGCCTCGAGCGCCGGTGCCGGAAGCGCAGCGACGGCGACGAACTCGCCGCCTTCTTCGCGCAGCAGGCCGTCGGCAACCAGGCCGCGCAGCCAGCGCTGCAGCAGATGCTGATAGGCCGCGGCAATGCCTGCGGTCTCGCGCACGTCGGCCAGGCGGCGGCGCTCGCCGGCCGCCGCGAACAGACCCGCCTGGCGCATGGTCTGCAGCGCGTGGGCGCGTGTCAGACGGGCCAGCAACGCCCACTTGGCCGGGTAGGAGGCGACATCCAGGCCGATAGGAGCGCGGTCGGACTGGCGATCCAGCGCGTTGGCCATCTGCTGCCAGCGTTGCGCGGCCGAGGGGCCGCCGGCGGGCGTTGCCGACTCGGCATCGATCCAGTGGCGCTTGCGCTGGAAGGGATAGCCAGGCGCCGGCACGCGTCGCGCCCGGCGCCCGCGATGCAACTGCGCCCAGTCGATGTCGGCGCCGCTGCAGTACAGCGCTTGCAGGCCGTCGAACAGCGTGGGCCAGGCCCCGCGTCCTTCGCGCAGCGACGGCAGCCATTGCCCGGTTCCGAGCAGTTCCGAGCCCATGCCGAGCAGCACCGGGTGCGGGCTCATCTCGATGTAGTGCGTGATGCCCTGCGCAGCGAGCGCATGGATCGAGTCGGCGAAACGCACGGGCTCGCGCAGGTGGCGCCGCCAGTAGGCGGCCGAGCCGATCGATGCGCGGTTGGCGAGCCGGCCCGACAGGTTGGAGATCAACGCGAGCTCCGGCTCGGCATAGACGACGCCTTCCAGCGCGGACTCGAAGGCGTCGAGCACCGGGTCCATCAGGGGCGAGTGGAAGGCATGCGAGACGCGCAGCGGCTTGGTGCGTGCGCCACCCGCCGCGAAGCCCTGGGCGATCGCCTCGACGGCGCTGCGTTCGCCGCTGATGACCGTGTTGGCGGCGCCGTTGACCGCCGCGATCGCGACCCTGCCGCCCTGGCGCCCGATCGCCGCGGCAACCGCGGCCTCGTCGGCCTCGACGACCATCATCGCGCCGTCGCGCGGCAGTCCCTGGGCCAGGCGGCCGCGGGCGGCCACCATGCGCGCGCCGTCGGCAATCGAGATCGCACCGGCCACACAGGCCGCGGCGTATTCGCCGAAGCTGTGGCCCATCACCGCCACCGGTTCGACGCCCCAGCTGCGCCACAGCGTGGCCAGTGCCACCTCGATGGCGAACATCGCCGGCTGCGCATACTGCGTCTCGTCGAGCAGGCCGGCCGTTCCAGGCTCGCCGAACACGATCGGTCGCAGCGGCTGCGGCAGCAGTGCATCCAGCGCATCGCAGCAACGGTCGAAGGCCTCGCGGAAGGCCGGCGCGGCCTCGTAGAGTTCGCGTCCCATGCCGACGTACTGCGGGCCCTGACCCGGGAACAGGAAGGCGATGCGCGGCGCTTCGGCGCCGATGCGGCCCTCGGTCAGCGCCGGGTGCGGCTCGCCGCGCTGCCAGGCCGCCAGCGCGGCCTCCAGCGCGGCCGCATCGTCGCCCTGGGCCGCCAGGCGCAGCGGCTGGTGGGTCCGGCCGGCGCCGGCGGTGAAGCACAGGTCGGGCAGCGTGGCTTCGTCGCAGTCGGCCAGCCGCAGCCGATAGGCGCCGACCAGCGATTGCAGGGCCGCCGGGTCGCGCGCCGACAGCGGCAGGAGCTGTGGCGGCCGCGATCGACCAGCGGTCGTGTCGGACGCGGCCTCCTCCTTCTCGTCCGGCGGGCCGGCCTCGATCAGCACGTGGGCGTTGGTACCGCTGAACCCGAACGAGCTGATCCCGGCAATGCGCGGTGCGCCGGCCGGCCAGGGCGTGGTCTGCGTGGGCACGGCCAGCGCCAGCGATGCCCAGTCGATGTAGGGGTTGAGCTGCTGCAGGTGCAGGTGCGGAGGAATCTCGCCCTTGCGCAGCACCAGCACCGCCTTGGCCAGCCCGGCGAGGCCCGCCGCAGCCTCCAGGTGGCCGATGTTCGTCTTCACCGAGCCGATGGCCAGTGGCCGGTTGGCCTCCCGACCGTCACCGAGCACGGCCCCGAGCGCGTTGACCTCGATCGGATCGCCCAACGGCGTGCCGGTGCCGTGCGCTTCGACATAGCCGACGTCGCCGGCGACGACCCCGGCCGCCTCGAGCGCGGCCCGGATCACCGCCTCCTGCGCCGGGCCATTCGGCGCGGTCAGGCCGTTGCTGCGGCCGTCCTGGTTCACCGCCGTGCCGCGCACGAGTGCGAGGATGCGATCGCCGTCGGCACGCGCATCGGCGAGACGGCGCACCACCAGCATCACGCCACCTTCGCCGCGCACGTAGCCGTCGGCAGCGGCGTCGAAGGTCTTGCATCGACCGTCGCCGGCCATCATGCCGGCCTTCGAGAAGTTGACGTTGATCTCGGGCCTCAGCACCAGGTTGACGCCGCCGACCAGGGCGATGTCGCAGTCGCCGTGGCGCAGGCCCTGGCAGGCCAGGTGCAGCGCCACCAGCGACGACGAGCAGGCCGTGTCCACCGACACCGCCGGTCCCTGCAGCCCGAGCAGGTACGCGATGCGGCCGGAAGCGACGCTGAACGCGTTGCCCGAGCTGTAGTAGGGGTCGATGCGTTCGGGCTGGGCGAACAGGGCGCGCCCGTAATCGTTGTTCGCGATGCCCAGGTAGACACCGGTGCGTGTGCCGGCCAGCCCGGCTGGCGCATGGCCGGCATCCTCGAGTGCGTGCCAGGCGAGTTCCAGCGCAAGGCGCTGCTGCGGATCCATGCTCGCCGCCTCGAGCGGCGAGATGCCGAAGAACTCGGCGTCGAACCGGTCCACGCCATCGATGAAGCCGCCCAGCCGGGTGGTCATCTTGCCCGGCGCCTGCACGTCGGCGTCGTACCAGGCGTCGATGTCCCAGCGGTCGGCCGGGATGTCCGCGATGGCGTCCGTGCCGTTCCACAGCAGTTGTTCGAAGGTCGCGACATCGACAACGCCACCTGGCACGCGGATCGCGAGGCCGACGATCGCCAGCGGTTCGCGTGCCGTCGCCTCCAGTTCGGCCACGCGCGCACGCAGCTCGCGGATCTCGATCAGCGCGCGCTTGACGGGGGAGAGATCGGTGTCGGCCATCGTGTTCAGCGGCGTGGTGCCGGTGACTGGCCGGCCAGTTCGGCCAGCAGTTCGGCTTCGGCCTGTGCCTCGCTCAGCGCGGCGACGCCGAGCTCGGCCTGCGTCGGTGTCGCGACGGCGGCAGTGGCCAGCCCGAGCCGGCGGCTCAGTTCGTCGGCCAGAGCATCCAGTGAAGGATGATCGAACAGCAGCGTGGCCGGCAGCGGCCGGCCGACCGAGCGGGTCAGCTGATTGCGCAACTCCACGGCCATCAGCGAGTCGAGCCCGGCTTCCTTCAGCGGCACGGCGGCGCCGAGCGGCGTGTCCGGCGCCAGTCCGATGACCTGGCGAGCCTGCTCGGCCAGGTGCGCGAGCACGGCGCCTCGGCGCTGGCTGGCCGGCAACGCCATCCAGGCCTCGGCCCGGCTGGTCTTGCCGCTGGCGACTGTGGTGGCGCTCGCGGCGGCCTGCGCCCGGACCAGGCCGGCGTAGAAGTGCAGGTCCAGGCCCGCCGGCGCCGCGGCGAGAAAACGGGTCCAGTCGATCGGCAGCACGGCGGCATGGGCGGCGCCGTCACGCCACAGCCGCTCCAGCTGCGCGAAGGCGGTATCGGCCTCCAGCCAGCGCAGGCCCCGCGTGGTCCAGGCGTCGTGCCCGGCCGCGATGGTCGTTGCACCCATGCCGCCGTCGCGCCACAACCCCCAGGCCACGCTCAGCGTGGGCAGGCCGGCGCTGCGTCGCGCCTCGGCGATGGCGTCGAGCTCGGCATTGGCGGCGGCATAGGGTCCCTGACCCGCCGGGCCGAGCAGCGAGCCGGCGGCGGAAAAGAACACGAGGAAGTCCAGCGCCATCCCTCGCGTCAGCGTGTCCAGAAGGCGTGCGCCGTCCGCCTTGCCGCGACGCACCCGGGCGAAACGCCGTGCGTCCTGCATCAGCAGCGGGCCGTCATCGAGCACGCCGGCGGCATGCACGATGCCCCGCAGCGGCACCTGGCCCGGC
>NZ_JBFXIO010000353.1:0-5327 GCF_050175855.1 Piscinibacter sp.
CCGGCGCTGCAGTGCCCGCGCCGCGCGCCGTTCACTGCCGGCATGGCCCATCGATCTTCCCTGGCCCGCAGGCTGAGCGCCGCCGCACTGCTGCTGGCCGCCGCCTTGCTCGGCGGCTGCAGCAGCCTGCGCCTGCCCGGCCTGCCGCTGCCCTGGCCGGCCAGCACCCCTGCGCCGGCCGAGACACCCGTCGCCGCTCCCGCCGCGCCGAAGGCACCGCCGGCGCCGGCCGCCGCGCCACGGCCGCATCCGCCCGATGCCGTACCGCGAGTGGTCGCCATCCCGCAGGGCGCGCCCAACCTGCCGTACGAGATCAAGGGCGAGGTCTACGAGCCCGAGAACGAAGATCTGCCGCTCGTCGAGACCGGCATCGCCTCGTGGTACGGCCGCCCGTTCCACGGCCGGCGCACTGCCACCGGTGAGGTCTACGACATGAACGCCATGACGGCGGCCCACAAGACCATGCCGTTGCCGAGCTACGCGCTGGTGCGCAACCCGAAGAACCGGCGCGAGGTGGTGGTGCGGGTGAACGACCGCGGGCCCTTCAAGCCTGGGCGAGTGATCGACCTCAGCCGCGCCGCGGCGCGCAAGCTCGGAATCTCGGGCATCGCGCCGGTCGAGGTGCGGCGGCTCACCCATGCCGAGATTCGCAGCGGGAGCTGGAAGCTGCCGGCGCAGCGGATGGCGGGCGCCCCCACGGGTGGGGCTCCCCGTTGACGAGTGAGGTAGTCGACAAATGCGGAATCCGACGCACAAGAAGTGCGTCTCCTGTCAAGTCGACGTCATGACGACCGATAAGTGACGAACTGTCCCTCGGACGCCACCTCACGCAATCGTCATGTCACTTCTGACTTCGATGGGTATCGCCCGCCGCCTCGCTCTCGTCTCGATCGTGCTCTCGCTGGCCCTGGCCGGCGTAGCCGCATTCGCCTGGGTCAACCTTCGCGACATCTCGGAATCGGCTGACCGCACCGAGAAACTGCGCGTGCCGCAGATGCGCCGCATGGCTTCGCTGGAGCTGCAGGTCACCCGGGTGTCGCTGCAGCTGCGCCACATGATGCTGTCGCGCACCCCGCAGGAACAGGCCGAGACCCTGGCCGATGTCGGCAGGAAGCGCGAGGAGATCGCGAAGCTGCTCGCCGACTACGAGAAGGACCTCTACACCGCCGAGGGCAAGGAGCGCTTCAAGGCGCTGCCGCCCATGGTGGCTCGCTTCTGGGAGGTCGGCGCCGAGAATATCCGGCTGATCGAGGCCGGCCAGCGCGAGGCGGCCTTCGCCTTCCTCGTCGATAGGACGATTCCGGTGCGCAACGAGCTGCTCCGGGCCATGGCCGAGACCATCGACTACCAGCAGGAATCGATGGCCAAGGACATCGACGGCATCGAGAAGGAGGCCGCCTCGACGCTGCAGACCCTGGTGGCGCTGGTGGTGGCCACCATCGTCGGCCTGGCCGTCTTCTCGTGGTCGATCGCCGGCGTGCTGCGCCGCCGCGTCGCGGCCTCGCAGGCGGTGGCCGAACGCGTGCGCGACGGCGACCTGACGGTACCGGTGCATGACGACGCCCGCGACGAGTTCTCGCCGCTGCTGGCGGCGCTGTCCGACATGCAGTCGGCGCTTACCCGCGTGGTCAGCGACGTGCGCCGCAACTCCGACAGCGTGGCCACCGCCAGCGCGCAGATCGCGCAGGGCAACCAGGACCTCAGCCAGCGCACCGAGCAGCAGGCCAGCGCGCTGCAGCAGACCGCGGCGACGATGGACGAACTCGGCGCCACCGTGCGCAACAACGCCGACAACTCGCGCCAGGCCAACCAGCTGGCCAGCGGCGCCAGCGAAGTCGCCCAGCGCGGCGGCGAGGTGGTCGGCCGCGTGGTCGAGACCATGCGCGGCATCGACGCGAGCAGCAAGAAGATCGCCGACATCATCGGCGTGATCGACGGCATCGCCTTCCAGACCAACATCCTGGCGCTCAACGCCGCGGTGGAAGCGGCGCGCGCCGGCGAGCAGGGCCGCGGCTTCGCGGTGGTGGCCGGCGAGGTGCGCACGCTGGCCCAGCGCAGCGCCGAGGCGGCGCGCGAGATCAAGTCGCTGATCGGCAGCAGCGTCGAGCAGGTCGAGCAAGGCACGGCGCTGGTCGGCCAGGCCGGCCAGACGATGGAGGACATCGTCGCCTCGATCCGCCGCGTCAGCGACATCGTGGCCGAGATCAGTGCCGCCAGCCAGGAGCAGAGCTCGGGCGTCGGCCAGGTCGGCCAGGCGGTCACGCAGATGGACCAGGCCACGCAGCAGAACGCCGCGCTGGTCGAAGAAAGCGCCGCCGCGGCGGAGAGCCTGAAGCAGCAGGCCGAGCAGCTGGTTCGCGCCGTCTCGGCCTTCCGGCTGGCCGCCTGAAGCGGCGCGCGGCTGGCCGCTCAGCGCTGGCTGCGGCCCTTCTTCGCGTCGACCTCGGCGAGCTGCTGCTTGAGCAGCAGGTAGAGCACGCGGGCGTTCTCCACGCTCATCGCCAGCACGCTGCTCGGCTCGCCCTCGTCGCGCGCGGGCTGCGGCTGCACCAGCGCATCGACGCGGGCGCGCAGCATGCCGTGGCTCTGCGTCATCGCCTTGATGCGCTGCAGTTCGATCGAGTGGGTCTTCATGGGGCGAGCGTAGCGCACGGGCGGACAATGCAGGCCTGCCCATGCAAGCCGTTCCCGACACCTTCGAGCATCCGCTCGACGCCGCCGAGTTCAAGCGCCCTGCGCACCGCGAGGGTGTCGAGCTGTACCGCGCCCACATCGTGCGCCACGCCTTCGAGCCGCACACCCACGAGGCCTTCGGCCTGGGCGCCATCGAATCCGGCGTGGAACGCTTCCGCTACCGCGGCGAGGAGCACCTCGCGCCGGCCGACACGCTGGTGCTGATGAACCCCGACGAGCTGCACACCGGCCGCGCCGAGACGAATGCGGGCTGGCGCTACCGCATGGCCTACCTCGATGCGCCGGTGCTGGAGGAACTCAGCGGCGAGCGCGGCTGGTGGTTCGCCGAGGCGGTGCGCCGCGACGCGCCGCGCGCGCAACGCGTCAGCCGGCTGCTGCGGCAGCTCTGGCACGCCCACGAGCCGCTGACCTTCGATGGGCTGCTGCAGGACCTGGTCGACGAACTGCGCCCGGCCGCGCGCCGCGCCGCGCCGGCGCGCGACGGGGCGCTGCCCCGCTTCGCCCCGGTGATCGAGCTGCTGCGCGAGCGCCTGGCCGAACGTCTGACGCTGGAGGACCTGGCCGCGGCCGCCGGGCTCAGCCCGTTCCACTTCCAGCGCCAGTTCAAGCGCGCCCACCACGCCACGCCGCAGCAGATGCTGATGGCGCTGCGCCTGTTCGAGGCCAAGCGGCGGCTGGCCGCCGGCGACGCGCCGGCCGACGTGGCAGCGGCCACCGGCCTGGCCGACCAGGCCCACCTGACACGGGCCTTCGCGCGCCGCTACGGCGTGACGCCGGCACGCTACCAGCAGCAAGTCGGTACAAGACCGCGCCGCTAGCGGCCGGCGACACTCGCGGCTTTGACAGGCCCCAAGCTCGCTGCGCTCGCTGCCCCCGAGGGGCGCGTCGCTGGCTTCGGGCGGCCGTACGCCACCGACATGTTTGCCGCGCCCCTGTTCACCGGAACCCTCTTCGCCCTCGCCGCCGGACTGCTCTGGGGCCTGGTCTTCGTCGGCCCATTGCTGGTGCCGGAGTACCCGGCCGCGCTGCAGAGCTTCGGCCGCTACCTCGCCTTCGGCCTGATCGCGCTGCCGCTGGCCTGGTTCGACCGCGCCGCGCTGCGCCAGTTGACCCGCGCCGACTGGCGCGAGGCGCTGCGCCTGGCGCTGGTGGGCAACATCGTCTACTACCTGTTCCTGGCCAGCGCCATCCAGCGCGCCGGCGGACCGCTGCCGACGATGATCATCGGCACGCTGCCGGTGGTGATCGCCATCACCGCCAACCTGCGCGGCCACCGCGCCGGCACGCGGCGCGAGCAGCCGCTGCGCTGGTCGCGCCTGGCGCCGTCGCTGCTGCTCATCGCCTCGGGCATCGCGCTGGTCAACCAGGTCGAGCTGACGCGGCTGCGCGCCGAGCCCGATGCCGACCTGGGCCGCTACGCGCTCGGTGCCGCGCTCGCGGTGGGTGCGGTGGCCTGCTGGACCTGGTACCCCATCCGCAACGCCGAGTGGCTGCGCGCCCACCCCGACCGCAGCCCGCGCGGCTGGGCCACGGCGCAGGGGCTGGCCACGCTGCCGCTGGCGCTGTTCGGCTATGCGTTGACCTGGGCCTGGTTCGCGCTGAGCGGCTCGCCCTTCGCGATGCCTTTCGGCCCGCGCCCGGGCGACTTCGTCGCGCTGATGTTCGCCATCGGGCTGCTCGCCTCGTGGCTGGGCACGCTGTGCTGGAACGAGGCCAGCCAGCGCCTGCCGCCCACCATCGCCGGGCAGCTGATCGTGTTCGAGACGCTGTCGGCGCTGGCCTATGCCTTCGTGCTTCGCGGGCAGTGGCCGGGGGGCGGCACGCTGGCCGGCATCGTGCTGCTGGTGGCCGGCGTGCTGTGGGCGCTGCGGGCCCGGCCCGAACCCGAGGCGGCGCAGGCCCATCCGAACTGACGGAAACATTGATACAAATCTGGTCGAACGCGGCGTAGTCTTGAAGGTCGCACCCTGATCGAGGGAACACACGGAGGCCGCCCCATGCAACGACGCCACATCGCCCTGATCGCGGGGCTGCTGGTCGCGATCGCCGGAGCCGGCACCACGCTGTGGTGGATGTACCGCGGCAAGGTGGTGCCGCCCCCGCCGGTGGCACAGGCGCCGGCCCCGGCACCCGTCGAGCCCGCGCCGGCCCCAGCAGCCGCGCCGCCGGCCGACGCAGGCCCGAAGCACCCGATCGAGCCGCTCGCCGCGGCCTCGGAGCCGCAACCGCTGCCGGGACTGGACGACGCCGAAGCCGTGGTCCGCGAGGCCCTGGCCAGCCTGGCCGGACGCACGGCGGTGATGACCTTCCTGCAAGCCGACGGCTTCGTACGCCGCGTGGTGGTCACCGTCGACAACCTGGCGCGGCCAATGGCCGCCTCGCGGCTGTGGCCGGTGCAGCCCACGCCGGGCAAGCTGCAACGCATCATCGCCGGCGACGCCGAGCTGATCTCGGCCGACAACGCGGCGCGCTACGAACCCTTCGTGGCCTTCGTCGCCTCGGTCGAACCGTCTGGCGCGGCGGCGGTCTACCGCCGCTTCTATCCGCTGTTCCAGCAGGCCTACGCGGAACTGGGCTATCCCAAGGGCCACTTCAACGACCGGCTGGTCGAGGTGATCGACCACCTGCTGGCC
>NZ_JBFXIO010000354.1:0-5319 GCF_050175855.1 Piscinibacter sp.
TTCAGCGGTGCGGGCGAGACGAAGATCAGCGCGTAGATCTGGCCGACCGTGCGGTTGATGCCCCAGCGGCTGCCCCTCTCGCCGAAGTGGGCGACGAAGCTGCGCACGAGGGGGGAGAGGGTGTTCATGGGGCCGAGGATGGTCTTGATGACGATCAAGAGCCTACAGGAATTTTCAGGAATTCTTGAAAACTCAGGATTTCCCGCGATGCCGCCAGGGCCGGGCGCGAGGGTTGCCGCCGGCCCGGGCGGCGGCCTCGCCCCCGCGCGGCGACAATCGCGGGCAGTCGTTCTCTCCGGAGCCCTGCGTGACTGCCGCCTCTCTCGCCCCCACCCCCGTGCCCACCCCCGCCGCGCTGCGGCTGGGTCACGCCGGCCTGCTGCCCTTCGTGGCCGGCGCCCTCCTGACCTGGCTGGTGCGGCCCGATGCGCACCCTTACGTGACGGCCGCGCTGTCGGCCTATGCGGCGGTGATCGTCTCGTTTCTTGGCGGCATCCACTGGGGCTTCGCGATGCGCCAGAGCGGCCCGGCCGCCTCGCTGCCGCTGTGGGGCGTGTTGCCCTCGCTGGTGGCCTGGGTGGCGGTGCTGATGCCGGCCTATGCCGGGCTGGTGGTGCACGGCGCGATGCTGGTCGTGTGCTACCTGGTCGACCGTCGCGTCTACCCGGCGCAGGGCGCCGCTGCCTGGCTGACACTGCGCTTCCGGCTCACGGCCGTGGCGTCGTTGAGTTGCTTCATCGGCGCGGCCGGGAGCTGAGCGCGCCATGACCATCCACTACCGCATCGACGTCGAGGACGTCCACGCCCACCTGTTCCGCGTCACGCTGCGCGTGCCGCGCCCGGCCCGCGAGCAGCGCCTGAGCCTGCCCGTGTGGATCCCGGGGAGCTACCTGGTGCGCGAATTCGCGCGCCATCTCTCCGACCTGCGCGCCGAGCAGGGCGGCCGCGCCGTGCCGCTGCGCCAGCTCGACAAGGCCAGCTGGGTGGCCGAGTGCGGTGGCCGCGGCGAGCTGAGCGTGAGCGCGCTCGTCTATGCCTTCGACACCTCGGTTCGCTGCGCCTTCCTCGACGCCAGCCGTGGCTTCTTCAACGGCACCGGGCTGTGCCTGCGCGTGGAGGGCCGCGAGGCCGAGCCGCATCGCCTGCAGATCGGCACGCTGCCACGCGGCTGGCAGGTGGCCACGGCGATGCGCGCCGTCAAGGTCGACACCGCCGGGCGCGGCGCCTACGAGGCGGCCGACTACGATGAACTGGTCGACCACCCCTTCGAGCTCGGCACCTTCTGGCGCGGCCGCTTCGAGGCGCACGGCGTGCCGCACGAGTTCGTCGTCGCCGGCGCGCTGCCCGATTTCGACGGCGAGCGGCTGCTGGCCGACACCCGCCGAATCTGCGAAGCGCAGATCGCCTTCTGGCACGGGGCGCGCAAACCCAAGGTGCCGTTCGAGCGCTACGTCTTCCTGCTCAACACCAGCGAAGACGGCCACGGCGGCCTGGAACATCGCGCGAGCACGGCGCTGCTGAGCGCGCGGCGCAACCTGCCGCAGGCCGGCCGCGCCGAGACGACCGACGGCAATGCCGACCTGCTCGGCCTGATCAGCCACGAATACTTCCACACCTGGAACGTCAAGCGGCTGCGCCCGGCGGAGTTCGCCCGCTACGACTACACGCAGGAGAACTACACCGGGCTGCTGTGGTTCTTCGAGGGCTTCACCTCCTACTACGACGACCTGTTCCTGCGCCGCTGCGGCCTGATCGACACCGCGCGCTACCTGAGGCTGCTGTCGCGCACGCTCACCGGCGTGTCCGCCACGCCCGGCCGCGAGGTGCAGAGCGTGGCGCAGGCGAGCTTCGACGCCTGGGTGAAGTACTACCGCAGCGACGAGAACACGCCCAACGCCACGATCAGCTACTACGCCAAGGGCTCGCTGGTGGCGCTGGCGCTCGACCTCTCGCTGCGCCGCGACGGCAGCTCGCTGGACGAGGTGATGCGCACGCTGTGGACCACCAGCGGCGGCGGGCCGATCTCCGAGGCCGACATCGCGCAGGCCTTGCAGCAGTGCGGTGGGCGTTCCTACGCCAAGGAACTGGCCGCCTGGGTGCACGGCCGCGAGGAACTGCCGCTCAAGGGCTTGCTGTACAGCGCCGGCATGGAATGGCAGTCGCAGTCGGCGAGCGTCGCCCAGCGGCTCGGCCTGCGCGTGAGCGAGAGTGCGCTCACAGGCGTGAAGGCCACCCACGTGCTGCGCGGCGGCGCGGCCGAGGTGGCGGGCGTCGCCGCCGGCGACGAGATCCTGGCGGTGGCCGGCTGGCGCGTGCGCCGGCTCGACGAAGCGCTGCGCCTGCTGGTGCCGGGCCGCGCCGCCGAGTGCCTGGTCGTGCGCGATCAGCGTGTGCTGGCTTTGAAGCTGGTGCTGCCGGCCGATGCCGGCATCGGTGCGCCGGTGAACCTGGCGGCCGACGCCAAGCCCGGCAAGGCGGCGCTGGCGCTGCGCGAGGCATGGCTGGGCCGCTGAGCCGCAGCATTCCACCGCGACGACGTCTTGCCTTCGCCGCGCTGGTGGCGCTCGTGCTCGCCGTGCACGGTTGGCTGGCCGACACGCTGCGCGACCACATCGGCGAGCTTCGATCCGTGGCGACGATGCCGCCGCGCATCGAAGTGACCTACGTGCGCGAACTGGAGCCGGCCGCGCCGCCGCCCGTCGCAGCGCCAGCGGAGCCGCCGAAACCTCCGAAGCCGCCACGGCGTGCGCGCACCCCGGCTGCGCCGGCCTCGGCGCCTTCGCCCGAACCGATGCCGGAGCCCGTGCCGCCGCCGGAGTTGCCCGCGCCCGTACCTGCCCCGACCGTGGCCACGCCCGAGCCGCCGGCTTCCATCCCCGAGGCAGCGCTGTTCGTCGAGGCACCGGCCAGCGCGGCCTCCGCGCCGCCACCGTTCGAGTGGCCGGCCTCCACGCGCCTGAGCTACAAGCTCACCGGCAGCGTGCGCGGCGAGGTGCACGGCGACGCGCAGGTGGAGTGGGTGCGCGAGGGCCTGCGCTACCAGGTTCACCTGGACGTGACCGTCGGCCTGCCCATCGCGCCGCTGATGACGCGCCGCATGAGCAGCGACGGCGAGCTCACCGCGCAGGGCCTGGTGCCGCGCCGCTACGACGAGGACACCAAGATCGCCTTCCGCGACCGGCGCCGCCTGACGATGCGCTTCGAGGACGATGCCATCGTGATGCCCAACGGAGCCCGCCAGCCGCGCTGGGACGGCGTGCAGGACACCGCCAGCCAGTTCGTGCAACTGAGCTGGCTGTTCAGCACGCGGCCCGATCTTCTGCGCACCGGCAACACGGTGGACTTCGCGCTGGCGCTGCCGCGCAACGTGGACCGCTGGATCTACGACGTGCTCGAAGAGGAGCCGGTGGCCACGCACTTTGGCGCGGTCAACGCCTTCCACCTCAAGCCGCGGCGCGTGTCACGGCCGGGCGGCGATCTGGTGGCCGAGGTCTGGTTCGCACCGAGCCTGCGCAACCTGCCGGCGCGCATCCGCATCGAGCAGGATCCGGAGACCTTCATCGACCTGGTGCTCTCGCGCAAACCCGAGCTGGCGGCGCCGTGAGCGCGCCCGGGCCGGCCGTATAGTCATTCCACCGAAGGAGACCCACCCCCATGAGCTACGAAACCATCCTCGTCGAGACCCGCGGCAGCGGCGAGCGCCGCATCGGCTTCATCACGCTGAACCGCCCCAAGCAGCTCAACGCGCTGAACGACACGCTGATGAACGAACTCGGCGCCGCGCTGAAGGCCTTCGACGCCGACGAAGCGATCGGCTGCATGGTCATCACCGGCAGCGAGAAGGCCTTCGCCGCCGGCGCCGACATCGGCGCGATGGCCACCTGGTCGTACATGGACGTCTACAAGAGCGACTACATCACGCGCAACTGGGAGACCATCCGCACGGTGCGCAAGCCGGTGATCGCCGCGGTGGCCGGCTTCGCGCTCGGCGGTGGCTGCGAGCTGGCGATGATGTGCGACTTCATCGTCGCCGCCGACACGGCGAAATTCGGCCAGCCCGAGATCAAGCTGGGCATCATCCCCGGCGCCGGCGGCACGCAGCGCCTGCCGCGGGCGATCTCCAAGGCCAAGGCGATGGACCTGGTGCTGACCAGCCGCATGATGGACGCCGCCGAGGCCGAGCGCGCCGGCCTGGTCTCGCGTGTGGTGCCGGCCGCCGAGCTGATCGACACCACGCTGGCCGCCGCTCAGACGATCTGCGAGTTCAGCGGCCCGAGCGTGATGATGGCCAAGGAATGCGTGAACCGCGCCTACGAGGGGCCGCTGGCCGACGGCATGATGTTCGAGCGGCGCATGTTCCACTCGCTGTTCGCCACCGACGACCAGAAGGAAGGCATGGCCGCCTTCGTCGAGAAGCGCAAGCCGGCGTTCAAGCAGCGCTGATCAGGGTTGTACCCAGCGGGCGCCCTGGCCGTCGAAGATCGCACGCCGATGCCCATCGGCGTGCAACTCCAGCCAGTCCACTGACTCGACCGTGGCGTCGATCACCGCGAAGTACGCCCGCGTGACCGGTGGATGCGCCGGCGCCGGGCCGTGCAGCGGCGCGCCGGGCGGTAGCGGCGAGAGATAGTCCTGCGCCGCCGGCGACAGGCGGATGCGCGCCCAGCGCGACGAGGCCGCCAGCCCCGACATCTCCAGCGACAGCCGCACGCGGCAGCGCAGCTGCCAGCCCAGCGCCGGCGACCACATCACCAGCGTGCCCCGCGGGTGGTTGAGCAGCTGGTGCACCTTGCCGGCGCGCTCGTCGGTGTAGATGAGCAGCTGCCGGGTGCGGGGGTCGACCTCGCGCAGCACCACCGTGCGCGCATCGGCCGCGTCGCCGTTGACGGTGGCCAGCACCGGCGTGCGCCAGGGGTGGGTCTTCTCGGCCACACATCCGGCCAGCTGGTGCCAGACCGCCGCCTCGATCGCGGCCAGCGAGTCGAGGCGATCGTCCATCTCAGCCTTCCTTGCGCAGCGACGGGAACAGGATCACGTCGCGGATGCTCGGGCTGTCGGTCAGCAGCATGATCAGGCGGTCGATGCCGATGCCGCAGCCGCCGGTGGGCGGCATGCCGTACTCGAGCGCGCGGATGAAGTCGGCGTCGTAGTACATCGCCTCGTCGTCGCCGGCTTCCTTGTTGGCCACCTGGGCCTGGAAGCGCGCCGCCTGGTCTTCGGCGTCGTTCAGCTCGGAGAAGCCGTTGGCGTACTCGCGCCCGGTGATGAAAAGTTCGAAGCGCTCGGTGATCGCCGGGTTGCTGTCCGACGCGCGCGCCA
>NZ_JBFXIO010000355.1:0-5307 GCF_050175855.1 Piscinibacter sp.
CCATGACCACCAGCTCCTCGATATGGATCGAGGTGTAGCGGTCATCCGCCACGACGCGCTCGGAGATGAGGATCGAGTCCTCGAAGTTGTAGCCGTTCCAGGGCATGAACGCGACCAGCATGTTCTGGCCCAGTGCCAGTTCGCCGATGTCGGTGGAGGCGCCGTCGGCGATGATGTCCTCGGCCGCCACCACGTCACCGCGCTTGACGATCGGGCGCTGGTGGATGTTCGTGTTCTGGTTGGAACGCTGGTACTTGATCAGGTTGTAGATGTCGACGCCGACCTCGCCGGCCACCGTCTCGTTGTCGTTGACGCGGATGACGATGCGGTTGGTGTCGACGTAGTCGACCACGCCGCCGCGGCGCGCGGCCACGACCGTGCCGGAGTCCTTCGCGGCCACGCGCTCGACGCCCGTGCCCACCAGCGCCTTCTCGGGGCGCAGCGTCGGCACCGCCTGGCGCTGCATGTTCGCGCCCATCAGCGCGCGGTTCGCGTCGTCGTGCTCGAGGAAAGGCACCAGCGAGGCGGCCACCGAGACGATCTGCGTCGGCGCCACGTCCATGTACTGGATGCGCTCCGGCGAGGTCAGGATCGATTCGCCGTTGTCGCGGGCGGACACCAGCTCGTCGATCAGCTTGCCTTCCTTGTCGAGCGTGGCGTTGGCCTGGGCGATGACGTACTTGCCTTCCTCGATGGCCGACAGGTAGTCGATCTGGTTGGTCACCTTGCCGTCGGCCACGCGGCGGTACGGCGTCTCGAGGAAGCCGTACTCGTTGAGCTGCGCGTACAGGGCCAGCGAGTTGATCAGGCCGATGTTCGGGCCTTCCGGCGTCTCGATCGGGCAGACGCGGCCGTAGTGAGTGACGTGCACGTCACGCACCTCGAATCCGGCGCGCTCGCGTGTCAGGCCGCCCGGGCCGAGGGCGGAGACGCGGCGCTTGTGCGTGATCTCCGACAGCGGGTTGGTCTGGTCCATGAACTGCGAGAGCTGGCTCGCCCCGAAGAACTCCTTCAGCGCCGCGGAGATCGGCTTGGAGTTGATCAGGTCGTGCGGCATCAGCGCCTCGGTCTCGGCCTGGCCGAGACGTTCCTTCACGGCCTTCTCGATGCGCGCCAGGCCCGAGCGGTACTGGTTCTCGGCCAGCTCGCCGACGCAGCGCACGCGGCGGTTGCCGAGGTGGTCGATGTCGTCGACCTGGCCGCGGCCGTTGCGCAGCTCGACGAGGATCTTCACCACGTCGAGGATGTCCTCGTTGGACAGCGTCATCGCGCCTTCCGGCGTGTCGCGGCCGACGCGGGCGTTGAACTTCATGCGGCCGACGCGCGACAGGTCGTAGGTGTCGGCCGAGTAGAACAGGCGGTGGAACAGCGCCTCGACGGCGTCTTCCGTCGGCGGCTCGCCGGGGCGCATCATGCGGTAGATGGCCACGCGGGCGGCGAGCTGGTCGGCGGTCTCGTCCGACGCCAGCGTCTGCGAGATGTAGGCGCCTTCGTCGAGCTCGTTGGTGTACAGGCAGGGCAGTTCCTTGATGCCCGCCGCGCGCAGCTTCTTCAGCAGCGCTTCGGTCAGCTCGTCGTTGGCCTTGGCGATGATCTCGCCGGTGTCGCCGTCGACGACGTTGCGCGCCACCACGCGGCCGACCAGGAAGTCTTCCGGCACGCTGATGAACTGGGTCTCGGTCTGCTCGAGCTGGCGCACGTGGCGCGCGGTGATGCGCTTGTCCTTTTCGACGATCACGTTGCCGTTCTTGTCGGTGATGTCGAAGCGGGCGATCTCGCCGCGGATGCGGTCGGCGACGAACTCCATCTGCGCGCCCGAGTCCATCAGGCGGAAGTTGTCGAAGACGAAGAAGTGCGCCAGGATCTGCTCAGGGTTCAGGCCGATCGCCTTGAGCAGGATCGTCACCGGCATCTTGCGGCGACGGTCGACGCGGAAGTACAGGATGTCCTTCGGGTCGAACTCGAAGTCCAGCCAGGAGCCGCGGTACGGAATGATGCGGGCGCTGAACAGGAGCTTGCCCGAGCTGTGGGTCTTGCCCTTGTCGTGCTCGAAGAACACGCCCGGCGAGCGGTGCAGCTGCGAGACGATCACGCGCTCGGTGCCGTTGATGATGAACGAGCCGTAGTCGGTCATGAGCGGCACTTCGCCCATGTAGACCTCCTGCTCCTTGATCTCCTTGACCGTCTTCGCCTGCGGCGACTCGCGGTCGTAGATGATCATCTGCAGCTTGGCGCGCACGGCGGCGGCGTAGGTCAGGCCGCGCTGCTGGCACTCCCGCGTGTCGAACGCGGGCTTGGCCATGTTGAACTCGATGAACTTCATCTCCACGAACCCGTTGTGCGAGACGATCGGGAATGCGGAGAGGAACGCGGCTTGCAGCCCCTCGGGCTTGCGCTTCTGCGGAGGCACGTCCTTCTGCAGGAAGGCAACGTACGACTCCTTCTGCATGGTCAGCAGGTAGGGGACGTTGAGGACGCTTTCACGCTTGCCGAAGCTCTTGCGGATCCGCTTGCGCTCGGTGTAGCTGTAGGGGGTGGTTTGCTGCGCCATAGGTGATTTCTCACTCCGTCTCAGGAACGCCCACCCGGCCGTGGCAGGCTGCTCCGTCGGCGACTGTCTTTCGAACCTTGCGTTCGAAGCTTGGTGGCAGGCCACTACCTGCCGCTGGCGGACAACCCCGGCATTGCACCGGAGTCCGACCAAACCCGTTCTCTGCAGTCGGATCAGAGAACACTGCAAAGCCCGTGGGCTTTGCGCTGCTCTCGAAAGGCGGGCCGCCCGCGGCGGCCCGCACCTCGTCGATTACTTGAGCTCGACCTTGGCGCCGGCTTCTTCCAGCTTCTTCATGGCAGCTTCGGCGTCGGCCTTGGCAAAGCCATCCTTGACGGGCTTCGGCGCGCCGTCGACCAGGTCCTTGGCTTCCTTCAGGCCCAGGCCGGTGATCTCGCGAACGGCCTTGATGACCGACACCTTGTTGGCGCCGGCTTCGGTCAGCACCACGGTGAACTCGGTCTTCTCTTCGGCGGCCGGAGCGGCAGCGCCGCCGCCACCGGCGGCCGGGGCCGCCATCGAAGCGGCGGACACGCCGAACTTCTCTTCGATCGCCTTGACCAGGTCGTTGAGTTCCATCACCGACATGCTGTCGAGGGCGGTCAGGAATGCGTCTTTGTCGAAAGCCATTTGGGGCTCCTAGATATCTGTTGGATTCGGTTCAGGGAAAGGATCGTCTTCAGGCAGCGGGCGCTTCGGCGCTGCCGCCGCGCTTCTCGGCCAGGGCCGCCACCACAGCAGCCATGCGCTGCACCGGCGACTTCAGCAGGCCGGCGATCTGGCTGAGCAGGACTTCCTTGCTCGGCACAGCGGCCAGTGCCTTCACGCCGTTGGCGTCGAGCGGCTTGCCGGCGTAGGCGCCGGCCTTGACGATCAGCTTGTCGTTGCCTTTGGCGAAGTCAGCGATGACTTTCGCGGCGGCAACGGCGTCTTCGGAAAAGCCGTAGATCAGCGGGCCGACCATGGCATCCGAGGCCACCTCGAACGGCGTGCCTTGCACGGCGCGACGAGCCAGGGTGTTCTTCAGCACGTGAAGGTACACGCCCTTTTCGCGCGCCTGCTTGCGCAGCGCGTTCAGGTGTTCCACGGTGAGGCCACGGTACTCGGCCAGCGCGAGCGTCTGCGAACGGGCCACTTGCGCGGCGACGTCCGAGACAACGGCTGCTTTCTCGTTGCGGTTGAGACTCAAGGTCTGCTCCTCACAAACACGTGCGGTTCGGTCTTTCGACCTCCCCGCACACCGGGTTTCAGCGACCTACCGACTCCGGAACCGAAATTCCATCCCGGCGGGACCGCCATCTGCGCTGGCCATTAAGCGGAGGAGTTGGACTCCGCACCAGCGGTCTTCGATGGCCTGCACGCCCTTGCGGAGCGTGCAGCCCACCAAACTCTGCCTACTGCTGCACCGGGGCAGCGTTGATCGTCGACACGTCGACGCGGGCGCCCACGCCCATGGTCGACGACACCGCCACCTTGCGCAGGTAGATGCCCTTGCTCGAGGCCGGCTTGGCCTTGTTCAGGGCCTCGACCAGCGCGCGCAGGTTGCCGGCGAGCTTCTCGCTGTCGAACGAACGGCGGCCGATCGTGGCGTGCACGATGCCGGCCTTGTCGACGCGGAACTGCACCTGGCCGGCCTTGGCATTCTTCACCGCGGTGGCGACATCGGGCGTGACGGTGCCGACCTTCGGGTTCGGCATCAGGCCGCGCGGGCCGAGCACCTGGCCGAGCGTACCGACGATGCGCATGGTGTCGGGCGAGGCGATCACGACGTCGAAATCCATCTTGCCGGCCTTGATCTCGGCGGCCAGGTCGTCCATGCCGACGATGTCGGCACCGGCAGCCTTGGCTTCCTCGGCCTTGGCGCCCTGGGCGAACACGGCGACGCGCTTGGTCTTGCCGGTGCCGTTGGGCATCACGACGGCGCCGCGCACCACCTGGTCGGACTTCTTGGCGTCGACGCCGAGTTGCACGGCCACGTCGATCGACTCGTCGAACTTGGCGGTGGCGCACTCCTTGACGATCGCCAGCGCGTTGTCCAGCGGGTACAGCTTGTTGCTGTCGACCTTGCCCTCGAGGGCCTTCTGGCGCTTGGTCAGCTTGGCCATGCTCAGACTCCTTCCACGGTGACGCCCATCGAGCGGGCGGAACCGGCAATGGTGCGGACGGCGGCTTCCAGGTCGGCAGCCGTCAGGTCCTTCATCTTGGTCTTGGCGATCTCCTCGACCTGGGCGCGCGTCAGCTTGGCGACCTTGTCGACGTGCGGCTTGGCCGAGCCCTTGTCGAGCTTGGCGGCCTTCTTGATCAGCACGGCGGCCGGCGGCGTCTTGAGGACGAAGGTGAACGACTTGTCGGCGAACGCGGTGATCACCACCGGCAGCACGAGGCCGGGTTCCATCGACTGGGTCTGGGCGTTGAACGCCTTGCAGAACTCCATGATGTTCAGGCCGCGCTGACCCAGCGCGGGACCGATCGGGGGCGACGGATTCGCCTTGCCCGCCGGGATCTGCAGCTTGATGAAGCCGACGATCTTCTTGGCCATGAGAGGCTCCTATCGAGTTCAAGCGCTTCCACCGCACTCGCGGCTTCGGCTCCTCGTCAATTCGACCCTGCTGATGACGGCGCGCCCCGGGGTCGGGGCGGGGCGCGCCCGGAAACTCACTGAATCGTCAGACCTTCTCGACCTGCGAGAAGTCGAGCTCGACCGGCGTGGCGCGGCCGAAGATCGTGACGGAGACGCGCACCTTGGACTTGTCGTA
>NZ_JBFXIO010000356.1:0-5299 GCF_050175855.1 Piscinibacter sp.
TTCCTGGGGCAGCAGCGTCGCACGGGCGTAGCGCTCGACGCAGTCCAGCAGGTCCGACAGCGCGGCATCGGAGCCTTCTACGTCGCCGGCGGCGATGTGCTGGGACAGGTCGGCGTGCAGCAGCGCCATCTCGGCCATCGATGCGCCGCGACGCTGGTGGTAGTGCCAGGAGCGCCGGGCCAAGCCGACGATCGAGCGCATCGCCGTGACCGCATACTCGTTCTGCGCCGAGGTCAGGCACAGCTCGCCGAAGTCCTTGTCGAGGCGCGCGAATTTGATGGCGTCGTTGGTCTCGACGCAGGCCCGAAAGTCCACGGCCAAGCGCGCGAAGTACTCGCGCTGGTCCAGCGTCGCGCGGGTGGCCGCCAGACGGCAGATCAGGCCTTCGACCTCGCGCCGGAGTTCCAGCAGGTTGAGCTGCCCGACCAGGTCCAGCGGCGAAACCAGCAGTCCGCGCTTGGGCAGCACCTGGATCAGGCGGTCGCGCGACAGACGCTGGATCGCCTCGCGCGTGGGGGTGCGGCCGATGCCGGTCAGCTCGCTCAACTCCTGCTCGGAGATTATGCTGCCGGGCGCCAGCTCCAGCGTGACGATGGCCTCCTCCAGGATGTCGTATGCACGCTCCGCCAGGCTCTTGTGCGGGACCAGGCGGGGCACCGGCCCCTTAGGCACCCCGGGTGCGCTCGTCTCCACCGTCAGTTCTCTGCTTCTTGCCATGATGCCTTCAACCGCCGCGAACCGGGCGCGACCCGTTCGCCGATAGTGCAGAACTTACCCGAAATGCAGACCCGGCCGACGCAGCGCTTCGTACGCCGGATGCGACGCTAGTTGTGAACCGTCAAGAGATTGTTTCTTGACTTGATGAGCCTGGACAAGGGGGAGGCGCCGCAGATGCTAGCGTGACGGCGGTGCCGGTTGTAGTGGTGCAGCCAACTGGCCAGAGCGCGAGTTCGCTGGTGGGAGTTCTGGTAGGTTCAGCCGTAGGCCCATTCGCGTAGCGCTGACTGGATGAACCGTTCGGCCTTGCCATTGGTCTGTGGTCGGTAGGCGCGGGTGAACCTGTGCTGGATGCCGAGCTCGGTGCCGGCGCTGGCGAAGTCCCGTGAGCAGAACGCCGCGCCGTTGTCTGACAGGACGCGGCTCACCATCACGCCCAGGCCGGCGAAGTAGGCCACGGCGTCGTGCAGGGACCGCACGGCCTGGGGTGTCTTCTCGTCCGGGTGCATGGCCGTGAAGGCGAAGCGCGCGTGGTCGTCCACGACCACGAACAGCATCTCCCAGCCAGCGCTATCGACCGAGTCGCGCAGGCTTCCGCTGAGGCGGTGGCTGGCCCGCACGATGCGTCCACGCTTCTTGGTGTCGATGTGCAGCAGATCGCCGGGTCGCTCATGCTCGTAGCGCACCACCTGCTTGGCTGGCGCCAGGTCACTCAGCTTGGACAGGCCCGCCCGCGCGAGCACGCGGCTGACGGTGGAGGCCGACACCCCGACGCTGCGGTCAATGCGCGACTGGATCATCTGGCGGCGTCGTAGCTCGACGATCAGCAGCGCCTTGGCCGGATCGATGGCCCGAGGCGACCGCACCGGACGCGATGACGCGTCAGCCAGACCCGCCACACCACCGGTGAGGTAGCGCCCGAACCACTTGCGCGCCGTCGGCGGCGTTACGCCGTGCGCCATCGCGGCTTCGCTGGCGCCAAGCCCCTGTTCGGTCATCTGCCTGACCATCTCCATCTCCACGCGACGGGCATACGTGAGTCGGGCATGCTTGTGGTGGTTCATCCGGCTGGCTTCCTTGACGACTTGGGGTTTGGCGATCTCCAGTCTCTCCAACCCAGTCCGGACAAACACCGAACACAATCTATTGAAGATTCACAGCTAATCCATGCTCGGCGGCATCATCGCGTCGTTGTCGACCACCACCGGCACTGGCTTGCCGCTGTTGACCGTGTCAAGCACCAGCGAGGGTCGGTAGATGACGATCAGGGTCGCGACGATCTGCAGCACGATGAACGGCACGCAGCCGGCGTAGATCTGCCCGGTGCTGACGCCCCGGCTGCGGCTTCCGTCGGCCGCCATCGTGTCGCTCTTGGGCGCGACGCTGCGCAGGTACGACAACGCCAGTCCGAACGGTGGGGTCAGGAACGAGGTCTGCAGGGTCATCGCGATGACGACGCCGAACCAGACCAGGTCGACCTCCATGGCCACCGCCACCGGCGCCAGGATCGGGATCACGATGAACGCGATCTCGAAAGCGTCGATGAACATGCCGAGCACGAAGACCAGCGCGCAGACCGCCAGCAGGAAGCCGATCTGCCCGCCCGGCAGGTGCTCGAACAGCCCTTCGACCCAGGTGTGCCCTTCGGCGGCGTTGAACGCGAACGAGAACACGGTGGCGCCGATCAGGATGAACAGCACGAAGATGCTAAGCCGGGCCGTCGAGTCCACCGCCTGGGTCAGCAGGCGCAACGACAGCCGCCGCTTCGCGACGCCGAGAACGAACGCTCCGGCCGCGCCCATCGCACCGCCCTCGGTCGGCGTGGCGATGCCCAGGAAGATCGTCCCGAGAACGAGGAAGATGAGCACGATCGGCGGCACCATCACGAACGTCACTTGCCGTGCCAGGCGCGACAGCCAGCCCAGGCCCAACCACCGGTCCAAGCAGGCGCACAGGTAGGCAAACGCGGTAGCCACCATCAGGCCGATGATCACGAACTCGTCGGTGGGCGCCGGGCCCACCCGACCGACGAGCCGTTGGACGACAGCCTCGTGGACCTGCGCCCACGCCAGGCCGACCAGAACGGCCAGCGCCAGCAGCACCAGCAAGGAGACATGACCGCTGGCGCCTGAGTGCTCCCGGTGCACGCGCGCCTCGATCGGCATCGCGGGTACCCAGGCCGGGCGCACGATCGCGATCACCGCCACCGCCGCCAGGTACAGACCGATCAGCGCCATCGATGGCATCAGTGCGCCGCTGTACATGTCGCCGACCGAGCGGCCCAGCTGGTCGGCCAGCACGATCAGCACCAGCGACGGCGGCACGATCTGCGCCAACGTGCCCGATGCTGCGATCACGCCGGCGGCAATCGGACGGTTGTAGCCATAGCGCAGCATGATCGGCAACGAGATCAGCCCCATCGAGATCACCGCCGCGGCGATCACCCCAGTCGTCGCTGCCAGCATCGCACCGACCAGCACCACCGCCACTGCGAAGCCGCCGCGCACCGGACCGAACGCGTGGCCGACCGCCTCCAGCAGGTCCTCGGCCATGCCCGATCGCTCGAGCAGCAGCCCCATCAGCGTGAAGAAGGGGATCGCCAGCAAGGTCTCGTTCTGGACGATGCCGTAGACGCGATAGGCCAGTGCGCTGAACAGGTTGGAGCTGAAGAGGCCCAGCTCCATGCCCAGCACCCCGAAGGCCAGCCCGGTACCGATGAGAGCGAAGGTCACTGGAATGCCGCTGAGCAGCAGCAGCAGCAGGCCGGCGAACATGAGCGGGACAAAGTTCGCCCCGATGAAGGCTTCGATCATCGCGGCTGCCCGTCATCGGTGCCGCCGTGCCCGGCGATCAGGGCGATGCGCTTGACCGTCTCGGCACAGGCCTGCAGCAGCAGCAGCCCAAAGCCCACCGGCAGACACAGCAGCACGGGCCAGCGGATCAGGCCGCCGGCGTTGGAGCTGCGCTCGCCGGTGCGCCAGGCGATCTCGAACATCGGCCAGGAGTACTTGATCAGCATCACGCAGAACGAGATCGCGACCAGCATGAGCGCCAGCGCGTCGAAGACCGCATTGGTCCGGGGGCTGAGCTTCGACGAGATGAAGTCCACGCGCACGTGGGCGTCCTTCAGCAGCACGTACGAGGCACCCAGGAGCACGGCGGCGGCGAACAGGTACCACTGCAGCTCCAGGAACGCGTTCGAGCTGGCGCCGAAGACGCGCCGGCTGATCGCGTTGCCCGCGCTGATCACCATGGCCGCGGCAAAGAACCACCGCACCGTTACTCCGACGCCCTGGCTCAGGCGGTCGATCCCGCGAACGATTGTCAACATGTCGCTGTCTTTTCCCGATGAATCAAAGGCGGTGGCGGCCCCGGCACGGGGCCACCACGCAGCGGGCCCGGCTCAGCGGGCGCGCCTCGCCAGCGAGTAGTTGTCGAGGAAGTGGTCGGCCACCCGGTACCACGACGACTGCTTTTCCAGGAAGCCGCGGTAGTGCTGGTAGATCGACTTGAAGAACGCATCCTTCGCGGAAATCTCTTCGAGCATCGTCTGCGTCATGTCGTAGGCGGCATCGAGAACGTCCTTGGGGAACCAGCGCAGCTTCACGCCCGAGGCCAGGATGCGCTTGATCGCGTCCGGGTTCTTGGCGTCGTACAGCGCCAGTTGGCGCATGTTGGCCTCGAACGCCGCCGCCTCGTAGGCCGTCTGGTAGTCCTTGGGCAGCGCGTCCCAGGCCTTCTTGTTGGCCACCGCCGAAACCTGGGCGCTGCCGCCTTCCCACCAGCCCGGCGAGTAGTAGTACTGCGAGACGCGCGCCAGACCCAGCTTCTCGTCGTCGTAGGGGCCAACGAACTCGGCCGCGTCGATCACGCCCTTCTCCAGCGCGGCGTACAGGTCGCCGCCGGGGATCATCTGCGGCACCACGCCCAGCCGGCTGATGACCTGGCCGCCGAAGCCGCCGATGCGCATCTTCAGCCCTTCGAGGTCCTTCAGGCTCTTGATCTCCTTGCGGAACCAGCCGCCCATTTGGGTGCCGAAGTTGCCGCAGGGCACCGAATGGCAGCCGAACTGCGCGAACACCTTCTGCACTTCCTTGAGCCCGCCGCCCTCGTACAACCAGGCGTTCTGCTGGCGTGCGTTCATGCCGAATGGCAGCCCGGACTCGAACATCAGCGCCGGGTTCTTGCCGAAGTAGAAGGTGCCGGTGACCTGGCCCGCCTCGACCGTGCCGGCGCTGACCGCGTCGAGCACCTGCAGCGGCGGCACCAGGTCGCCCGGCGGGTGCAGCGTGATGCTGAACTTACCGTCGGTCAGCTCGCCCACGCGCTTGCACATCTGTTCGGTCGCGCCGTAGCAGGTGTCCAGGCTGCGGGGGTACAGCGCCGCCATGCGCCAGCGCACCGTCGGGCGGGTCTGGGCATACAGGCTGGTGGTGAAGGTGGCCGCGGTGCCGAGCGCACCGGCCTGCAGCAGTTGCCTGCGTCGAGTCATGTTGTCTCCTTGTGATGTGTGGGTAACCGCAGTAGGTCCCGCCGGCTGCACAGGCGGGCAGTGGCACTTGGGCGGTGCCGGGGGAACGGC
>NZ_JBFXIO010000357.1:0-5293 GCF_050175855.1 Piscinibacter sp.
TCTGTTCGACTTTCTGCCCATCATCCTGTTCTTCACGACCTTCAAGGTCGCCGAAGGACGCAAGGACTGGGCGGCCCAGTTCGCCTCCGACCAGTTCGGCTTCATGGTCAGCGGCGGCGTCGTCGGTCCGAACGAGGCGCCGGTGCTGCTGGCCACGGTGGTGGTGATCCTCGCCACGCTGGCGCAGGTGGGCTGGATCATCGCCCGCGGCCGCAAGGTCGACACCATGCTGTGGGTGAGCCTGGGCCTGGTCACGGTCTTCGGCGGAGCCACCATCTGGTTCCACAACGAGACCTTCATCAAGTGGAAGCCCAGCGTCCTGTACTGGGTGATGGGCATGACGTTCTGGCTGAGCCAGCTGATCTTCCGCAAGAACCTGCTGCGCGCGCTGATCGGCGAGCAGCTGACGCTGCCGGCCGGCGTGTGGCAGCGGCTGAATTTCATGTGGGTGGCGTTCTTCGCCTTCATGGGCCTGCTGAACCTCTACGTGGCCTACAGCTTCAGCACCGACACCTGGGTCAATTTCAAGCTGTTCGGCGGTATCGGCCTGATGCTGGTGTTCACCGTGGCCCAGGGCCTGTACATCAGCCGCCACGTGCAGGACGACGACGGCGCCGGCGAGGCCCCGAGCGCCTGATCATGGCCGTCACCGCCGAGGCCATCGAGGCCGCGCTGCGCGAGGCCCTGCAGCCGAGTGACCTCGCCGTGCAGGACGACAGCCACCTTCATGCCGGCCACGCCGGCGCGCGCGAGGGACGGCACTTCAGCGTGCGCATCACCTGCGCGCGCTTCAACGGTTTGTCACGGGTGGCGCGGCATCGCCTCGTTTATGATGCCCTGCAGCATCTCATCCCCCAGGGTATCCACGCCCTGGCCATCGACGCCCGGCTGCCGGGCGATTCCTGATCTTCCCCCTGCCTGCCATGAAGAAGCACCCTTCCCTTCGCCTCACTTCGCTCGCGCTCGCCGCGCTGCTGGCTGCGCCGCTGGCCGCGCAGGCGCAGAACATCGCCATCGTCAACGGCAAGGCCGTGCCGAAGGCGCGCGCCGAGGCGCTGATGAACCAGGCGGTTCGCTCCGGTCAGCCGAAGACGCCCGAGCTCGAGCAGCAGGTGCGCGACGAGGTGGTGCTGCGCGAGATCTTCCTGCAGGAAGCCGAGAAGCGCGGCCTGGCGACGACGGCCGAGTACAAGCAGCAGATGGAGTTCGCCCGCCAGACGCTGCTGATCCGCGAGCTGTTCGCCGACTTCCAGAAGAAGAACCCGGTCACCGACGCCGAAGTCCAGGCCGAGTACGACAAGTTCAAGGCACAGTCCGGCGGTACCGAGTACCGTGCGCGCCACATCCTCGTCGAGAAGGAAGAGGAAGCCAAGGCGCTGATCGCGCAGATCAAGGGCGGCGCCAAGTTCGAGGACGTGGCGAAGAAGAACTCGAAGGACCCCGGCTCCGGCGAGAACGGCGGCGATCTCGATTACGCCGCGCCGGGCGCCTACGTGCCCGAGTTCTCGCAGGCGATGGTCAAGCTGAACAAGGGCGAGATGACCGAGACGCCGGTGAAGTCGCAGTTCGGTTGGCACATCATCAAGCTCGAGGATTCGCGCGAGGCCAAGTTCCCGCCGCTCGAGGAAGTCAAGGCGCAGATCCAGCAGCGCATCGGCCAGCAGAAGCTCGGCGAGTTCCGCGACTCGATCCGCGCCAAGGCGAAGACGGACTACAAGTTCTCGACGCTGAACTGAACCTCCGACCGCCGTCGCATGGCGATGTCACATCGCCATCGCGCCGAGGTCGAGCCGCCCGGCCTCGATGCGCAGTTGACGGTCGCAGCGCGCGGCGATGCCGCGATCATGCGTCACCAGCACCAGTGTGGTGCCGGCCTCGCGGTTGAGCTCGAACATCAGCTCCATCACCCGCTCGCCGGTGGCGAAGTCGAGGCTGCCGGTGGGCTCGTCGGCCAGCAGCACCGCCGGCTGCACCACGAAGGCACGCGCCAGCGCCACGCGCTGCTGCTCGCCGCCCGACAGCACCTTCGGATAGTGACGCAGCCGCTCGCCCAGGCCCACGCGGCCGAGCATCTCGGTGGCCAGGACGCGCGCGTCGCGCCGGCCCTGCAGTTCCAGCGGCAGCATCACGTTCTCCAGCGCGGTCAGGTTGGCCAGCAATTGGAAGCTCTGGAACACGAAGCCCAGCTTCTGGGCACGCAGCGCCGCACGGGCATCCTCGTCGAGCGCGAAGAGATCGGCGCCGCCGATACGCACCGTGCCGCTGCTGGGGGTGTCCAGCCCCGCGATGATCGACAGCAGCGTGCTCTTGCCCGAGCCCGACGCGCCGACGATGGCGGCCGACTGACGCGCCTCCAGGGTGAAATCGATCTCGTGGAGAATCGTCAGCGTGCCGGTGGAGTCCTGCACCTGCTTGGTGACACGCTCCACGGCGATGATGGGTTCGGACATGAATCAGCGTGAGATGAAAGGGGCGGCGACGCGCCGCGACTGGCTGGCGCACTGTAGCCTGCTCGGCCTCGGCCTGTGGTCCGCGGGGGTGAAGGCCGCCGCGCCGCGGGGACCGGCCACGCTGCTCGTCGTCGGCGACAGCCTGTCGGCGGAGTACGGCATCGCCCGCGGCAGCGGCTGGGTGGCACTGCTCGAGCAGCGCCTGGCCAAGGAGAAGATCGCCGCCAAGGTGATCAACGCCAGCATCAGCGGCGACACCACCTCGGGCGGCCGCTCGCGCCTGCCGGCGCTGCTGCGCCAGCATCGGCCCACGCACGTGCTGATCGAACTCGGCGGCAACGACGCACTGCGCGGGCTGCCGCTGTCGATGACGCGCGACAACCTGGCCGCCATGGTGAAGGCCTCGCGCGAGGCCGGTGCGAAGGTGCTGCTGCTGGGCATGCAGGTGCCGCCCAACTACGGACGCAAGTACGGCGAGGACTTCGCCGCGCTGTTCGGCAGTGTGGCGAAGGCCGGTGGTGCGGCGCTGGTGCCGTTCTTCCTCGAGGGCGTGGCCAACGCGGCCAATGCCGAGGCGATGTTCCAGAGCGACCGCATCCACCCGGTGGCCGAGGCGCACCCGGTGATGCTCGGCAACGTCTGGCCGGTGCTCGCGCCCCTGTTGCGCTGAGGCGGGATCAGGGATCCTGGCGGGGGTTTCGGCCCGGGCCGCGCTCGTTGTTCACGTCGGGCCGATCGCGAAACGCCGGGCCGCCGCCCCCACCATTGCCGTTGCCGTTGCCGTTGCCACGCAGTTGCGGTGCCGGCTGAGCAGGCTGCGGTTGGGGCACCGGCTGGCGCAGCACCGGGGCCGGCGCCGGTTGCGGTTGCGGCGGCGCCTGGAACTGCGGCTGCGGGCGCACCATCGGCGGCTGCGGACGCTCCGTACGGTCGATGCGTTCGGCGCGCGGCTGCACGGGCTGCATCGGCTGGGCGGGCGGCATGGGCTGTGCGGGCTGCGCGGGCTGCACCGGGCGCATCGCGGGCGGCTGCGGCAGCGTCCGGATCTCGCGGATCTCACGCTGCTCGCGGATCTCACGCTGCTCGCGGCGCGGCTCGGGCTGCGCCGGCCGCTCGGGCTCGTGCGGCACCACCGGTGCGGCACGCACCACATCGGGCCGGTCGGGCCGGAAGCCGTTGCCCGGCAGGCGCTCGCGCAGCGCCGGCGCCTGCTGCACCGGCGGCCGCGCCACCGGCATGTCGGGACGGCGTTGCACCACGGGCGGCGTGGCCACCGGCGGGGCGGCCACGATGCTGGCGCGAGGCGGCTGGCGCACGATCTCGCGCACCTCGGGGGTGTCGCGCAGCTGACGCGCCACCGGCGCCACCGGCTGGCGCGAAGTGAAGGTGCTGGCCGGCACCACCGTCACCGCATGGGGGAACTTGCGGTTGCGGAAGTCGCGGCCGACCACCGCCTGCTGCGGGTTGTTGACGATGGTCGTGATGTTGGTGATGTTGGTGACGTGCGTGACGTTCACGTTGCGCACGTAGCCCGGGCTCACCCTGTAGTAAGGCACGTAGACCTCGCGCGGCGCCAGTGGCACCCAGCCCACGGCCGGGCCGCCGCCGCCGATGCTGATGCCCAGCGACAGCCGGGGTCCGCCGATCCACGCAACCAGCGCTGGCGCATACACGGGACGGCGCACATAGGTGCCCGGCGCCCAGCACCAGCTGCTGCCGACGTAGACCCAGCGGCCGTAGTGGAACGGCGCGAAGCCCCAGGGTGCCTCGTCGATCCAGGTCCAGCCCCAGGGTGCCACCCAGGCCCAGCGGCCGGTGGTGTACGGCGCCCAGCCGGGCGCGACGGTGCGCGGCACCCACAGTGCGCCGTACTCGGGGTTGTCCTGCCAGTAGCCGTAACGGTCGAGGTCCTCGACGCCGGTCATCTCGGGGGACACGTAGCGCGTGGACGCGCTGCGGTCGTCGGCGCGGTCGCGCTCGGCCACCCAGGACGAGAAGGCGTCGCGCTCCGGCTCCACGATGCTGTACTGCGGCACGTTGGCGCGGTCCATCCAGAACTCGGCGCGCTGCCCGACGTTGATGGTCAGCGCGTTGTTCTGCGTCTCGAAGTAGGCCTGGCCGGACAGCACGGTGGCGAAGCTGGCCTCGTCGGCGCGGTCGAAACGGTAGCGACCGGTGCGTTGCACGGTGAAGCGGCCTTCCTGCGTGCGCAGCTCGAAACCCTCGACCTGCTCTCGGCTGCGGATGCGCACCGCCACGCTGCCGTTGTGCAGTTGCAGCGCGATGCGGTCGTCGTCCAGGCGCAGCACCTCGATCTCGGTGGCGCCGTCCAGCCGCAGCGTGGTCGAGCCGATGCGCACCTCGGTGCGCGCCCCACCGTCAGTGGCCAGACGGTCACCGCTGGTCAGCGGCCGGTTGCGCTCGGCCGCCACCCACTCGCCATCTTCGGGGTGGAACAGCCAGACCTGCCCGTCCACCTCCGACAGCCGGCCGACGCGGCCGGGCGGATCGATCGCCTCCTCGGCGCGCTGCGCCGGCACCGGCGCCGCCACGGCGGTGCAGGCCTGCAGGCCAGGCAAGGCTGCGGCCAGTGCCAGGACCAGGGCTGCCAGGGGGCGGTCTCGATGGGGGCTTCTCATGGTGTGCCTCGTGTGCGTCTTCTGTTCGGAGCCGGCCGGCGCAGGAAAGTGCCGCTGCTCGCACTTCCGCAACGCACGCCTCGGGCGCGGCGCCGCCGCCCGCCCCGCGAGCGACACACAGCTTTACACACCGGCAGCGATCAGTCGTCTTCGGCCGCATCGATCTCGGGAAACAGCACGCTGGTGTAGCCGAAACGCGTGAAA
>NZ_JBFXIO010000358.1:0-5286 GCF_050175855.1 Piscinibacter sp.
TACACCAGCGGCACCACCGGGCGCAGCAAGGGCGCGATGCTGACGCACGGCAACATGCTCTCGAACGCCCGGGTGCTGAAGGACTACTGGGGATGGGTGCAAGGCGACGTGCTGATCCACGTGCTGCCGATCTTCCACGTGCACGGCCTGTTCGTGGCCTCGCACGGCGCGCTGATCAACGGCAGCAAGATGATCTGGTTCGCGAAGTTCGACCCGGCCGCGGTGGTGAAGCGCCTGCCCGAGGCCAGCGTGTTCATGGGCGTGCCCACGCTCTACGTGCGCCTGCTCGGCGAGGCCGGCTTCGGCCGCGAGGCCTGCCGGAACATGCGCCTTTTCGTCGCCGGCTCGGCGCCGCTCCTGATCGAGACCTTCAATGAGTTCCGCGAGCGCAGCGGCCACACCATCCTCGAGCGCTACGGCATGAGCGAGACGGTGATGCTCACCTCCAACCCCTATCACGCGAAGCACGGCGAGCGTCGCGGCGGCACGGTGGGCTTCCCGCTGCCCGGCGTGGGCCTGCGCGTCAGCGACGACAAGGGCCAGCCCTGCCCCACCGGCGAGATCGGCGGCATCGAGGTCAAGGGCCCGAACGTCTTCAAGGGCTACTGGCGCATGCCGGAGAAGACCAAGGAGGAGTTCACCGCCGACGGCTGGTTCAAGACCGGCGACGTCGGAAAGATCGACGAGCGCGGCTACGTCACCATCGTCGGCCGCAGCAAGGACCTGATCATCACCGGCGGCTACAACGTCTACCCGGCCGAGATCGAGGGCTACCTCAACGAGATGGACGGGGTGGCCGAGAGCGCGGTGATCGGCGTGCCGCACCCCGACTTCGGCGAGGGTGTGGTGGCGGTGGTGGTGCCCAGGCCCGGCGCGAAGCCCGAAGCCGCCGCGCTGATCGCCGCGCTGAAGGGCAAGATCGCCAACTTCAAGGTGCCCAAGCACTGCTTCGTGGTCGAGACGCTGCCGCGCAACACCATGGGCAAGGTGCAGAAGAACCTGCTGCGCGAGCAGCACAAGGGCCTGTTCGGTGGCTGAGGCCGCGCCGCTGGAATCGCGCTGCCCGCGCTGCGGCAGCGCCTTCCACTGCGGCATGAACGACTCCGCCGTCGCCGGGCCCTGCGCCTGCACCACGCTCACGCTGACGCCGGCCCTGCGTGCGGAGCTGGCCGCCCGGTACAAGGGCTGCCTGTGCCTGGCCTGCCTGCGCGCGCTGGCAGCCGGCGCGACGGCCGCCGCGACCTCAGGCTGATTCGAGCTCGAGTGGCGCCAGGCCGTCGAGCATCGGTTCGAGCTGGCGCAGCACGGTATCGAGCAGCCGCTCGACGTCGGCATCGGGCACACCGTGCTCGCAGGCAGCCTCCAGTGCGGCCGCCGCCCGCTGCAGGGCCGGCATGCCCAGCGTGCCCGAGACGCTCTTGAGGTCGTGGGCGAAGCGCGTGCAGGCAGCATCGTCCCCCTGCTGGCGGGCCGCGGAGAAGCGCGTGCGGAAGTCGCGCTCGCGGTCGCGGAACATCACCAGCAGGCGGCGATAGAGGGCCGGATTGCCCATCACGCCGGCCAGTCCGGCGCGTGTGTCCAGGCCCGGCAGTGCCGGCAGCTCGGCGACTTCGGCGGGGCCCGCGGGCACGGCGGTGGCAGCCGGCCGGACCCAGCGCGCCAGCGTGGCGTACAACTCTTCGACGCGGATGGGCTTGGCCACGTGATCGTTCATGCCGGCCTCGAGCACCTTGTCGCGGTCGCCCGCCATCGCGTTGGCGGTCATGGCGATCACCGGCAGGTCCTGCAGTTCGGGGCGGCGGCGCAGTTCGCGCGTGGCCGCGTAGCCGTCGAGCACCGGCATCTGGCAGTCCATCAGCACGGCGTCGAAGCGCTCGCGCTCGAGGGCGTCCAGGGCTTCGCGTCCATCGGCGGCCACGCTCACCACCACGCCGGCCCGGCCGAGCAGGTCGCGCGCCAGCTCCTGGTTGATGGCGTTGTCCTCCACCAGCAGCACGCGCACGCCGGACAGCGCCGCCTGATGCGTCAGCAGTTCATCCTGGCGGCGCTCGTCGCGGCTCGCGCGCGGCAGCTGTTCGCCGAGGGCGTCGGCGCAGGCATCGAGCAATGCGGAGGCGGTCACCGGCTTGGTGAGCAAGGCATCGACGCGCAGGTCCTGGGCCGCCAGCCGGCGCTGCACCTCGTGGCGGCTGAACGCCGTCACCATCAGCACGGTGGGCGCGCGGTGGCGCAGCACGGTGCGGCCGAGCTGGGCCACGCAGTCGATCCCGTCCACGCCGGGCATGCGCCAGTCGAGCAGCAACAGCAGGTAGGGTTGGTCGGCGGCATCGGCGCGCACCACCGACTGCAGGGCCTGCACGCCGTCGCTCACCGCCTCGGCGCGCATGCCCAGCGACTCGGCCAGCGCGCACAGCAACTCGCGGGCACCGGCGTGGTCGTCGACGATCAGAACCCGTGCGCCGTCCAGCGCTGGCAGCCGCGGCAAGGCCGGCTGCGGCTTCGCGTCGAGCCCGAAACGCGCGCTGAAGTGGAAGCAGCTGCCTCGCCCCGGCGTGCTGTCGACGCCGATCTCGCCGCCCATCATCCCCACCAGGTGGCGGCAGATCGCCAGGCCCAGCCCGGAGCCGCCGAAGCGACGGCTGGTGGAGGCATCGGCCTGGCTGAAGGGCTGGAACAGTCGCGCGCGCTGCACCTCGTCGATGCCGATGCCGGTGTCGTGCACCTCGAAGCGCAGGACCACCGAATCGGCGCCGCGCGACTGCTCGGACACCACCACCCGCACCTCGCCGCGCTCGGTGAACTTGACGGCGTTGTTGCCCAGGTTGAGCAGCACCTGGCCGAGGCGCGACGGGTCGCCGACCAGCGCCGGCAGCGCCGGCGGCAGCTCGAACAGCAGCTCCAGCCCCTTCTCCTCGGCGCGCATGCCCACCAGGCTGGCAAACTGGTCCATCACGTCGCCGAGCCGGAACGAAATGCGCTCCATCTCCAGCCGGCCCGCCTCGATCTTCGAGAAGTCGAGGATGTCGTTGATGATGACCAGGAGCGACTCGGCGGCGCGATGCACCTTGTCGATGTAGTTGCGCTGCTGGGCGTCGAGGTCGCTCTGCAGTGCCAGCCACGACATGCCGAGGATCGCGTTCATCGGCGTGCGGATCTCGTGGCTCATGGTGGCGAGGAATTCGCTCTTGGCCTGCGTGGCGGCTTCGGCGGCCTGCCGCGCAGCTGCCAGCTCCTCGGTGCGCTCCTGCACGCGCCGCTCGAGGCTGGTGGCCAGCGCGCGCACGGCATCCTCGGCCTGGCGCCGCGCGGTGACGTCGGTGAACATCGCCACGGCGCCGCGCACGGCGCCGGACGCGTCGCGCAGCGGCCGGGCCGTGGCCGAGAGCCAGTGCCCCTCGTCGACCGACTCGCCGGCGCGACGCATGTAGATCTCCTGCTTGTCGACGTTTTCGCCGCGCCGCGCGCGCCCGAGCGGCAGGTCCTGCAATGGCACCGGCGTGACGCGATCGGGCTGGTACATGCCGAAGCGCTGCGACCAGTTGCCGCCCTTGCCGATCGTCAGCCCGGGGCCGGCCAGCGCTGCGGCGGCCGGGTTGGACATCAGCAGCTCGCCGCGTTCGTCGGCCACCAGCACCGAGTCGCCGATGCCGTCGAGCACCGAGCGCAGGATGCGCGTCTGGCGGGCGAGCTCCTCGCGCTTGCGGCGCAGCCGCACGGTGAAGACGATGGTGGCGGCCAGCCCGAGGGCCACGGCGCCCAGAAGCGTCCACAGCAGCCGCTGCTGGAGCTCGCGGCGCGCGATCTCGGCGGCCTGGAGCTCGCTGCGGCGCGTCAGCTCGGCGAGATCGCGCGCCCGGTTCTCATCGCGGAAGCGCTGCAGCAACTGCAGGATGCGCACGCTGGAGCGTTCGCGCGCCGCCTTGGCCGTCATCTCGGTGGCTTCGACCGAGAGCTGATAGGCCCGCCGGTGGTCGCCACGCCCCGCCTCGATCGCCGCCATACGACGGGCGCTCTCGCTGAGGTAGAGCGGGAAGCCGATCTCGCGGGCCAGCGCATAGGCGCGCTCGGCATCCTCGCGTGCCGGCGCCTGGCGGTCGAGCGCCTCGAGACTGACGCTGCGCGCGTTCCGCGCGAACCACTCGGCGATGCGGTTCGGTCGCGCGGCGTAGTTGCGCAGGATCTGGTCGAACAGCTCGACCGCGCGCGCATGGTCGCCGCGTTGCTGGTACTGGTCGGCCAGGCTGAAGACGGCGAAGTTGTAGGCAAACGGCGAGCCCACCTGCCGGAAGATCTCGATGGCCTGCTCGGCGAGGCGCTGCGAAGCGTCGAACTCCTGCTTGCGGCGGTGCTGCCCGGCCACACCCAGCATGCCGAAGGCTTCGATCATGCGCGAGCCGGCTTCGGCCGCGCGGCGCAGCATCTGTTCGTAGTGCTGTCCGGCCTCTTCCGACCGCCCGGTCATGTCGAACGCGATCGCCATGCCCTGGTGCGCATACGCCAGCGCCATCGGATTCGACTCGCGCTGCGCCGCCTCCATGGCCTGCACCGCGAAGGCCACCTGGTCGTCGAGCTGGCCGAAGCGGCCGTACATCGTGCCCAGGCGCAGCAGGGCCTCGCTGAACAGCTCGGGGCGACCCGCGTCCTGCAGCAGCGACACGCTCTGGGTGGCCGCCTGCACGAGGCGGTCGATGTGCCCCTGGTTGACGGCGATGATGGCCATGTTCAGCTCGCCCTCGGCCTCGCCCACCCGGTCGCCGGCGGCGCGGGCCGTCTCGATGGCGCGCTCGGCGCCGGCTGCGGCGGCCTCGGTGTCGCCGAGGTAGGCGTCGATGCGCGCCACCAGGTTCATCGCCCGCACCCGATCGGCCGGTTGCGCATCGGCCGGCATCGCGGCCTGCAGGGCGCGCGCGCGCTCGCGCGCCGCGGGCACGTCGTTCTCGGCCAGCCGGCGAATCGCGGTCGCCTCGGCGCGCCAGTCCTCCAGCGTGGCGGCGGCGGCGGACGCCCAGAGCCCCGGCCCCAACCCCAGCGCCAGCCACAGCGCGAGCGCGGCGCGCATCAGAGCTGCACGCTCAGGCTCACGCCCAGCTGCCGGTCGTTCACCCAGGCGCTCTGCGGCCGCGTCGGCGTGCCGAGGTCGGCGCGGCGCAGGGTTCGCGTGAGGTTGCTGCCCTCCAGCGCCACGGTCGCCCGCTCGTGCACCTGCCATGCGATCGCCCCATCCACCCAGCCATGGCCGCGGGTATACACCGGCTGCACGCCCAGGCCCACGACGCTGCTCACGCC
>NZ_JBFXIO010000359.1:0-5264 GCF_050175855.1 Piscinibacter sp.
AGCTCGCTCTCGATCTGGATCTGCTTGCGGTTGTGCTGCAGCTCCGAGCCGTCGATCAGGAAGGTGTCTTCCACACGCTCGCCCAGCGTGGTGATCTTGGCCAGCTGCAAGTTGACGTGGTGGCGGGCCAGCACGCGGGCGATGGCGTAGAGCAGGCCGGAGCGGTCGCTGGCAGAGACGGCCAGCAGCCAGCGCTGCGCCCGCTCGTCGGGGCGCAGCGTCACGCGCGGCGTGACCGGGAACGACTTCACGCGCCGAGACAGCCGGCCGCGGCTCGGCTCGGGCAGCGCACCGCTGGCGGCCACTGCGGCGGCCAGCTGCGTCTCGACCAGCGAGATCAGGTCGCGGTACTGCACCGCGTCCTGGCCCTCCAGCTGCGGGCTGGTGACCTGGAAGGTGTCGAGCGCGTAGCCGGCGCGCGTGGTGTGCACCTTGGCATCGAGGATGTTGAAGCCCGCGCTGTCGAAATAGCCGCAGATGCGCGCGAACAGGTCGGGCCGGTCGGGCGAATACACCACCACCTGCAGCCCTTCGCCCAGCGAGGAAGGCCGCGCCTTGACCACCGGCTCGGCGCTGTCGAGGTGGCGGAACAGCGAGCGCGCATGCCAGGCGATGTCACCGGCGTCGTGGCGCGCGAAGTAGCTGACCTCCAGCGTCTTCCACAGCGCCGTCTCGGTGCCGGGCAGCATGGAGTGCAGGTTGAGCAGGTGGCGGGCCTCTTCCTTGCGCGCCTCGATCTCGGCGTCGAGATTGGGCTTGGCGCCGCCGAGGGCGCGCAGCGTCGAGCGGTAGAGGTCTTCCAGCAGCTTGCCCTTCCAGGCATTCCACACCTTCGGGCTGGTGCCGCGGATGTCGGCCACGGTCAGCAGGTACAGGCCGGTGAGGTAGCGCGGCGTGCCCACCCGGCGGGCGAACTCCTCGATCACCTCGGGGTCGGAGAGGTCTTCCTTCTGGGCGATGCGCGACATGCGCAGGTGCTCGCGCACCAGGAACTCGATCAGTGCGGCGTCCTCGCGGTCGATGCGATGGTCGCGGCAGAAGCGGCGCACCTCGGTGGCGCCGAGCTCGGAGTGGTCGCCGCCGCGGCCCTTGGCCACGTCGTGGAACAGAGCGGCCACGTAGAGGATCCACGGCTTGTCCCAGGTGAGCGCCAGCTGCGTGCAGAACGGGTACTCGTGGGCGTGCTCGGGGATGAAGAAGCGCCGCACGTTGCGCAGCACCATCAGGATGTGCTGGTCCACGGTGTAGACGTGGAACAGGTCGTGCTGCATCTGCCCGACGATGCGGCGGAACACCCACAGGTAGCGCCCCAGCACCGAGGTCTGGTTCATCAGCCGGAAGGCGTGGGTCTGGCCTTCCTTCTCCTGCAGGATCTGCATGAAGGTGGCGCGGTTCACCGGATCCTGCCGGAACTCGGCCCCCATCTGCTCGCGGGCGTTGTAAAGCGCCCGCAGCGTGCGCGCCGACAGCCCCTTGATGCCCACCGTCCGCTGGTAGGTCAGGAAGGTGCGCAGGATGGCGTGCGGGTGGCGCTGGTAGAGGTCGTCGCTGGCCACCTCGATCATGCCGCCGCGCTCGAGGAAGAACTCGTCGATCGGGCGCATCGGCGCATCCTGCGAGCCGGCCACCCGCTCCTCGATGTTGAGCATCAGGATCTGGTTGAGCTGCGCCACCGCCTTGGCCGCCCAGTAGTAGCGGCGCATCAGCACCTCGGAGGCGCGCTGGCCCGGCGACGACTGATAGCCGAAGCTCTCGGCCACCGCCGTCTGCAGGTCGAACACCAGGCGGTCCTCGCGCCGGCCGGCGATCACGTGCAGGCGTGCGCGGATCAGCCTGAGCAAGCCTTCGTTGCGCTGCAGCTGCTTGACTTCGAAGGGCGTGATCAGCCCCTTGGCGGCGAGCTCGTTCCAGTTCTTGCCGAGGCCGGCCGCACGCGCCACCCAGATCACCACCTGCAGGTCGCGCAGGCCGCCGGGGCTCTCCTTGCAGTTGGGCTCCAGTGCGTAGGGCGTGTCCTCGTACTTCTGGTGGCGCTGGCGCATCTCCAGCGTCTTGGCCCGGAGGAAGGCCCTGGCGTCCATCGCCCGGGTGTTGGCGTGGCGGAAGGTGGTGAACACGCGCCGCGAGCCGCACAGGTAGCGGCTTTCCAGCAGCGCGGTCTGCACGGTGACATCGCGCTCGGCCTCGGCGATGCACTCGTCGACGGTGCGCACCGACGAGCCGATCTCCAGCCCGATGTCCCAGCACGCGGTGATGAAGCCCTCGATCGCCGCCTGCGTGGCCGCCGCCTCGCCGTCGGGCTGGCGCACGGCGGCCGGCGGCAGCAGCACCAGCACGTCGATGTCGGAGTGCGGGAACAGCTCGCCGCGGCCGTAGCCGCCCACGGCCAGCAGCGCGGCGCCCTCGGGCATGCCGCTGCGCTGCCACAGCGACTGCAGCGTGGCGTCGACGTGCCTGGCCAGCGACTTGAGCAGCCGCGAAGCCGCCGGTGCGCTGGCCCGCGAGGACCGGAAATGCGTGATCAGCTCGGCCTTGCCCTGGCGGAAGCGGGTGCGCAGTTCGGCGATGCCCTCGCGGGCGGCGCCGTCGGCATCGAGCACGGCCGAGGCCATGGGCGGCTCAGCCTGCAACGAACGCCGGCGGCGGCGGGCTGCCGGCCGACAGCGTGAGCACCTCGTAGCCCGTCTCGGTGACCAGCACCGTGTGCTCCCATTGCGCCGACAGCGAGCGGTCCTTGGTGACGATGGTCCAGCCGTCGCCCATCTCGCGGATGTCGCGCTTGCCGGCGTTGATCATCGGCTCGATGGTGAAGGTCATGCCCGGCACCAGTTCCTCGAGGGTGCCCGGGCGGCCGTAGTGCAGCACCTGCGGCTCCTCGTGGAACTTGCGGCCGATGCCATGGCCGCAGAATTCGCGCACGATCGAGAAGCCGTTGGTCTCGGCGAAGGTCTGGATGGTGTGGCCGATGTCGCCCAGCCGCGCGCCCGGCTTCACCTTGGCGATGCCCTTCCACATGGCCTCGTAGGTCATCTGGCAAAGCCGCTTGGCGGCGATCGACCCTTCGCCGACCACGAACATGCGGCTGGTGTCGCCGTGCCAGCCGTCCTTGATGACGGTGACGTCGATGTTGACGATGTCGCCGTTCTTCAGCGGCCGGTCGTTCGGGATGCCGTGGCACACCTGATGGTTGATCGAGGTGCAGATCGACTTGGGGTAGGGTGTATAGCCCGGCGGCGCGTAGTTCAGCGGCGCGGGAACCGCACCCTGCACGTTCACGATGTGGTCGTGGGCCAGCTTGTCCAGGGCTTCGGTCGAGATGCCGGGCTTCACGTGCGGCGTGAGCATGTCCAGCACCTCGGAGGCCAGCCGGCCGGCGAGGCGCATGCCCTCGATCTCGGCGGCGGTCTTGATCGTGATCGTCATGGGAAGGGATTATCTCATCGGCCACGTAAAATCGCGGGTTTCCACCGGGGCGCCCCCGCCCCGCGGCCGGCCTTCCACCCCCTTCCACCCGGACAGCGTCGCGTGACCACCAGCCCCCAGCATCTGTTCCACTTCGAGGGCGGCAACGCGCTGTCCGCCTTCCGCGCGCAAGCGCTGCTGCCGCGCCTTCAGGCGGTGAACCCGCGCATCACTGCCGTGCACGCGCGCCACGTGCACTGGGTGTGGAGCGACCATCCGCTGGCCGGTGCCGAGCACGACAGGCTCGAAGCCCTGCTGCGCTACGGCGACCCGTACGGCGGCCCGGCCGAAGGCACGCTGATCGTGGTGGCGCCGCGCCTGGGCACGGTATCGCCCTGGGCCTCGAAGGCCACCGACATCGCGCACAACTGCGGCCTGGCCATCCGGCGTGTCGAGCGTGTCACCGAGTACCGCCTCACGCTCAAGAGCGGCCTGCTTGGCGGCACCAAGGCACTCTCCGACGACGAACTGCGTCAGTGCGCCGCGCTGCTGCACGACCGCATGACCGAGAGCGTGCTGCTCGCGCGCGGCGACGCGAAGCACCTGTTCGACGAGCAGCCGGGCAAGCCGATGGAGCACGTCGACGTGCTCGGCCGCGGCCGTGCGGCGCTGGAGGCCGCCAACAAGGACTTCGGCCTGGCGCTGTCGGACGACGAGATCGACTACCTCGTCGATGCCTTCACCGGCCTGAAGCGCAACCCGACCGACGTCGAGCTGATGATGTTCGCGCAGGCCAACTCCGAGCACTGCCGGCACAAGATCTTCAACGCCCGCTTCACCATCGACGGCGTGCCGCAGGAACACTCGATGTTCGGCATGATCCGCCACACCCATCAGCGCTCGCCGCAGCACACGGTGATCGCCTACAGCGACAACGCGAGCGTGATGGAAGGGCACGAGGTCGAGCGCTGGCTGCCGCAGGGCTACACCAACGCGCCGGCCTACGGGCCGCGCCGCGAGACGGCCCATGTGCTGATGAAGGTGGAGACGCACAACCACCCCACGGCGATCTCGCCGTTCCCGGGTGCCTCCACGGGCGCCGGCGGCGAGATCCGCGACGAGGGCGCCACCGGCCGCGGCTCGCGGCCCAAGGCGGGGCTGACCGGCTTCTCGGTGTCGAACCTTCACCTGCCCGGCACCAGCGAACCCTGGGAGCGCGAGCCCTACGGCAAGCCCGAACACATCGCCAGCCCGCTGCAGATCATGATCGACGGCCCGCTCGGCGGTGCCGCGTTCAACAACGAGTTCGGCCGGCCCAACCTGCTCGGCTACTTCCGCGTCTACGAGCAGACGGTGGATGGCGTGCGCCGCGGCTACCACAAGCCGATCATGATCGCCGGCGGCCTGGGCACCATCTCGTCCACGCAGACGAGCAAGGTCGAGTTTCCCGCCGGCACACTGCTGGTTCAGCTCGGCGGGCCGGGCATGCGCATCGGCATGGGCGGCGGCGCGGCCAGCTCCATGGCGGCCGGTGCGAACGCCGCCGAGCTCGACTTCGACTCGGTGCAGCGCGGCAACCCGGAAATCCAGCGCCGCGCGCAGGAGGTCATCAACCACTGCTGGGCGCTGGGCGAGAGCAACCCCATCCTGGCCATCCACGACGTCGGCGCGGGCGGCATCAGCAATGCCTTTCCCGAGCTCGTGGACGGCGCCGGCAAGGGCGCGCGCTTCGATCTGTCGAAAGTGCCACTGGAGGAATCCGGCCTCGCGCCCAAGGAGATCTGGTGCAACGAGAGCCAGGAGCGCTACGTGATGGCGGTGCGTGCCGATGCGCTGCCGCTGTTCCAGGCGATGTGCGAGCG
>NZ_JBFXIO010000360.1:0-5223 GCF_050175855.1 Piscinibacter sp.
CGAACGCGCAGCGGTGGGCGCCTTTCTTTCGGGCGGCCCCCCCAGTACGACCGTCCACGGCATGCTGTGCCGCGACTCCGGCCGCCCGGCCCCGGCCTATACGCTCGGCTTCGACGTGCCCGGATTCGACGAAACCGAGTACGCGCGCATCGCGGCCCGGCACTTCGGGTGTGCGCATGGCGAGTACTACGTGACGCCGGCCGACGTGGTCGAGGCACTGCCACGCCTGGCGACCGCCTACGACCAGCCCTTCGGCAATGCGTCGGCCGTGCCGGCCTACCTGTGTGCGCGCCACGCGCGCTCGCAGGGCATCGAGCGTCTGCTTGCCGGTGACGGCGGAGACGAGTTGTTCGGCGGCAACGAGCGCTATGCGAAGCAGCTTCTGCTCGGCCACTACCAGCGCCTGCCTGCGGCCCTCCGCACGGCGCTGGTGGAGCCGCTCCTGCTGGGCACGCCCCTGGGCAGCCCGCCCGGCCTGCGCAAGCTGCGCAGCTACGTGGAACAGGCGCGCCCGCCGATGCCGCAGCGCTATGAGTCGTACAACCTTCTGCAGCATCTGGGGGCCGAAAACGTGCTTGCCCCGGACTTTCTTGCCAGTGTCGACAAGTCGCACCCGACGCGGCTTCTGGTTGCCGCGCACGCGCCTCATGCCGACGTCAGCCTGATCAACCAGATGCTGGCGATCGATCTTCGCTTCGTGCTGGCGGACACCGATCTTCCCAAGGTCCTGCACACCTGCGCACTGGCCGACATGGACGTGGCCTTTCCGCTGCTCGACGACAGGCTGGTGGAGTTTTCACAGGGGTTGCCATCGGAATTCAAGCTTCGCGGCACCAAGTTGCGCTGGTTCTTCAAGCAGGCACTGGCGGACTTCCTGCCGCCGGAGATCCTGACCAAGAAGAAGCATGGCTTCGGTCTGCCGGTCGGACAGTGGCTGATCGGCCACCGGCCGCTCTACGATCTGGCGGTCGACAGCATCCGCGTCGTCGAATCGCGTGGCCTGGTGCAACGAGCATTCGTCGACGAACTGCTCGAACGCCGCTTGCACGAGCATCCGGGCTACTACGGAACGATGGTGTGGCTGCTGATGGTACTGGGGCAGTGGCTGGATTCGCGCCGTCTCTGAGCTCGGCTCGACACCCTCGGCTCAGGCCACGCGGATCTGCCGCCGTGCCAGATTGGCGAGAAGCCTGGCGCCGAAGCGCAGCCGGCTGCGGTCCCAGGGCGTGAAGCGCGGCAGCTGGAACGGATCGGTGCCGGCGCGTGCCGCCCCCCAGGCCGTCGATACGGCGGCCTCGAAGCCGCACTCGCGCGCCAGGCGCGCGTGCTCGGCCGCATAGTCCTGCCCCGGCACGCCGTTCGGGTAGGCGAACAACGTCACCGGCTCGCCCAGCAGCCTCTCCAGTCTGGCTTTCCCCTCGGCCATTTCGCTGCGCGCCGACTCCAGGTCCAGCCGGGTCAGGATGGGATGGCTGACCGTGTGGCCGCCGATCTCCATGCCCGATGCGCGAAGGCGCCGCAACTGGTCGCTGCTCATCATCAGCGCTGGCGATGGCCGATCACCGCAGGCCGCGACGATCTGCGCGGTGCGTTGGCTGCGCTGTGCCGGATCGAGGTGCTTGATGCCGTTGAGGATGGCCACGATGGCTGCGCGCCGTTGTGCGGGCGTCGTCAGCGGATAGGTCGCCAGACCGAGCGACGTCAGATCGAGCCTGGGGTCGCCGCAGTGGCGCACCGCCTCGATGACACGGTCGTTCCACATGCAACCGCCATCGAGATAACCCGTGCTGATGAAGAACGTCGCGGGCAGGCCCAGCCGCTGCAGGATGGGTGCAGCGACCTCCTCGTTGTCGGCATAGCCATCGTCGAAGGTGATCGACATCGCCCGGGGCGGCAGTCGATTCTCGCGCAGCCGTCCCACCGCCTCACTCAGCGGAATCACGTCGAACCATGAACGCACCCAGCGCAACCGCTGCTCGAATTCGTCGGCATCCGGCTCGTCGGGGTTGAGCGGATCGTGTGCCGGCAGAACACGATGAAAGATCAGAATGCTCAATCGGGCGGAGGCGCCACCGGGAGACATCAGCGAGAAAGGCAGTCGAAACATGGAGCTCGGAGTTCAGCGCAGCTGGGCACCTGACAGCGCGCCACCGCGGCGGGCGTCCGGTTCGCCGCTTGCCGGCGCTGGCGCGACACGGCGGGACGGCGCCTCGGCCAGCTGCAGCGTCGACACCAGCGCGGCGAACAACCAGAACTGCACCTCGGCCAGCAGGTAGTCGGTGGCGGATCCGGCCACGATGACCACGGCGAGCGCACCGGCCAGTGCGCCGCCCATCGTGACCACGTCGGGATCCACCTCCGGATGCCCCGCCACCCGTCGCAGGCGCAAGATCGCCCTGAACAGCCACAGCAGCATGCCGATGAACAGCAGCGAGCCGACGATGCCCTGCTCCACCAATGTCGTCATGAAGGTGTTGTGCGAAGAGCGCTGCGCCACGGCCGTGTCACCTCCGCCCTGCGTGGTGAGCCAGCGACTATCGAGGTAGTGCGGGCTGAGCGTGGCCGTGCTGCGATGGCCAGCCCCCATCGGATGGTCGAAGAACATCTTCAACTGGGCCTGGTAGATGATCACCCGCGATCGAGCGCTGGCGTCGGCATCCTCACTGGTCTTGGCCACGTCGCTGATGGTGAACATGCGCTCGATGAAGGTCTTGTCGACCACCACGGCGAAACCGATCATGCCGACGATGGCCAGTACCCAGAACATGCGCCGGTGCGCCTTGGCCTTGGTCATCATGACGACGAGCCCACCCGCCACCAGGCCGAGAAAGGCGCCGCGACTGTTGGCCAGGACGAACCCGGTGGCGATCACGCCGAGCACGCCCAGCAGGGCCCAGCGACGCCAGTTGCGGTAGGTCAGCACAAGGGCCAGGCCCATCACGAGGCCGGTGGCCAGGTACATGCCCAGCGTGTTGGCATCGTCCAGGCCAGGGCCGCCGACACCATCCAGGCGGTCCCCGTCGCGACCGACCATCATCGCGTAGGAACCCAGCAAACCACAGCCCAGCACATGGCCGAATTGCACCTCGCGAATGGTTTCCTTGGTGTCGGAAATCCGGTAGACGAACCAGAATGCGATCAGGTACTTGATGAACTTGACCGTGCCGTCGAGGTGCGTCGCCAGGTCGAGCGCCCATGCCGACTGGATCACCATCCAGCTGGCGTACGAGATCAGCAGAATCGCGATGCCGTTGGCATACCACGGCGGCTTCGCCGCCAGCCGGCCACGATGGAACATGATCGCCAGCGCAGTGATCAGCGCCGACGTGAGCGCCCAGCGCAGATCCGGCAGCATCGGCCCCCACCAGCGCGAAGGCGGGTGCACATAGATGGAGGCGAAATAGAAGTACAGGCCGTACAGGGGGTGGCGCACGAACGCCAGCACGGCAAATGCCGCGCAGGCCAGCACGAAGGCGATCATCGAGGCCATCGTGTCTGCTCCTTGCGCTCAGGCGTGTTCAGAGCGCGGCAGCTTCTTGGCCGACCCGCCCATGGTTGGCCGAGCAGGCCGCCATGATGCGGTCCATGCGCGCCATCGCCTGTGGCCAGTCGTGGTGCGACGCCACCCGTTCGCGACCCGCAGCCGCCAACCGGCGTCGAAGGCCGGCGTCGCCGAGCAGACGCAGGATCTGTGCGGCCAGTTCGTCGTCATTGGCAGCTGCCAGAAGATGCTCCTCGGGCACGGCGTCGACACCGGCCGCAGCGATGGTGCTTGCCACCACCGGCACGCCCATGGCCATCGACTCGAGGATCTTGTTCTGCGTTCCGCGCGCGATGCTCAACGGCGCGATGGTCAGCGTCGACGCACGCACGTAGGGCCTCACGTCGGGCACCGCACCCGTGACGGTGACGCCGTCGATGGCCGCGAGCGCCAGCACGCGCGCCGTCGGCGCTGCCCCGACGATCTGCAGCCGCAGGTTCGGTCGAAGCTGCCGCAGTCGCGGCCAGGTCCTCGCACAGAACTCCACCATGCACTGCTCGTTCGGAAAGTAATCCATGCGACCGACGAAGGTGACCAGTTCTTCCTGCGCGGCCACGTCGCCGGGTTGGAAGTACTCCAGGTCGACGCCGTTCGCGAACCAATCGACGCCCTGGCCGACGCCCATCGCGGCGAGCGATTCGGCCTCACCGCGCGTGGCCACCGTGACGCGATCGAAGGTTTGCGCCTGGCGCCGCTCGGCGCGCTCCACCCTCCAGGCCTCCCAGCGGTAGCCCATGCTCAGCGGCCAGGGCTTCACGGCGGCGTAGTCGAGCCACTTGCGCGAGTCAACGTCGCAGAGGTCCATCAGCATTGGCAGGCCGCGATGTGGTTCGACATAGCGCCCCACTGCCGAACAGTGCGCAAACACGAAGTCGTAGCTGCGCGACGCCAGCCGCTGATCGATCTCGCGCCGCATGCCGGCGCTGTGGAAGAAAGCCTCGGAGGCGCTGACCGTCGTTGGCAGCAACAGCCCGAGCTTGGCCACCTGCAGCGCGTTGTGCACGCGAAACACCGAGAAGTCCCGGCAGAACGGCGCGATGCCGGCGGCTTCGCGAGCTTCATCGTCGCTGCGCGCCAGCGACAGCACCGAGACCTCGTGCGAACGGGCCAGGTGCTTGATGATGTTGAACGCCCTGACCTTGCTGCCGAAGGTCGGCGGATAGGGGAATCGGTGGCTGACGAACAGGATGCGCACGTTGCTCAGGCTGCTTGCACGGCAGCTTCCTCGTACGGACGCGCCCCTGGAGGGGTCACCGGACCCGGCGCGGTCTCGCCGCCCACGCGGCGCAGGAAGGCCTCGAACATCAGCAATGCCCACAGCGGGCTGCTGTAGTCGCGTCGGCCCGACTCGTGTGCGTCGACCATGTGCTCGAGGTAGCGACGTTCGAAGAAGCCGGTGCGTCCGAGTTCGCCGTCGAGCAGCGCCTGGCGCACGCGCGTGCGCAGCGGCCCGCGGAACCAGCGCATCAGCGGCACGGCAAAGCCCATCTTCGGCCGGTACATCACGTCATGCGGGAGGTGCGACTCCATCGACTTCTTCAGCAACCACTTGCTCTCGCCACCGCGCACCTTCAGGTTCGACGGCAGGCTCGCCAGCCACTCGACCAGCGGGTGGTCCATCAGCGGCTCCCGCACTTCCAGCGCATGCGCCATGCTGGCGCGATCGACCTTGGTGTTGATGT
>NZ_JBFXIO010000361.1:0-5221 GCF_050175855.1 Piscinibacter sp.
GCGAGTACGCCGACCTCGAGGAGATCTGGAAGGCCGAGAAGGCCACGGCGCAGGGCTCCGCGCACATCAAGGAAGAGATCGACAAGATGCGCTTCCAGATCGAGGAGTGGAAGCGCAAGGGCAACTTCGACAAGGTGGCCGAGTTGCAGTACGGCAAGCTGCCCGAGCTGGAGAAGAAGCTCAAGGACGCACAGGCCAAGGAGGCCGGCAAGAAGGGCGGCGGCAAGCCGCAGCTGCTGCGCACCATGGTCGGCGCCGAGGAGATCGCCGAGGTGGTGGCGCGGGCGACCGGCATCCCGGTGTACAAGCTGATGCAGGGCGAGCGCGACAAGCTGCTGCAGATGGAGACGAAGCTGCACGAGCGCGTGGTCGGCCAGGAGGAGGCCATCGTCGCCGTGTCCAACGCGATCCGCCGCGCCCGCTCGGGCCTGTCGGACCCGAACCGGCCGACCGGCTCGTTCCTCTTCCTCGGCCCCACCGGCGTGGGCAAGACCGAGCTGTGCAAGGCGCTGGCAGCGTTCCTGTTCGACAGCGAGGAGCACCTGATCCGCCTGGACATGAGCGAGTTCATGGAGAAGCACTCGGTGGCCCGCCTGATCGGCGCGCCGCCGGGCTACGTCGGCTACGACGAAGGCGGCTACCTGACCGAGGCGGTGCGCCGCAAGCCGTACAGCGTGCTGCTGCTCGACGAGGTCGAGAAGGCGCACCCGGACGTGTTCAACGTGCTGCTCCAGGTGCTCGACGACGGCCGGCTGACCGACGGCCAGGGCCGTACCGTGGACTTCAAGAACACCGTCATCGTGATGACCAGCAACCTCGGCTCGCACCACATCATGCAGATGGCGGGGCAGCCCAGCGAGCAGATCCGCGATGCCGTGTGGGTGGAAGTCAAGCAGCACTTCCGGCCTGAGTTCCTCAACCGCATCGACGAGACCGTCGTGTTCCATGCGCTCGACGCGCAGAACATCGAGGCCATCGCGAAGATCCAGCTCAAGGTGCTGGAGTCGCGGCTGGAGAAGATGGACATGAAGCTCGAGGTGTCGGCGCAGGCGCTGGCCGAGATCGCCAAGGCGGGCTTCGACCCGGTGTTCGGTGCGCGGCCGCTCAAGCGGGCGATCCAGCAGCACATCGAGAACCCGGTGGCCAAGCTGATCCTGGAAGGCCGCTTCGGCCCGAAGGACGTGATCCCGGTCGACGTGGAGGGTGGCGAGTTCCGCTTCGGCCGCGTCGTGCACTAAGGCGGCAGAAGTCGCCGAACGCTCAGGCGGGCGGCGAGCCTTCGTCGAAGATCGCGTCCATGCGCTGCACCTGCAGGCGCGCCAGCGTCAGGTTGGCGTGCGTCTTGTCGAGCACGGCATGCAGGGCCAGCCCCGGGTGCTTGGGCACCGCGCGCAACAGCAGGTGGTGCGCGCCCAGCGTGATGGCGGCATCGGGAATCGCGTGCCCCAGCCCCATCGCGCGGCAGGTGCCGGCGATGGAAGCCAGCAGTTCGGTGCCGTGGCTGGCGAGGTCATCCGCCCCCGGGCTGGCACCGGCGTGCGCCAGCGGCCGGCCGCTGGAGAGCTCGAAGACGCAGCAGCTCACCATGCCGGTGAGTTCGCCGAGCTGGTGCACATAACGATCGAGGAGGGTGGCGGCCGCGGCCGGCTCCGCAGCCCGCTGGCGGGACGTGGGAACGGCCGGCATCGGGCGCATCGCCAGCGGGGCGCTGGGGGCGGCCGGGGCGCTCGCCGGCTCCGAGATGCGGGGAAAGCGCGCGGTGCGCTCCGGCGCCGGTGCGTCACCCCGGCGCGGCAGTGTGTCGCGAATGCGCGCCCAGGTGCCATTGATGAAGCCCCAGGCGTCGGCCGGGCGCGTCACCTGCGGCGTGGTGCGCACGTCGACCACCGTGCCGCGGCCCAACTCGGCGGCGACATGGGCCACCGCGCTGGTGCCGGTCAGGGGCAGCACCAGCAGGTGGCGATTGCTCCACGAGCCGCCCACGATGTCGTCGTGAAGCGGCTTGAAGGCCGCCTCCAGCGCATGCCCGGGCAGTTCGCCCACCATGATCACCGCCAGGCGGCTGTGGCCCATCAGCGTGCGCGCGAGGTCGTGGCGCGAGACGGTATCGGCATCGGCCTCGGTGGAGAACATCAGCAGCCGCGAGCCGTCGGAGGTGGGCAGCTCGACGTATTCGAGCGTCGCCAGCGCCGTGCCGTAGCCCTGGCGGCGGATGTGCAGCTTCTGCACGGCGCGCTTGCTCGCCGCCGCGATGCCGGCCAGCAGCCGGCGTGACGAGGTGGTGCCGATGTCGTGCACCGCGATGTAGTCGGGGTCGACGTGATCGAACTGCTGCTGCAGCGCCTCGGCCGGCGCGCAGGAGACGAACAGCTCACGCTCATTCGGCCCGACCTGGCGGCCGATCTCGCGGCGCTGCGGGTCGAGGTCGTCGTCGCCGTCGCGCATCACCTGCGTGGCCAGCGCGGTCTGGGCACGCGTGGCCTGCCAGGCTTCCGGGGTATCGGGCGCGCCGCCGGCGGGCGGTGGGCTGGTGCTCATGGGTCGCGTCCCTGTTCGACGAGGTGGGGTGAGTGTAAGCGTCTGTATGTGCCATGCAGCCTTTTGCGTGGGTCGACCGGCAGGGCTCGTGGATGTTTTCACGTCGGCGTCGCGCCCACCCATCCCTAGGCCGGCGAGGGCCGTCGATAGAATGCACGATCCTTCACGAACGACGCCATGAGCCTTTCCGACCGCAGCGCAGCCGATCCCGTCGTCATCGTGGGGGCGGGGCTCGCGGGCCTGACGGTGGCCCTTCACCTGGCGAAGACGCAGCCGGTGATCGTGCTGGCCAAGCGCCAGATGAACGAAGGCGCGACGGCCTGGGCGCAAGGCGGCATCGTCGGTGTGCTGGGCAGCGACGACAGCATCGAGTCGCACGTGCGCGACACGCAGGAGGCGGGCGCCGGACTCGTCGAGGAACACACGGCGCGCTTCATCGCCCAGAACAGCGCCGAGGCGGTCGAGTGGCTGGTCGAGCGCGGTGTGCCGTTCTCGCCGGACCCGGAAGGGCCGCTCGGCCTGCACCTCACCCGCGAGGGCGGCCATGCGGTGCGGCGCATCGCCCATGCGGCGGACGCCACCGGGAAGGCCATCCACGACGTGCTGCTCGAAGAGGTTCGCCGGCATCCGAACATCACCCTGCGCGAGCGCTGGATGGCGCTGGACCTGATCACCAGCCGGCACCTGAAGCGCGAGGAGCAGCCGCGCTGCTATGGCCTTTACGCGCTGGACATCGACCGCCAGCGTGTGGAGACCCTGCCGGCGCGTGCGGTGGTGCTGGCCACCGGCGGGGCGGGCAAGGTCTACCGCTACACCACCAACCCCGACACTTCCACCGGTGACGGCATCGCGATGGCCTGGCGCGCGGGCTGCCGGGTCGGGAACATGGAGTTCATCCAGTTCCACCCGACCTGCCTGTACCACCCGCAGGAGCGCAGCTTCCTCATCACCGAGGCGCTGCGCGGGGAGGGCGGCCAGCTCAAGCTGCCGGACGGCACGCGGTTCATGCCGGCCCACGACGAGCGCGCCGAGCTGGCGCCGCGCGACATCGTCGCCCGCGCGATCGACTTCGAGATGAAGAAGCACGGCCTGGACAACGTGCTGCTCGACGCCACCCACCTCGGCGAAGCCTTCCTGAAGGCTCACTTCCCCACCATCCATGCGCGCTGCCTGTCGCTGGGCATCGACATCGCGCGGCAGCCCATTCCCGTGGTGCCGGCGGCGCACTACACCTGCGGCGGCGTGGTCACCGACCTGCACGGCCGCACCGACGTGCCCGGCCTGTACGCCGTGGGCGAGACCACCTACACCGGCCTGCACGGTGCCAACCGGCTGGCCAGCAACTCGCTGCTGGAGTGCGTGGTGCTGGGGCGCAGCTGCGCCGAGGACATCCTGGAGAAGCCCGCGCCGGATCGGCCGGTGCTGCCCGCCTGGGACGAGAGCCAGGTCGAGAATGCCGACGAGCAGGTGGTCATCGCCCACAACTGGGACGAACTGCGCCTGCTGATGTGGAACTACGTCGGCATCGTGCGCACCACCAGGCGCCTGGAGCGCGCCCTGCACCGCATCAAGTTGCTCAAGAGCGAGATCGACGACTACTACGCCAACTTCCGCGTCAACCGCGACCTGCTCGAGCTGCGCAACCTGGTCGACTGCGCGGAGCTGATCGTGCGCTCGGCGCTGATGCGTCACGAGAGCCGCGGCCTGCACTACAGCCGCGATTTCCCGAACACGCTGCCGGTCAGCTTCCCGACCGTGCTGGTGCGCCGGGCGCGCAGCGGCGCCAAGCCCAAGGTTTACGGCCTGAGCGGCTGAATCGGGGTATACTCGCGGGCTTTCCCTTGCCACACCCGGGATCGACGCTTCGGGGTGGCTTCCATTCACGGAACCCAAGAGGAGTTTCAATGCGTCACTATGAGATCGTTCTGCTGATCCATCCGGATCAAAGCGAACAGGTTCCGGCCATGCTGGAGCGCTACAAGGGCTTGGTCACCGCTGCCGGCGGCAAGGTCCACCGTGTCGAGGACTGGGGCCGCCGCCAGCTGGCCTACATGATCCAGAAGCTCGCCAAGGCGCACTACCTGTGCCTGAACATCGAGTGCAGCAAGGAGACCCTGGCTGAGCTCGAGACCGGCTTCCGCTTCAACGACGCCGTGCTGCGTCACCTGACCGTGGTGAAGGCGCAGGCCGAGACCACCCCGTCGGTGATGATGAAGATGGTCGAGAAGGAAGAGTCCCGCAAGGCTTCGCAGGAGTCGGCTGCCTGAACCGGCTGATGCTGACGGCCACGCTGGTCGAACGCGCCGCACTTCGCTACACCCCCGCCGGCCTGCCGGCCCTGGATTTCAGCCTCCGGCACGAATCCCAGGTCACGCAGGACGGGCAGCCCAGGAAGGTCTCGGTGGAAATCCGGGCCCGGGCGATCGGGGAGATCACGCGACAGGTGAGCGCTCTCGAACTCGGCAGCGAGCACGGCTTTGCCGGCTTTCTCGCCTCCCAGCGCAACGGCCGCGGCGTCGTCTTTCACGTGACCGAACTCGACTGACACACGTTCAATCCGGATAGATCAGAAAGAGGTACACCATGCCCCCGCCCCGTGGTAAAGGCCGGTTCTCCAAGGACCGCAAACCCAAGCGCAACCAGCAATCGCTGCTGTTCCGCCGCAAGCGCTTCTGAGATCGGA
>NZ_JBFXIO010000362.1:0-5206 GCF_050175855.1 Piscinibacter sp.
GCGCCTACCCCTTCGGCAAGCTGGCCGACACGACGGACCCCGCGCGGCTGCTCGGCCTCGGCCTGCAGCCGCTGATCGCCGCCGCTGTCGTGCTGGCCACCGCCAGCGGCTGGCCGGCGCTTCTGGCCGGCGTCGCCCTGTGGGGCCTGCACATGGGCATGACGCAGGGGTTGCTGGCCGCCATGGTCGCCGCCACCGCGCCGGAAGACCTGCGCGGCACCGCGTTCGGCGTGTTCAACCTCGTGGCCGGCCTGGCGATGCTGGCGGCCAGCGCGGTGGCAGGCGCCCTGTGGCAGGGGATCGGGGCGCCTGCCACCTTCGCGGCCGGCGCTGCTTTCGCCGCGCTCACGCTGGCGGCGCTGCCGTGGCTCAGACGTTGAACAGGAAGTTCATCACGTCGCCATCCTTGACGACGTACTCCTTGCCTTCGGCGCGCATCTTGCCGGCGTCCTTGGCACCCTGCTCGCCCTTGTAGGCGACGAAGTCGTCGAAGGCGATGGTCTGCGCGCGGATGAAGCCGCGCTCGAAGTCGGTGTGGATCACGCCGGCGGCCTGCGGCGCGGTGTCGCCGACGTGGATGGTCCAGGCGCGCACCTCCTTTACGCCGGCGGTGAAGTAGGTCTGCAGCCCGAGCAGCTTGAAGGCCGCACGGATCAGCCGGTTCAGGCCCGGCTCGGTCTGGCCCATCTCGGCGAGGAACATCTGTCTGTCCTCGTCGCTCATGTCGGCCAGCTCGGCCTCGGTCTTGGCGCAGATGGCCACCACCGGCGCCTTCTGCGCCTCGGCGTAGGCGCGCAGCTTGTCGAGCAGCGGGTTGTTCTCGAAGCCGTGCTCGTCGACGTTGCCGACGAACATCGCCGGCTTGGCGGTGATCAGGCACAGCGGCTTGAGCACCACCAGTTCTTCCTTGCTGAAGTCGAGGCTGCGCACCGGCTTGCCTTCGTTCAGCGCCGCCTGGCATTTGTTGAGCACGTCGACCAGGCGCTGCGCCTCCTTGTCGCCGCCGGCCTTGGCCACCTTGGTGTAGCGGGCCAGCGACTTGTCCACCGTGGTCAGGTCGGCCAGGCACAGCTCGGTCTGGATGACCTCGATGTCGGAGATCGGGTCGACCTTGCCGGCCACGTGGATCACGTTCTCGTCCTCGAAGCAGCGCACCACGTTGACGATGGCGTCGGTTTCGCGGATGTGGGCGAGGAACTGGTTGCCCAGGCCTTCCCCCTTGCTCGCGCCGGCCACCAGTCCCGCGATGTCGACGAACTCGACGATCGCCGGCACCACGCGCTCGGGCTTGACGATGGCCGACAGGGCGTCGAGCCGCGGGTCGGGCAGCTCGACCACGCCGACGTTGGGCTCGATGGTGCAGAACGGGTAGTTCTCGGCAGCGATGCCGGCCTTGGTCAGGGCGTTGAAGAGGGTGGACTTGCCGACGTTGGGCAGGCCCACGATGCCGCACTTGAGGCTCATGGGTGACTTTCGGAAGACGACCGCGCGACGGCGCGGGCAAGCTGCGGATTTTAGGCGCCCGGCCTACACTGGCCCGGCCATGACGACGCCGCTGCAGCTGATCGAACCCAAGACCCACGACCTCGGCGGCGGCTTCGTCGTGCGCCGGCTGCTGCCCTCGGCGGCGCGCCAGGCGGTCGGGCCCTTTCTCTTCTTCGACCACTTCGGCCCCATCACCGCGCGGCCCGGAGACAACCACGACGTGCGCCCGCACCCGCACATCGGCCTGGCCACCGTCACCTACCTGTTCGAAGGCGCGATGCTGCACCGCGACTCCACCGGTGTGGTGCAGCGCATCGAGCCCGGCGCGATCAACTGGATGACTGCCGGCCGCGGCATCGTGCACTCCGAGCGCACGCCCGAGGACCTGCGCGGCGTCGAGCGGCGCAGCCACGGCCTGCAGCTGTGGTGCGCGCTGCCCGAGGCGCACGAGGACGACGAGCCGGCCTTCCAGCACCACGCCGCGCACGAGTTGCCGGAACACAACCTGCCCGAGGCCGCCGTGCGCGTGCTGATCGGCACGGCCTTCGGCCTGAGCTCGCCGGTGGCCACGCTGTCGCCCACGCTCTACGTCGACATCGCGCTGGCCTCGGGCGGCTCGCTGGTACTGCCCGATGCGGCCGAGGAGCGCGCCGTGTACAGCGTCGACGCCGAGATCGAGATCGGCGGCACCAGCGTGCCGCCGCACACGCTGGCGGTGCTGCCGGCCGGCTCGCAGCCCCTGCTGCACTCCCGCGGTGGGGCGCGGGTGGTCATGGTCGGCGGCGCGCCGCTGGGGCGGCGCTTCATCGTGTGGAACTTCGTCGCCAGCCGCCGCGAGCGCATCGTGCAGACGCAGGACGACTGGGAGGCTCAGCGCTTCCCGCCGGTGCCCGGCGAGACCGAGTTCATCCCCCTGCCGCCGCGGCGGGCCTGAGCATCGCGACGTTGCCCGCCACCGCCAGCGCGGCACCGACGAAAGTGATCGGCTCCGGCCGGTAGCCCTCGAAGAGCAGCGACACGACCAGCGCCAGCAGCGGCGTCATCACGCCGATGGTGCCGGCCGGCCCCGGGCCGAGGCGGTCCTGCAGCGTCTAGTAGCAGGCGAAGGTGATCACCGAGCCGGCCAGCGCCAGGTACAGCAGCGACAGCCACCAGCCCGCGTTCAGCGGCATCGACCAGGCTCGCCCGAGCGCCGCGGCCAGCAGCAGGCTGGCCAGCGCGCCCCACAGCATGCCGAAGCCGAGCGCCGGCCAGAAGGGCAGGCCGTGGTGGCGGTTGCGGCTGGCCGAGAGGCTGCCCACGGCCGACAGCAGCACGGCACCCACCGTGAACACCGCGCCGAGCGTGCTGCCCGCACCGGCCGGCGCCTTGGCGATCTCCGGCCAGAAGATCAGCGTGACGCCGATCAGGCCCACCACGCCGCCGGCGAGGAACCGGCCCGACAGCGGCGCGCCGAAGGCCAGTCGCGCGCCCAGCGAGACGATCAGCGGCGAGGCCGAGTAGCCCACCGCCACCAGCCCCGAGACCACGTGCTGCTCGGCGTGGTACACGCAGACGTAGGAGACGCCGTACATGAACGCGCCCTGCAGCGCGAAGCGGGCGTGATCGAACGCGCCGAAGCGCAGCGGCATGCCGCGCCAGGCGGCGAAGCCGAGCACGGAGGCCCCGGTCAGCGCGAAGCGCAGCGCGACGCCGATCTCCGGCGCGAGGTCGGCGATCTGCCAGGTGATGGCGTACCAGGTCGTGCCCCAGACGAGCACGCAGACGGCGAACAGCTGCCCGTTGGCGAGCCGGCTCACGCGAACTTGAAGCTGGCCTGCCCCGTCATGCCGGTCTTCAGCGTCGCTTCGATGCCCTCGAGGATCACCGCGTTCATGCCGAAGGTGATCGCGCCGTCCAGGCGCGCATCGGCGCGGTAGGCGCTCAGCGTGTCGCCCACCGCGTGGCCGGGCACGCCGGTGGCGGGGTCGACGTCGGGCACGGTGCAGCGGTCGCAGGGCTTCACCAGCTTCAGTCGCACCGGGCCTTCCGGCGCGTCGAAGACGATCTCGTCGAGGTGGTCTTCGCCATTCGCGTCGAGACCGTCGAGCACGAGGTTGGGGCGGAAGCGCTGCATCGTCACCGCGGCGTGGCCGGCGGCCGCGAGGCGGCGGTTCAGTTCGGCCAGCCCGGCCGTGCTGGTGACGAGCAGCGGGTAGGCGTCGGCGAACGCAGTCTCGGCCTCGATCGGCCCGGTCCAGCGCGGGTTGGCCAGGCGGCGCTGCTCGGGGTCGAAGCGCACCAGGCGCAGCTTGCGTGCGAGAAAGTCGCTGAACCACTGCGCCGCCAGGTCGCCCATGTCGTAGGCCTTGACGGTGTCGTTCCACACCGTGGCCTTCACCGGCGCTTCCACCGTGTCCAGCGCCACGTGCAGCGAGAGCATGCCCGGCGCACGTAGCACCATGTCGGTGTGCTTGAGCGTCGGCTGGATCAGCGCCATGCGCGGCAGCTCGCGCTGGGTGACGGCCACACCGCGCTCGTCGACCACCGCCCAGGCGCGGTCGAACTCGAAGCCGGTCTCGATGACCAGCACCTCGTCGACGGCGATGCCGCAGCAGGACTTCACCGGATGCAGGTGCAGCGCCGCGATGCGCACCTCGAGGTCGCCCTGAGTGCCGCTCACTTGAACAACCCTTTCAACAGCTTCTCCTTCAGCACGTCCTTCGGTTTCGGCGCGGAGGCGCCGGGCTCCGCCGGGGCGATGCCCAGCTTGGCGCCGAGCTTCTCCTTGAGCTTGTCCTCGACCTTGTTCTGCAGCGCGCCGGCCGCGACCGCCGACCACTGCACCTTCCAGTCGATCGCCTCGAACGGGCCGGTCAGGCGCACCGGCACCGTCAGGCCCTTGAGCGCGGCGAGCTCGGCGCCGCCCTGGCCGGCGGCGCTGCCGGTCACGGTGGCGCGTGCGGTGTAGTCGATGCGACCCTTGCCGATGTCGATGGCGCCGTCGCCGCCCAGGCGCAGGAAGGGGCTCTTGACGTCGAGGTCGTTGTTGCGCGCCACGCCCTCGGCGATCTGGAAGGTGGCGTTGAGTTCGGAGAAGTCGGTCTTCTCGGTCTGCTTCGCCTGCTCCACCGCGTCCTGCTTGAGCGTCAGCGCGGCCTTGGCCTGGCGCAGCGTCTTGGCGAGGTTCACGCCCTTGATCGCCCCGTCGCGCAGGTTCAGCGCCGCGTTGCCGCGCAGCTTCGAGCGCAGTTCGCCGACCGTGCGGCCGGTGGTGTCGACGTCGAGGTTGACGCGGCCGGTGCCGTCGAGGATGTCCTTGGCCGCCACGTCCTTCAGCAGCGCATTGACGTTGACGCCGGTGGCCACGGCCTTCACCGCGATTCGGCTGGCGCGTGCGTCGGCCAGGGCGTTGGCGTCGAGCGATCCGCCCCAGGCCTTGGCTTGCAGCACCGGCACCTTGAGCATGCCGTTGTCGAGCTTGGCCTCGATGCGTGCATCGGCGATGCGGTACTGGCGGAACACCAGGCTGCCGGCGCGCAGCGCGACTTCCGCGTCCAGCGCGCGCAGGCCGGCGAGGTCCACCGGCGCGTCGGCCGGTGCCGGCGTGCCGGCACCCGGGGCGGTGCCGGCCGAGGCCGTCTCGGGCAGCAGGGTATTGAGGTCGAGCGCGTCGAACTTGCCGCTGGCCTTCACGAACACCGGGCGGGCCGAGAGATTGGCGCTGCCGTCGATGGCGAAG
>NZ_JBFXIO010000363.1:0-5205 GCF_050175855.1 Piscinibacter sp.
TTCCGATCTTGGCCGAGCAGCGTGTTGGTCAGCGTCGACTTGCCGGCACCCGAGGTACCCAGCAGGGCCAGCGTGCGCCCCGGCAGCGTGTGATGCGCGAGGCTGGCCGCCGCCTCGCTGTCGCGCGCGTCCACGGCCACGATCTCTGCGCCCGCCGGCAGCCGCTCACGCAGCGCCTGCATGCGGCAGAACAGCGTGCGCGCATCGGCCACCGTGTCGGCCTTGGTCAGCACGATCACCGGCGCCACGCCGCTGCCCTGCACCAGGGCCAGGAAGCGCTCCATGCGCCGCGGGTTGAAGTCGGCGTCGAGCCCCATCACCAGCAGCGCGGTGTCGACATTGCTGACCACCGGATGGCGGCGCCCGTCGGCGTCGCGGCGCACCAGGTGCGTCTGCGGCGGCAGCCGGGCATGCACCCAGTGTTCGCCGTGGGTGTCGGGTGCAGCGAGCACCCAGTCGCCGACGGCCAGCGCGTCCTCACCCTCGGCGAGGGTGCGAGTGAGCCGCGGCAGCACGCGCGCGCTGCGCTCGCGCTCACCGTCGTGCAACTGCACCGTCTCGCGGTGCAACACGGTCAGCCGCATCGGCACCAGGGCGGGAACGTCGTCCATCTCCGCGGCCAGCGCCAGCGACTGGCTGGCCCATGCGGGCGTGAAACCCATCGAGCGCAACCGCTCGAAGTCAATCTGCATCATGTCGTGTGAAAACCTGTCGATCGCCAGGCGCGCGAAGGCACGCCGGCCGGCCCTGCATGGCGCAGGGTGCGAAAGCGAACGAAGGCGGCCGCGGCGCGCGCGGTTCAGGTCACGACAGGGAGATGCCGGAGGGCGGTGAGAAGCGGGACCCGAGGCGCGTCAGGCGCGAGCCGCATGGAGGGCAATGTCCGTCGTCTTCATCGTGCACCTCCTGGCCTCGGGTTCATGGGCGGCCATGGGCATGGCCGGCGAAGGCGCGCAGTGTGGCACGCAAGCCCCGGCCGGGTCAATCGCGAACGATGGGAACTCGCGGCGCCAAGGCGCATCCCATGCGCACCGCGAGGGTCTTGGCGAGCCCCCTATGATCCGCGCGATTCCACCGCAGTACACCTCGAAGGACCCTCGACCATGAAACGCTGGCTGATCGCCCTCTCGTTCGCCGTCTGCTCCGTTCCGCTGCTGCCGCTGGAGGCCGAGGCCAAGCGCCTGGGCGGCGGCGGCAGCGCCGGCATGAAGCGTGACCTGCCCGCGCGCACCGCGCCCGACGCACCGCCGGCCAAGCCCGCGCAGAGCGGTACGGCCGCGCCGACGAACGCCGCCGCGCCGGCCGCTGCAGGCGCCGCCGCCGCGGCCGCACCCAAGCGCTCCTGGATGGGCCCGATCGCCGGCCTCGCCGCCGGCCTGGGCCTGGCCGCGCTGGCCAGCCACCTCGGATTCGGCGAGGAGCTGGCCAACTTCATGATGCTGGCGCTGCTGGCCATCGTGGCCATCGTCGTCGTGCGCCTGCTGCTGCGCCGTTTCGCCGGCGGCAGCCGTGCGCCGGCCGGCATGCAGCTCGCCGGTGCCGGTGCGCCGGTGCCTAACGATGCCAACGCCTGGCGCGCTGCCACGCCGCTGTCCTCCGGCACGGAAATGACTCACGCGGCTGCCGCGCCGGCCGCCCACGCCCTGCCGGCCGACTTCGATGCCGACGGCTTCGCACGCATCGCCAAGATGATCTTCATCCGCCTGCAGGCCGCCAACGACGCCGGCGATCTCAACGACCTGCGCGCCTTCACCACGCCGGAGATGTTCGCCGCCATCCGGCTCGAACTGCAGGATCGCCAGGGCGCCGCGCAGCAGACCGATGTGGTGCAGATCGATGCCGAGGTGCTCGACGTGGCCGAGGAGTCCGATCGCCAGGTGGTCAGCGTGCGCTTCCACGGCCTGATCCGCGAACTGCGCGAGGGCGGTGCCCATCCGTTCGACGAGGTGTGGCACCTCGTGAAGCCGCGCGACGGCAGCCGCGAGTGGGCCATCGCCGGCATCCAGCAGCTGGCCGAGGTGCATTGAGCGCATGGGCGAACGCCTGACCGTCCTCACCGGCCACTCGCGCGGGCTGGGCGCCGCCGTCGCGGCGCGCCTGCTGCAGCCGGGGCACCGGGTGGTCGGGCTGTCGCGGCGCGTCAACGACAGCCTCGCCGACCTGGCCGCCGAGCGCGGCGCTTCGCTGGATCAGTGGCCGGTCGACCTGGCCGAGCCGCTTCCCGCCGCGCAGCGGCTGCGCGAGTGGCTGGCTGGCTTCGCGCCCGATCGCTTCGAGCGCGCGGTGCTGATCAACAACGCCGGCGCGATCACGCCGCCGGCACCGCTGCGCGACAGCGACCTGGCGGCGCTGAGCGCCACGCTGCGCGTCGACCTGGAAGCCACGCTGCTGCTCAGCGCCGCCTTCCTCGATGCCACGCGCGGCTGGCACGGCGAGCGGCGCATCCTCAACATCTCCTCCGGCCTTGGCCGGCGCGCCATGGCCAGCAGCGCGGTCTACTGCGCGGCCAAGGCCGGCATGGACCACCTGACGCGCAGCCTGGCGCTGGAAGAAGCGCTGGAGCGCAACGGTGCCCGCGTGATGTCGCTGGCGCCCGGCGTGATCGACACCGACATGCAGGTGCAGCTGCGCGAGGCCGATCCGGCGGCATTTCCCGACCGCGAGCGCTTCGTGGCCCTGCAGCGCGACGGCCAGCTCACCTCGGCCGACGCCGCGGCCGCGCGCGTGCTGGCCTGCCTGGAGCGCGCCGACTTCGGCCGCGAACCGATCGGCGACGTGCGCGAGCTGACCTGAGGGCTCAGGATCGCGCCGCCGGCGGGGCAGGCTTCTGCGCGACGCGCGTGGGTGCCTCGGCCACCGGCCGCTTGCCGGTCACGGTCACCAGCGGCAGCTGGGCCACGCGCGGGGCCAGCACCACCTCGCGGCGCGCCACGATCTCGACGGTCGGCAGCGTGGCCACGCGCACCGTGCGGTCGCCCGCTTGCGCCTGCGCGGCGCTGAACACGGCGGCGAGCGTGGCACCGATCATCAGGACGGTGGTGGCGGCGTGGCGGGTGGCGGTGCGGTTCATGGCGGGCTCCTGTCTTCGATGGAAGGCAGTATCGGCAGGACGCAGCGCAGGCGCGAGCGGCTTGCGACGAGCTGCACCCGAGGCGGGACGAACTGCAGCCTCCGGCGATGGAGCAGTGCCGCTTTGCCCGCAGAATGCGCGGCCATCCGTCCTTCGAGCACCACACCGATGCGCCGATTCGCCCTGCTCGCCAGCCTGCTGCTGGCCGCCTGCGCCGCTCCGCCGTCCGCCCCGAACCCGGGCGACGCTGCGCCCGCCGCGGCCACCCCGGCCACGGTGGCGCCCAACCCCAACCTGCGCGTGCAGGGCATCCCGCCGGTCCCGGTGTCGCTGGTCGAGCAGGTGGCGCGCTACACCGACTTCCGCGGCCACGACCTGGTCGAGTGGCATCCGGCGCGCCGCGAGCTGCTGGTCAGCCACCGGCGCGCGGGCGGCAGCACGCTGCAGCTGTTCCGCGTGGCTGCGCCCCTGGCCGAGCCCGAACCGCTGACCGACTTCGGCGAACCGGTTCGCCGTGCGACCTGGGAACCGCGGCGCGGCGACTACCTCGTCTTCGCGCGCAGCAACGGCGGCGACGAAGCCGACCAGCTCTATCGCCTCGATCTGGACAGCCGCCAGGTCACCCTGCTCACCGACCCGACGCGGCGCCACGCCATCGAGGCCTGGCTGAACCGATCGAGCCAGCTGCTGGTGAGCTCGGTGCCACTGGACCGCACCGCGCAAGGCGGCACGCGTGACGAGGTGAGCCAGACACTCACGCTGGTCGACCCGGCCGAGCCGACACGCCAGCGCCGCGTGGCCGAACTGCCGGGGACCGGCTGGGCGGTCGGCGGCGTCTCGCGCGACGACCGGCAGGTGGCGCTCACGCGCTACCTCTCCGCCACGGAGTCGCAAGTGTGGTTGCTCGACCTGGCCAGCGGGCGCCGCACGCAGATCCTGCCCGCAGCCCGCAAGGGGGAGAAGGGCAGCTACTTCGCCGGCCCGTTCCAGGCCGATGGCCGCGGGCTGTGGGTGCTGAGCGACCGCGGCGGCGAGTTCCGCCGGCTGTGGCGCTACGACCTGAAGCGGCGCACGCTGCGAGCCGTCACCGCCCACATCGCGTGGGACGTCGATCGGATCGCCGCCACGCGCGACGGCCGTCTCGTGGCCGCGCAGGTCAACGTCGACGGCCGCGGCGAACTGCGCCTGTTCGACGCCCGCACGCTGAAGGAGCTTCGCGGCCCGTGCTTGCCGGCCGGCAGCGTGCGCGCGCTGGGCATCCACCCGGGCAGCGGCGAGATCGCCGTGGCGATCGACGGCGCCCAGGGCCCGAGCACGGTGCTCACGCTCTCGCCCGCGGGCGGCGATGCGCAGGCCTGGACGCGTGCGCAGGCTGCCCCCGGCGTCGACGTGACGCGGTTCACCGGGCAGCAGCTCGTGCGCTGGAAGAGCTTCGACGGTCGCAGCATCTCCGGGCTGCTGAGCCTGCCGCCCGATCGCTTCAGCGGGCCCCGGCCGGTGCTGATCGACATCCACGGCGGGCCTGAGGCACAGGCCCGCGTCGGGTTCCTCGGGCGAGACAACCATTTCATCGACGACCTGGGCATCGCGATCATCCGGCCCAACGTGCGCGGATCGTCGGGCCACGGCCGCACCTTCCTCAGCCTGGACAACGGCATGAAGCGCGAGGATGCCGTGAAGGACATCGGCGCGCTGCTCGACTGGATCGCCACGCAGCCCCGGCTCGACGCTTCACGCGTGGTGGTGCGCGGCGGCAGCTACGGCGGCTACATGAGCCTGGCGGTGGCCGCCACCTACCCGGAACGCATCGCCGGCGCGATCGACATCGTCGGCATCTCGAACTTCGTGACCTTCCTGCGCAGCACCGAGAGCTACCGGCGTGACCTGCGTCGCGTCGAATACGGCGACGAGCGCGACCCGGCGATGCGCGAGTTCCTCGAACGCATCTCGCCGACCACCAACGCAGCGCAGATCGTCAAGCCGCTGTTCGTGGTGCAGGGGCGCAACGACCCCCGCGTGCCCTACACCGAGGCCGAGCAGATCGTCGAGAAGGTGCGCGAGCGCGGCACGCCGGTGTGGTATCTGCGTGCCGAGAACGAGGGCCACGGCTTCCGGCGCAAGGAGAACGCCGACAG
>NZ_JBFXIO010000364.1:0-5191 GCF_050175855.1 Piscinibacter sp.
GGATTTCGAGGCGGCGGGGTCGGATTCAAGGGCGCGCACCGGGCCGCGCAGCCACCAGAGCATCCACAACGCCGGCACGGCGGCCAGCGTCGACACGATGAAGAACACCGGCCAGCCGATCGACTCAGCCAGCACGCCGGCCAGCGGTCCCACCCACACCCGCCCCACCGAAGCGAAGGCCGACAGCAGCGCGAACTGCGTGGCGGTGAAGCGCTGGTTGCACAGGCTCATCAAGAAGGCGACGAAGGCTGCGGTGCCCATGCCGCCGGACAGGTTCTCGAAGGCGATCACCATCAGCAGCCCGCCGTCCACCGGCGTGGCAGTGGCGAGCTTGACGAAGCCCCAGTCGAAGGCCGGCAGCGTGAGCCCCGGCAGCACACCCTTGCCGTTGACCGCCAGCCACCAGAAGCCGAGGTTGCTGGCCAGCTGCAGCAGCCCGAACAGGAACAGCGAGCGCCACAGGCCGAGCTTGAGCATCAGCGCACCGCCGAGCAGCGCGCCGCCGATGGTCAGCCACAGCCCGATCACCTTGTTGACCACGCCCACCTCGGCCGGTGCGTAGGCCATGCTCTTGAGCAGGAAGGGCGTCATCAGCGAGCCGGCGAAGGCGTCGCCGAGCTTGTAGAGCACGATGAAGGCGAGGAAGGCCGCCGCGCCGGGCTGCGCGAAGTAGTTCGAGAGGCCCGACAGCAGCGTCTCGAAGCGCGCCTTGCGGGCCGCGAAGGCAGCCAGCGGCAGCGTGATCGCGATGCCGGCCAGCAGCGCGAGCAGGTCGGCCCACTTGGGCGCGGCGGGCAGCAGCGAGCGCGCCAGCGGGTTGAACACGCGGTCGGTGAGCACGAAGCCGATCGCCACCGCGACCACGAGGGCGAAGAAGCCGAGCAGGTCGTGGCGCGCCGCGGTCTTCGGCGCCGCCGCCGTGGCCAGCCGCGGCAACATCAGTGCGGAGACCACCGCCGCAGCCACCATCACGCCGGCCATGAAGCGGTACACCTCGGGCCAGGTCCAGCCGCCGCCCTGGTTCGGGTCGGTCCAGATCAGCGCCAGGCCGCCGGAGACGATCATCGCCAGGCGGTAGCCGAGCACGTTCAGCGAGGAGCCGAGGCCGCGTTCGGCGGCCGGCAGCAGGTCGGTGCGGTAGGCGTCGATCACCACGTCCTGGGACGCCGAGACGAAGGCCACCCCCACCGCCAGCAGCGCAAAGGCACGCGTCGCGTCGGTGGGCGAGGTGGCGGCCATCGCCATCAGCACGCCGGCCAGCGCCAGCTGCGTGATCACCAGCCAGCCACGGCGACGGCCGAGCCAGGGCAGCTCGAAGCGGTCCATCAGCGGCGCCCAGAGGAACTTGAAGGTGTAGGGCAGGCCGACCAGGCTGAGGAAGCCGATGGTGGCGACGTCCAGCCCCTCCATGCTCAGCCAGGCCTGCATGGCCTGGCCGGTCAGCGCCAGCGGAAGGCCGGAGGCGAAGCCGAGCAGGGTGACGACGAGGAGCCGGTGCCAGGCGGCGAGGCGTTGCGCGGCGGTGCGGTGGTCGGTGGGCACCGCCCGATTATCCCGACCGCGCTTCAGGAGGTCGGCTTGGCGGGCGGCGTGTCCTCGACCTGGCTGTCAATCGCCTTGGCGAGCGCGAGCAGCCGCTCCTTCGGCAGCTCGCCGACGATCGCGTAGCCGCAGGCCGGGTGGCCGGGGCTGGCGCCCTCGACCCAGTAGAACAGCCCTGTCTTGCCCTGCTGCTCATAGCGGAAGGCAGCCGGCGTGCCGTCTTCGGGCTTGCGCAGGTAGACGGTGACGCGCAGCGGCGTCTGGCCCGCGGGCACCTCGCCGATGGCCTGGTACATCAGCTGCGCGCTGGGGCCCTGCGCATCGGGCAACAGACGGCCGCCGACCAGCTCGAAGCCCTGCGCGCGCAGGTCGTACAGCTTGACCGGCATCTCCAGCCGGCGCGTCAGCCAGCGGGCGAGGTGCTCCTCCTGGGCACCCACCTCCACCGGGTGGCGCACTTCGGGCACGTAGACGCTGTGGGCGACCGCGGCGCGCTGCACCCAGGCGTGGCCGTTGGCCACTGACGGGGCCGCCGCAGGGGCCGAGGCGAACGTGGCGGCCGGGCGCTCGAGACGCCACACCAGCGCCGCGCCGACCGCGCCGCCGAGCACGAAGACGGCCAGCGCCGCCGCCCAGCGCTGCCAGCCGGCGAAGGGCAGCACCGCTCGCGCCGGGCCGCGCCGCCACACCACCTGCTCGAGGCGCTGCGGCACCGGCTCGGCCAGCACGGTATCGAGCCGCGCACGCAGGGCCTCGCCGTCGGCGGCCCACAGGCGCACGCGGGCGGCGTCTTCCGGGTGGTCGCGCAACCAGGCCTCGACGCGCGCGGCGTCTTCGCCGTCGAGCTGGCCGTCGAGCCAGGCGTTGAGCAGGGTGTCGTCGATCGGGGCGTTCATGGTCGTTCGGTGTTCAGGCTCACACCACGCGGCGCAGGCCGCGCGCATTGGCGGGCGAGCGGCCGTCGAGCAGGTCGCGCAGCGCCGTGCGCGCGCGCGAGATGCGCGACATCACCGTGCCCACCGGGATGCGCAGCACATCGGCACATTCGGCGTAGGTGAGCTGTTCGAGGGTCACGAGCAGCAGCGGCTGGCGCTGCTCAAGGGGCAGCCGGGCGAGCGCGGCCAGCAGGTCCAGGCGCAGGCCGAGGTCGTTGCCGACGGCGGGCAGCGCGTCGATGGCGGCATCGCCGTCGACCCAGGTGACGCGCTTGTCGCGGCGGCGCTCGTCCATGAAGGCGTTGTGCGCGATCGACAGCGTCCAGACGAGGATGTCGCGGCGCTGATCGAACTGGTGCCAGTGGGCCAGCGCCCGCTCCAGCGTGGTCTGCACCAGGTCGTCGGCGGCGCTGGCGTCGAACACCAGCGAGCGCGCATAGCGCCGCAACCGCGGGATGGTGCCCAGCAGCTGCTGACGGAAGGCGGTCGGTGCGTCCACGTGGGGCATACGCCAGGGGGTGGCCGATTATTCCCCCGGCCTCCGGCAAGGGCGCAGGCGCTGCGAGACAATCTCACGCATGACGCCGCCTTCGCACGCGCCGGCCCAGGCGCGCTCGCCCACCTTCTCGTCCCTGGAGTTCCGCGCGGCGCTGGGCATGTTCGCCACCGGCGTGACGATCGTCACGGCCCGCGGCCCCGACGGCGCGCCGGTCGGACTCACCGCCAACTCGTTCAACTCGGTCTCGCTGACGCCGCCGCTGGTGCTGTGGAGCCTGTCGCGCCGCGCTGGCTCGATGGCCGCCTTCCGCGCCGGATCGCACTACGCGATCAACATCCTCGCCGCCGACCAGCATGCGCTGGCCGAGCGCTTCGCCAGCAAGGCGGTCGACCGCTTCGCCGGCGTGACCTGGCACGAGGGCACGGCCGGCGCGCCGGTGATCGACGGCGCGGTGGCGGTGTTCGAGTGCTTCAACCGCAGTCGCTACGAAGAGGGCGACCACGTCATCTTCGTCGGCGAGGTGGAACGCTGCGCGCACCGCGCCGGCGCGCAGCCGCTGATCTTCCACGGCGGGCGCTACTACACCGAGCTGCCGCTGTAGCACCGCTCCGCGGGCTCAGCCGGACAGGCCGGCGTAGGCGGCATCGAGTTCCTGCGTGACGGCCGCCACCAGCGTGCGCGCAAGGTCATGCCGGCCGACGCGCGCCGGCCTTCCGCTGCCGGGCAGCGAGAGCGTGAAGGCGCTGTCGTCGTCGACCAGCTCGACCACGCGCAGACGCGGCTGCGACTCGCGCAGTTCCTCGACCAGCGCAGCGCCTTCGCCGCCGGCCGCGTCCAGGCCGCAGACCAGCAGGTCGGGCGTGCGCTCGCGCAGCGCGGCGCGGGCCTGCTCCGGCGTGGCGGCCACGTCGACGCGCAGGCCGGCGCGCCGCAGCAGGTCACCGGCGAGCACGCGCGAGCGCTCCAGCGGCTCGAGCAGCAGCACCAGCCGCCGCGCGTCGACGGGCGTGCGCGGCAGGCCGGCGGAAGATGCACGCGGCACCTCGCCCGCCGCGCCCTCGCCGAGGTCGAGCATCAGCGTCACGCCGTCGCCAGCGGCCACGCGGTGCGGCGCCATGCCGCGCGCGCGGGCCAGCTGCGCGAAGAGCAGCCAGTGCACCTCGTCGATGCCGTCGGCCGGGCGGCCGCCGTCGCGGTGCACGCGCAGCACCAGCATCGGCCGCGCGGCGTCGCCCTGGCGCTCGAGCGCGCAGTGCACTTCGTCGCCGAGCCGCGTCGCATGGTCGAGCAGCAGCTCGATCAGCTGGTCGAGCACGCCGGCCACGGCGCGCACGGCGAAGGCCTCGCCGCGCGGCGGCGGCGCCACCAGCCGCGCGCCGCGCCGCTGGGCGGCGGCCTGCCAGCCGGTGCAGGCATCGACGATCGCCTCGCGCAGGTCGATGGTCTCGATGTCGCGCGAGCCCTCTCCGCCGAGCATGCGGGCGATCTCCTGCAGCTGGATGGCGAGGTGGCGCAACCGCTCCACGGACGCGGCGACCTCTTCGGGCCGCACCGCCACGGCCGAACCCGGGGCCATGCGGCGCTGCAATGCATCGAGCGAGACGGCGAACGCCTCGCCGACCTTGCCGAGCAGCTCGGGCGGAATGTTCACGGTGTTCATGATGCGGATCCCTCAGGCATTGGTGGCCGCCAGCACCTCGGGCAGGTCGGTGAGGCCGGCGAGCACCTTGGCGATGCCGTCCTGGCGCAGCGTGGCCATGCCGCCCTCCCGCGCCGCTGCCTGCAGCGAGGCCGCGTCGCCGCGGTGGCGGATCAGCCGGCGCACCTCGTCGTCGGCCAGCATCAGCTCGTGGATGCCCATGCGGCCGTGGTAGCCGGTGCCGCCGCACTGGTCGCAGCCGCGCCGGCGGCGCAGGCGGATGCGGCCGCGCGCATCGCCGTGCTCGGCCTGCCAACGCTGGCGCAGCGCCGCAAGCGCATCGCCGGCCTGCGCGGCAACATGCGAGCCGAGGTACTGCGCGGCCAGCGCATCGAGCTCGTCCTCGCCAGCGACCTCGCTGTCGCTGCAGTGCGTGCACAGGGTGCGCACCAGGCGCTGCGCGAGGATGGCCAGCAGCGAATCGGAGAAGTTGTACGGGTCGAGGCCGATCTCGAGCAGCCGCGCGATGCTCTCCGGCGCGGAGTTGGTGTGCAGCGTCGAGAGCACCAGGTGGCC
>NZ_JBFXIO010000365.1:0-5184 GCF_050175855.1 Piscinibacter sp.
CTCGATGGAGATCCCGTCGTCGCATGCCGGCGTGGTCAAGGAGCTGAAGGTCGGGATCGGCGACAAGGTCAGCGAAGGCACGCTGGTGCTGCTGCTGGAGACCGAAGGCGCCGCGGCCGCGGCCCCGCACCGGCCCCTGCGGCCGCGGCTCCCGCTGCCGCGCCTGCGGCTGCGGCGCCAGTGGCTGCAGCGCCCGCTGTGGCCGGCGGGTTGGTCGAGGTTCTGGTGCCCGACATCGGCGACTTCTCCGAGGTCGCCGTGATCGAGGTGTTCGTCAAGCCCGGCGACACTCTCAAGGTCGAGCAGAGCCTGATCACCGTCGAGAGCGACAAGGCCTCGATGGAGATCCCGTCGTCGCATGCCGGCGTGGTGAAGGAAGTGAAGGTCAAGCTCGGCGACAAGGTCAGCCAGGGCAGCGTGGTGGCGATCGTCGAGGCGGTCGGCGCCGCGGCGGCCCCGGTGGCCTCCGCGCCGGCGGCGGCTGCCGCTGCCGCCGCGCCTGCCGCCAGCCGTCCGGCACCCACGGCCGCGCTGCCGGCCCACGAACCGACGGCGCCCAAGGGCTCGCTGCCTCACGCTTCGCCCACCATCCGCCGCCTGGCGCGCGAACTCGGCGTGCCGCTGGAGGAAGTCAAGGGCTCCGGCCCCAAGGGCCGCATCACGCAGGAAGACGTGCAGGCCTTCGTCAAGGGCGTGATGAGCGGCGCGGTGCAGACGCAGGCGCAGAAAGCCAAGGCGCCTGCCGCAGGCGCTGCGGGCGGCGGTGCCTTCCCCGGCCTGCTGCCCTGGCCGCAGGTGGACTTTGCCAAGTTCGGCCCGGTGGAGCGCAAGGACCTCTCGCGCATCAAGAAGATCAGCGGCGCCAACCTGCACCGCAACTGGGTGGTGATCCCGCACGTCACCAACCACGACGACGCCGACATCACCGAGCTCGAAGCCTTCCGCGTTCAGCTCAACAAGGAGAACGAGAAGAGCGGCACCAAGGTCACGATGCTCGCCTTCCTGATCAAGGCCTCGGTCGCGGCGCTGAAGAAGTTCCCCGAGTTCAACGCCTCGCTCGACGGCGAGCAGCTGGCGCTCAAGCAGTACTTCCACATCGGCTTCGCCGCCGACACCCCCAACGGGCTGGTGGTGCCGGTGATCAAGGACGCCGACAAGAAGGGCATCCTGCAGATCAGCAAGGAGATGAGCGAGCTCGCCGCCAAGGCGCGCGAAGGCAAGCTCTCGCCGGCGGAGATGAGCGGCGGCTGTTTCTCGATCAGCTCGCTGGGCGGCATCGGCGGGCGTTACTTCACGCCGATCATCAACGCGCCGGAGGTGGCGATCCTCGGTGTGTGCAAGAGCAGCACCGAGCCGCGCTGGGACGGCAAGCAGTTCGCGCCGCGCCTGATCCTGCCGCTGTCGCTGTCCTGGGACCACCGCGTCATCGACGGTGCGGCCGCGGCCCGCTTCAACGCCTACCTCGGCCAGGTCCTCGCGGACTTCCGCCGGGTGATGCTGTAAGGAGCCGCCGATGCCTCTCATCGACATCAAGGTTCCGGACATCGGCGACTTCAAGGACGTCGCCATCATCGAGCTGCTCGTCAAGCCGGGCGACACCGTCAAGGCCGAGCAGTCGCTGATCACCGTCGAGAGCGACAAGGCCTCGATGGAGATCCCCTCGTCGCACGCCGGCGTGGTCAAGGAGCTCAAGGTCGCGCTCGGCGACAAGGTCAGCGAAGGCTCGCTGATCCTGACGCTGGAGGCGGCCGGCGCGGCCAGCACGGCTGCGGCACCGGCGCCAGCCCCGTCGGCGGCCGCTCCCGCTGCCGCGCCCGTGGCGGCGCCTGCGGCGGCCAGCTACGCCGGCGGTGCCGACCTCGAGTGCGACATGCTCGTGCTCGGCGCCGGCCCCGGCGGCTACTCGGCCGCGTTCCGGGCCGCCGATCTGGGCATGAAGACGGTGCTCGTCGAGCGCTTCGCTACGCTCGGCGGCGTGTGCCTGAACGTCGGCTGCATCCCGTCCAAGGCGCTGCTGCACGTGGCCGCGGTGATGGACGAGGTGAAGCACTTCGAGGCGCTGGGCGTCAGCTTCGCCGAGCCGGTGGTCGATCTGGCCAGGCTCAAGGCGCACAAGGAAAAGGTCATCTCCAAGCTGACCGGTGGCCTGGCCGCGATGGCCAAGATGCGCAAGGTCACGGTGGTGCAGGGCACCGGCGATTTCGCCGATCCGCACCACCTCAAGGTCGTGCTCGCCAAGGACGGCAGCACGCAGACGATCCGCTTCAAGCAGGCCATCATCGCCGCCGGGTCGGAGGCGGTGAAGCTGCCCTTCCTTCCGAAGGACGACCCGCGCATCGTCACCAGCACCGGCGCGCTGGAACTGCGCCAGCGGCCGAAGAAGATGCTCGTCATCGGCGGCGGCATCATCGGCCTGGAGATGGGCACGGTGTACTCGACGCTGGGCGCGAGGCTCGACGTGGTCGAGATGCTCGACGGCCTGATGCAGGGCGCCGACCGCGATCTCGTCAAGGTGTGGCAGAAGATGAACGCCCACCGCTTCGACAAGCTGATGCTCAAGACGAAGACGGTCGGCGCGGAGGCGACGAAGGACGGCATCCGCGTGATGTTCGAGGGCCTGGACGGGACGAAGAGCGAGGGCGTCTACGACCTGGTGCTGCAGGCCGTGGGCCGCACGCCCAACGGCAAGAAGATCGGCGCGGAGAAGGCCGGCGTGATCGTCGGCGAGCGTGGCTTCATCCCGGTGGACGTGCAGATGCGCACCAACGTGCCGCACATCTTCGCCATCGGCGACATCGTCGGCCAGCCGATGCTGGCACACAAGGCGGTGCACGAGGCGCACGTGGCGGCCGAGGTCGCGGCGGGCGAGAAGGCGGCCTTCGACGCCCGCGTGATCCCGAGCGTGGCCTATACCGACCCGGAGGTGGCCTGGGTGGGCGTCACGGACGACGAGGCCAAGGCACGGGGCCTGAAGGTGAAGAAGGGTCTGTTCCCCTGGACGGCCTCCGGCCGCGCCATCGCCAATGGCCGCGACGAGGGCTTCACCAAACTGCTGTTCGACGAGGAGACGCACCGCATCGTCGGCGGCGGCATCGTGGGCACGCACGCCGGCGACATGATCGGCGAGATCGCGCTGGCCATCGAGATGGGCGCGGATGCGGTGGACATCGGCAAGACGATCCACCCGCACCCGACGCTGGGCGAGAGCATCGGCCTGGCGGCCGAGGCCTTCGAGGGCGCTTGCACGGACCTTCCGCCCGTCAAGAAGTAGAGCCCCCCAGTCGCTGCGCTCCTGCCCCCGAGGGGCGCCGACCGGCTTGGGGCGGCCCGGCGCCGGACCCGGGCTAGCGCGGCGCGGGCGCGCTGCGCGACAGTGCCTCGGCGCGTGCGTCGAGCGCGGCGCGGTCGGTGGTGGCCAGCTCGGCCACTGCCGCCGGGCAGCGGCCCGGTGCGTCGTCGCCTGCGGTCCAGCCGGCGGCTTCGTCGGCCAGCTGGTCGGTGCGCGCGATGCCCAGCGTGGTGCCCAGGCGGTTCATTGCCGCGTGGGTGCGAGCGTAGGCGAGCGCCAGGTCGTGCTCGGCATTGGCGTAGGCGCGCCGCGCCGTGTAGACCTCGTTCTCGGCATTGAGCAGGTCGAGCAGGCTGCGCTGGCCGATGTCGAACTGCTGGCGGTAGGCGTCGCGCGCCTTCTCGATCGCCAGCGTGTTGCGCTCGAGGTAGACGAGCTGCTCGGCGAGCTTGCGGGTGTCGTTGAAGGCGATCGCCGCCACCTGGCGGGTGTCGCGGCAGACGCGGTCGCGCACGTCGGCGGCCTGGTTCATCAGGCCGACCTGCTGGCGCACGCGGGCACGGTCGGCGCCGCCGTTGAACAGGTTCCAGCTCAGCACGATCTCGGCCGAGCCGTTGCGCTTCTGGTCTTCCACACCGTCGACGTTGCGGCCACCGGCGCCCCGCAGCCGGGCCTCGACGCGCGGCTGGTAGGCGGCCTCTCGGCCGCTGGCCGCCTGGCGCGCGGCGCGCAGGCCCTCGATGCTGGCGCTGATGGCGGCGCTGTTGCGCAGCGCACTGGTCACCGCCTCGCCGGCGCTGGCCGGCACGCCCTGCTTGAGCGACGACAGCGGCGGCAGTTGCGCCGGCGGCAGCTCGCCGACGATGCGCTGGTAGCGCGCCGTCACGTCGTGCAGATTGGCCAGCTCGGTGGTCAGGTTGGATTCGGCCAGGGCCAGGCGCGCGTTGGCCTGCTCCAGATCGACACCGCGGCCCACGCCGGCCTTCACGCGCGACTGGATCTGCGTGAACGCATAGCGGTGCTGCACGTAGTTGTCTTCGGCCAGCTGCACCAGGCGGCGGAAGCGCTGCACGTCGTAATGGGCGCGAGAGGCCTCGAGCACGGTCTGCTCGGTGGCTTCGAGCAGCTCGAAGTAGCGCGCCAGACGCTCGTGAGACAGCCGGTCGACTTCCTTGCGCGTGCCCATGCCGTCCCACAGCAGCTGGGTCAGGCTCAGGCCGACCTGGCTGCGGTTGAGCGACTGGTTCTCGTCGGGCAGGCGGCCGGTGATGCGGTCGTTGTCGCGGCCGGCGCTGGCGTTCAGGTCGACGCGGGGCAGGAAGCCGCCGCGCGCCACGTCCACCGCGTCGGTGGCGGCACGGTAGGCGTTGAAGCGCGCCGTCACCTCGGGGTTGGTCTGCACGGCCTTCTCGGCCGCGGCCCGCAGCGGATCGGCGTTCTGGGCAACACTTGCCGTGCTGGCAAACAGGAGGGCCACGGCGGCGCAGATCGCTTTCGGTGTCAGGTGCATGGTCGAAGGCCGGCGAGCGGCGCAGACTTGTCGGATCTCAAACCCCGCCGAGTGTAGTGAGGACTGACGACCCCTCTGCGCCCGGTGATCGTTTGCACGAAGTTTTTCACGGCTGAACTGCACGCCAGCGCAGCTTTGCAACAGATTGCGACCGCGTTGGCGTCACTGTCGCCTCAAGGGCTCCGGAGAACGGACGAGAACCAGTCGTCGATGCGCCCGAACATGCCCGAGCGGCCCACTGCCCTGAAGCACCCACCGGACCGGCCCTGGCTGCGGCGCCTGGGTGCGGCTGCGCTGGTCGTGTCGAGTCTCGTCGGCGCTGCCAGCGTGGCCTGGGACCGCGACCGCATGACGCAGGCCGCGCAGCGCACCGGGCCGCGCGCGC
>NZ_JBFXIO010000366.1:0-5171 GCF_050175855.1 Piscinibacter sp.
GGTCGCCGCTGGCCTGCCAGGCCTGGGCGAGGCCGGCTGCGTAGTAGAACTTGTGCAGCAGGATGTGCCACTCGACGTCGCTGCTGGGATTGGCCAGCCAGTCGATCGGGTCGGGGAGGCGGTGCGTCTGCCCGACGAACTCGAAGCGGCCGTGCATCACGCCCTCGATGCGCTCGGCGGTGATCTCCTCCGGGTCGATCACCGGCTCGAAGCGGACGCCGCGCCGGCTGCGGAAGTGCGCCAGCAGCGCCGCATCGTCGAGGTCGCGCCAGGGCGGCAGCAGCAGCTCGCTCACGACAGCGCCTCCTCGCTGCGCAGCCCGGAGCGCGCCTGGGCGCGCTGCAGCTGGGCGATGAACAGGTCGCGCAGGGCCACCGTGGTGCGGCGCGAGTCGAATCGTTCGCAGATGCGCTGGCGGCCACCGAGGGCGAGCGCGCGGTGCAGCGCGGCGTCGGTGAGCACGCGGCGCAGCGCCTGCGCGAGCCCGTCGGGGTCGCGCGGCTCGACGAGCAGGCCGTGCACGCCGTCGTCGATCATCTCGGGGATGCCGGAGATCGCCGTGCTGACCACCGGCACGCCCATCGCCATCGCCTCGGCCAGCACGTTGGGGAAGCCGTCGCGGTCGCCGTCCTCCATCACCTGGCAGGGCAGGGCGAAGACATGCGCCTCGCGGTAGACCTCGCGCAGCGCGGCCTGCGTGAGCGGGCCGTGCAGGCTCACGCACGCACCCAGTCCGCGCGCTTCGATCAGCGCGGCGATAGCGGCCGAGGCGCTGCCCGCTTCGCCGACGATGCGGCACTCGAAATCGACGCCGTCGCCGCGCAGCCGGGCGCAGGCTTCGATGAGCTGGTCGAAGCCCTTCTTCTCGACGAGGCGGCCGACGGCGAGGATCAGCGGCCGCGTGCGCGGCACCTGGCCGGGCCGTGGCGTCGCGGGGCTGAACCAGTCGGTGTCCAGCCCGTGGTAGATGGTGTGCACCTCGTCGGGCCGCGGGTGGCGTGCGCGCAGCACGGCAGCGTTGGCGCAGGTGCAGGTGGCGACGAAGCGTGCGCCATGCATCTTGCGCTCGAGCAGGTCGCCGGGGTTCAGCTCGGCCTGGTAGATGTCCTTCGCATGCGCGGTGAAGCTGTAGCTGCGGCCGCTCAGGCGCGCCGCCCAGACGGTGATCGTGGCCACGCCGTGGCAGAAGTGGCCGTGCAGGTGGCCGACATCGCCGTGACGGATCACATCGGCGGCGACGGCGCCGGCCTGCAGGAACTCCTTGACGAACACCTTGCGCAGGCGCACTCGTCCCCGTTCGTCGCGGCCGCGGTGCCGCCAGGCCAGGGCCAGCGCGCTGCCCAGCGTGGCGCTCCAGCGCAGCGGGTGGCGCGCCGCCACGAAGGCGTGGTCGCGCCCGTAGGCCGGCAGGTTGGCGGCCAGCCAGCCGGCCAGCGTGCTGCCCGACAGCGAGCTCGCCTTGGGCAGGTAGGCCAGCGGCGCACGGATGGCAGCCACCACCGGGTGCACCTGCGGCTCGCCTTCGCGCTTGACCGAGTACAGGCGCAGCGCGAGGCCGAGGCGCTCGATCTGGTGGATCTCGTGGACGATGAAGGTCTCCGACAGGCGCGGGAAGCCGTTCATCACGTAGGCGATCTTGTCCATGGGATCCTCAGGCGGCCAGCGGTTGCGGCTCGTGCGCGTGCGCGGCGGCCAGCAGGCCCAGCACCACGCGCAGGTTGCGGTCGTTGTCGAAGTCGCGCGTCACCGTGCGGCGTGCGTCGCGGCCGAGCTGCGCGGCCAGCGCCGGTGCCTCGATCAGTTGCTGCACCGCGTCGGCGATGGCCGACGGGTCTTCCGCGCCGACCAGCAGCCCGTTGTGGCGGTCCTTCACGACCTCGGGGATGCCCGAGATGCGCGTGGCCACCACCGGCAGGCCCATCGCCATCGCCTCGAGCAGCACGTTGGGGATGCCGTCGCGGTCGCCGTCGGCAGCCACGCGGCTGGGCTGCACGTAGACGGCGGCGCGCGCGTAGCGGTCGATCACCTGCTCGCGGGTGAGCTTGCCGCTGAGCTGCACCTGGTCGGCCAGGCCGTGGTGCTCGATCAGCGCGGCCAGCCGCTCGCGCTCGGCGCCGTAGCCGACGATCTCGCAGCGGAACGGCACGCCGCGCCCGCGCAGCAGCCGGCAGGCGTCGATCAGCGTGTCCAGCCCCTTCTTCTCGACCAGGCGGCCGACCGACAGGACCAGCGGCACCAGCGAGGGCACCGCGCGCCGGGCCGGATGGAAGGCCCCGGCGTCGATGCCGTGGTACATGCGCTGTACCGTGGCCGTGGGCGCGACGCGGCGCAGCACGCGGCAGTTGAACTCGGTGCAGGTCACGGTGAATCGCGCGGCGTGCAGCTTGCGGTTCAGGTCGTCGGGGCGCGAGAGGTAGATGTCCTTGGCGTGTGCCGAGATCGAGAAGGGCAGGCCGCTCATCGCCGAGGCCAGTTCGGCCACGTCGGCCGGCTGCGAGATGAAGTGCGTGTGCAGGTGCGCCACGCCGTCCTCGCGCAGCTGCCCGGCCAGCCAGCCGGCGCGCGCGAAGTCGCGCCAGCCGGCGGTGCCGCGGGTGGCGGCCCCGGCCAGCGCGCGCAGGTAGCGCCAGGGTGCCGCGGCCGCTTCGCGCAGATGGCGCCGGGCGAGGCGAAGCGGCTGCTGCAGCGACGGCGGAACCTGCACGACCGGCGCGCGCACCTGGGCGACGGCCGGGTGCGCGAGCTCGTCGCTCGGCGCCGCGAGGGTGTACAGGCGCAGGGGCACGCCCAGGCGTTCCAGGCCCAGCACCTCCTCGAGCACGAAGGTCTCGGAGAGCTTGGGAAAGCGCTTGACCAGCACGCCCACGCAGCGCTGGGGCGACTCGACGGTGCCGTTCACGCCTGCAGCTCCAGCCTCGCGGCGCGGGGTCGTCGCGCCGGCGCGGCGGCCTCGGCGGGCGAAGGCGGCACGGCGCGATGGCCGAGCAGCTCGAACACGGCGGCAGTCACGCGCTGCAGCCCGTCGAGCCGGCGCAGGAAGGCCGGTTGCTGCTTCGCGCTCCACGCCGTCAGCTCGGCCTGCAGCGCGGCGGCCAGGGTGGCCGGGCCGAGCAGCTCGGGGTGCAGCATGCGCACGAATCCCAGCGCCGCCATGCGCTCGGCGCGCAGGCACTGCTCGACGCCCGGCTTCATCCGCGGCACCAGCAGCGCGCGCTTGCGCAGCGTCAGCAGTTCGCAGACGGTGTTGTATCCGCCCATGGCCAGCACCACGTCGGCGCCATCCATCAGCGACATCATGTCGTCGCAGAAGTCCTGCACGCTCACGCCGTCGATCGCCGCTGCTGCCTGGTGCAGCGCCGAGCGGCGCGCCTCGTTCATCTCGGGACCGCAGACCACGTGGGCGCGCGGCCGCTGCGCCGGTGGCATCGCCGCCAGGGCGGCCAGCGCGGTGGCCACAAGTTCGCCGCCGTCCTCTCCGCCGCCGGGAGTAACCAGCAGCAGCGGCTGGCCGTCGCTCACGCCGAGCGTGCGGCGCACCGTGGTGCGCGACTGCTGGCCCGGCTCGCGGGCGATGTAGCCGCAGAAGCTCACCTTCGCGGCGGCGAAGGGCGGGAAGTCGTATTCGCGGCGCAGGTCGTAGACCTCGGGGCAGCCCACCACCAGCACCTGGTCGTACCAGGTGCTGATGGCGTCGAAGTAGCCGTTCTTGCGCCACACGCGGCGGGTCGATTCGGCGCTGTCGAGGATGTCGCGCAGCAGCAGCACCAGCTTCGGCCGCTTCGCCGCGCCGGGCAGCGCCTGCAGCGCGCCGGCCAGCTCGTCCTCGACGCCGAAGGGCTTCTTGTCGACCAGGATCAGGTCGGGCGCGAAGTCGGCGATGGCCGAGCGGATCAGGTTGGCGCGCAGCCGCACCGTCTCTTCGAGCGTGATCGGCAGCGTGCGGGCGCCGTAGCGGCCGGCGGTGTCGCGCGCCAGGCAGGGCAGCTTGACGTAGTCGATGCGCTCCGGGATGCGGAATGCATGCAGCATCGGCGAGCCGGTCAACACCAGCACCGACACCTCGGCGGACGACTGCACGAGGTGCCGCGACACCTCGAGCATGCGGCGGATGTTGCCCAGGCCAAAGGTGTCGTGCGAGTAGACCAGGATGCGCTTCATTCGGGGCCTCTTGCTGGTTGGGGTCAAGTTTGGGAAAATTCTCCCAACATGACACAAGAACCGGACCAGCCCATGAACGTCACGCAAGTCCTTGATTCACCGAGGCGCGGGGCGTCGGCCCGGTGCGGGTTGGGGCAAATCCCCCAGCCGTTGGGGGTCAGATGACCCAGTCTTCCCCCAGCGCGAACGCGGCGCCGGCCTTCCGCCTGACGCGCTGGTTCGGCGGCGTGGCGCTGCTGGCCATCGCGGTGATCGCCGCGGCCAGCGTGTGGCTGCTCGGCTGGTTCGTGACCCAGCGCATGCTGTTGCAGGAGGCCTCGCTGACGCGCGACTTCGTGCAGAGCCTGGTGGCGGTGGAGACTCCGCTGCAGGGCGTGCTGGCGCGGCCGGAGGCCGGCGTGCCGGCCGAGGCCGAGGTGTCGTTCCAGCACATCGCCCGCATGTCCGACGTGCTGCGCGCCAACGTCTACGACCTGCAGCGCACCGTGGTCTGGTCGAGCGACGCGGCCCTGCGGGGCCGCCGCTTCGGCCCCAACGAGGAGCTCGACCTGGCGCTGGCCGGATCGGTGGTGGTGGAGAAGAAGACTCGCGACGAGCGCGTGAACGGCAAGGCCGAGTACGAATCGCTGGCCCAGCCCGACGAGCTGTTCGTCGAGATTTACGTGCCGGTGCGCGACGTGAACAGCGGCGCGGTGGTCGGTGCGATCGAGTTCTACAAGAACCCGCGCGGGCTGATGCACATCCTCGCCCAGCTGCGCCGCTACATGCTGGCCGGCGCGGTGCTGTTCGGCGCACTGCTGTTCGTCGCCCTGTTCGGCCTGGTGCGCCGCGCCGACCGGCTGATCCAGGTACAGCAGCGCCGCCTGGTGGAGAACGAGACCTACGCGGTGCTCGGCGAGATGAGCTCCGCGGTGGCGCACGGCATCCGCAACCCGCTGGCGGCGATGCGCAGCTCGGCCGAGCTGATCGCCGAGACGGCACGCGGCCCGGCCCGCCCAGGCGACGCCGCGGCC
>NZ_JBFXIO010000367.1:0-5167 GCF_050175855.1 Piscinibacter sp.
AGCCAGGTCTGGTTCTGCGTCTCCCAGACCTCGGTGGTGAGCGTGCCGCGCACCGCGCGGGCGTTCTCGCGCGCGGCCATCAGGCAGGAGCGGATGCTCGACGGGTTCTGCGCGTCGGCCACCATGTACTGCATGACGTTGCGCGCGCTGATGGCGCCGTCGTAGCGCTTGGCGAAATCGCCGCTGAGCTCGGAGATGCCCAGCAGGCCCTTCCAGCCCTTCTCGGCGGCGTCGGCGGATTGCGGCAGCAGCGAGGTCTGGTAGTTGACGTCGAGCATGCGCGCGGTGTTCTCGGCGCGCTCCATGTAGCGCGACATCCAGAAGAGGTGATCGGCGGTGCGGGACAGCATGATGTTCTCCTTCAGGCCTCCAGCACCCAGGTGTCCTTCGTGCCCCCGCCCTGCGACGAGTTCACGACCAGCGAACCCTCCTTCAGGGCCACGCGCGTCAGGCCGCCCGGCACCATCTGCACCGTCTTGCCCGACAGCACGAAGGGCCGCAGGTCGATGTGGCGCGGCGCGATGCCGCTCTCCACGAACGTGGGGCAGGTCGAGAGCGCCAGTGTGGGCTGTGCGATGTAGCCCTCGGGGTTGGCTTCGAGCGCCTTGCGGAAGTCGGCGATCTCCTGCTTCGTCGCCGCCGGGCCGACCAGCATGCCGTAGCCGCCGGCGCCGTGTACCTCCTTCACCACCAGTTCGCCGAGGTGGTCGAGCACGTACTTCAGGTCGTCGGCCTCGCGACAGAGGTAGGTCGGCACGTTGTTCAGGATCGGCTTCTCGCCGAGGTAGAACTCGACCATCTTCGGCACGTAGGGGTAGATCGACTTGTCGTCGGCGATACCGGTGCCGATGGCGTTGGACAGCGTCACGTTGCCGGCGCGGTAGACCGACAGCAGCCCCGCACAGCCGAGCGTGGAATCGGGCCGGAAGGCCAGCGGGTCGAGGAAGTCGTCGTCGACGCGGCGGTAGATCACGTCCACGCGCTTGGGGCCTTGCGTGGTGCGCATGTAGACGAAGTTGTCCTTGACGAACAGGTCCTGGCCCTCGACCAGTTCCACGCCCATCTGCTGCGCCAGGAAGGCGTGCTCGAAGTAGGCGCTGTTGTACATGCCGGGCGTGAGCACCACCACCGTCGGCTCGTTCACCGCGGCGGGCGCCACCGCGCGCAGCGTCTCCAGCAGCATGTCGGGGTAGTGCGCCACCGGCTCGACGCGATGCTGGCTGAACAGCTCGGGGAACAACCGCATCATCATCTTGCGGTTCTCCAGCATGTAGCTCACGCCGCTGGGCACGCGCAGGTTGTCCTCGAGCACGTAGTAGCTGCCGCTGCCGTCGGCGTTGGCGGCGCGCACGATGTCGATGCCGCTGATGTGCGAGTACACGCCGCCGGGCACGTCCACGCCCATCATCTCGGGGCGGAACTGCGCGTTCTTGAAGATCTGGTCGGCCGGCACCAGGCCGGCGCGGATGATCTCCTGGCCGTGGTAAACGTCGTGGATGAAGCGGTTCAGCGCCGTCACCCGCTGCGCCAGGCCCTTCTCCATCTCGCTCCACTCGTGCGCCGGGATCACGCGCGGGATCAGGTCGAAGGGGATGAGCCGCTCGGTGCCGGAGCCGTCTTCGTCCTTGGCGCCGTAGACCGCGAAGGTGATGCCGACGCGGCGAAAGATCATCTCCGCCTCTTCGCGGCGCGACTTCATCACGTCGCGCGGCTGCTGCGCCAGCCAGCGGTCGTAGCCCTGGTAGTGCTCGCGCACCGTGGCACTGGTGGCGTGCATCTCGTCGAAACTCGGTCTCATCGGGTCCGTCTCCTCGGCAGGCAGGGTAGCAAAAAGCAGGCCACTCACCGCCCGGAAGCCGCGTCGGCGAGGGAGGAATGCCAGTAGCGCCGGCCGGTCTCGCGCTGGCACGAGCCCTTGCCGCCGGTGTCGGACTGCCAGTGCCACGCCCCGCACGCGGGGCTGCCGACGACCGTCGTGCCGATCGCCCGGTAGCGCGCCACCACCTCCTCGGCCGGATGGCCGAAGCGGTTGCGGTAGCCGGCCTGCACCACCGCCACCTGCGGCTGCACGGCGTCGAGGAACAGCGCTGTCGACGAGGTGCGGCTGCCGTGGTGCGGCGCCAGCAGCACGCCGGCGCGCAGCGCCTCGCCGTGGCGCCCGGCCAGGCGCAGCTCCTGCTCGCGCTCGATGTCGCCGGCCAGCAGCGTCGCCGGGCGGTCAGCGGCGGCGACGCGCAGCACGCAGGAGCGCGTGTTGGGCCGCGCCGTCGGTTCGCCCTCGCCCTCGAGCGGGTGCAGGAACTCGAAGCGCACGCCGTCCCACACCCAGGTCTGACCCGCGGCGCAGGGCTGGTGGGCGGGTGAGGCCGCCACCAGCGGGTGCTCGGGCGGCAGCGAGCTCGAGGTCGCCGCGACCGGCAGCGCCGCGAGCAGCGCACGGGCGCCGCCGACGTGGTCGGTATCGCGGTGGCTGAGCACCAGGCGGTCGATGCGGCGCTCGCCGCGGGCGCGCAGCAGCGGCAGCAGCACGCGCCGGCCGGCATCGCTGTCGCGGGCGTACTGCGGGCCGGCGTCGTAGACGAGCAGGTGGTTGCGCGTGCGCACCAGCACCGCCGTGCCCTGCCCCACGTCGACGGCGAGCAGCTCGTAGTGACCCGCCGGCGGCCGCTCGGGTGGCGTGGCCAGCAGGGGCAGCGCCAGCGGCACGGCCAGCAGCCGCCAGCGCCAGGGCAGCGGCATCACGGCCAATGTACCGGCCAGCAGCGCTGCCGCCTGCGCCCAGCCCAGCACCACCGGCACGAACCAGACCGACAGCGGCAGCGCCGCCAGCCACTGCAGCACGACGCTGAAGGGTTGCAACACGGCGGCGGCCAGGGTCCACAATGGCGGCAGGAGGCTGCCGGCCAGCGCCAGCGGCGTAATCACCAGCGTGACCAGGGGAATGGCCACCAGGTTGGCAACGAAGCCGACCGCCGAAACCTGCTGAAAGAAGATCAGCGTCAGCGGTGCCAGGCCGAGCATGGCGACGATCTGCGTGCGCAGCCCGCCGCGCAGCACCGCGCCAGCGCGTTGCGCGAGCGTGCCGTGAAGAGCCGCCTGTGCGGCTGCTTCGTCGCGCACGGGCTCGGAGGCCATCAGCAGCCCGACGGCCGCGAAGGAGAGCCAGAAGCCCGGCTGCAGCAGCGCCCACGGGTCGGCCAGCGTCACCACCAGCGCCGCCAGCGCGAGCACCAGCGGCCAGGGCCAGCGCAGGCCGAGGCTGCGCAGCAGCACCACGGTGGCCAGCATCCACACCGTGCGCTGCGCCGGCACGCCCCAGCCGGCGAAGACCGCGTAGGCGGTGGCGATCAGCAGGCCGCCCCAGCGCGCGGCCTGCGGCGCCGGCAGCCCGTGCATCGCTCGCCGGCTGCGCCGCCACAGCAGGCCGATCAGTGCCGCGGCCAGCCAGCCGAACATGGTGATGTGCACGCCGCTGATCACCATCAGGTGGGCCAGGCCGGTGGCGCGGAACAGCTCCCAGTCCTCGCGCTCGATCGCGCCCTGGTCGCCCACCGACAGGGCCGCCAGCACGCCGGCGGCGCGGGGGTCGGCGACGCGCGCCCCGACCGCGTCGCGCACCCGCTGGCGCAGCCGCTCCACCGGGTAGGCCAGGGTCTGTTCGACGCCTTGTGCCGGTGCGTCGCGCACGTAGCCGGTGGCGCGCACGCCTTGCTCGAACAGCAGCAGTTCGAAGTCGAAGCCGTGCGGGTTGAGCTGGCCATGCGGCCGGCGCAGCCGGGCGTTGAAGGTCCAGCGCTGCCCGGCGCGCAGCTCGCGCTGTGGCTGCAGCAGCGTCGCGTCTTCATGGAAGCCGCTGTACCAGCCCAGCGCCACGCGGCGCGGCACCGCCACCGGCTCGCCGGCCGCCGTCGCGTGCTCGACCTCGAAGCGGAAGCGGACCCCGTTCGGCCCGTGCTGCGGCAGGCTGGCGACGATGCCGGTCAGGCGCAGGTCGCGCCCTTCGATGGCGGCATCGAGCGGCTCGGCCAGCCGCTGCGTGGCGCGCCAACCGGTGCTGGCGAAGCCCAGAAGCGCCAGAGCGGCCAGCGCCAGCACGTCCACACGGTGCCGGCGCAACGCCGCCAGGCCCGCGATGGCGCCGAGCAGGGCCAGAAGGAGGTAGCTCGCCGCGTCGAGCAGCTCGCGCTGCTGCAACTGCAATGCCACGCCCGCCGGCACGGCCAGCAAGGCCGCGAACCCGCGGAGCACACTCGCCGGTTCGGTGGCCGGTCCTCCCATGCAGCGCAGTGTAGGATCTGCGCCCCGCACCGCCTGCCCCCAAGGAACACCATGTCCAACGTCTACGACCGCCTCGCTGAACTCGGCATCACGCTGCCGCCGGTGGCCGTGCCGGCCGCCGCCTACGTGCCCTTCGTGCGCACCGGCAACCTCGTCTTCCTCTCCGGCCACATCGCCCGCCGCGACGGCAAACCCTGGGTGGGCCAGCTCGGCGGCGAGATCGACACCGCCACTGGCGCGCAGGCCGCGCGCGCGGTGGCCATCGACCTGCTCGGCACGCTGCATGCGGCAGTGGGCGACCTCAACAAGGTCGAACGCATCGTCAAGGTGATGAGCCTGGTCAACAGCACGCCGGCCTTCACCGAACAGCATCTGGTCACCAATGGCTGCTCGGAGCTGCTCGGTGCGGTGTTCGGTGAGAAGGGTGCCCATGCGCGCAGCGCCTTCGGCGTGGCGCAGATCCCGCTGGGCGCGTGCGTCGAGATCGAGCTGATCGCCCAGGTGGCTTGAACGCGATGAGACTCACCCAACGCGGCTGGCTGGTCGCCATCGCGGTACTTTCGATCGGCGCGGTCTGCGCCGCGCTGTTCACGCAGTACGTGTGGGACATGCAACCCTGCCCCTGGTGCATCCTGCAGCGGCTGCTGTTCGTGGTGATCGCGCTCCTGGCGCTCGCCGGCGCCTTCCTGCCCGGGCGCATCGCCTTCGCCGGCCTGACGGCACTGGCGGCCTTCGGCGGCATCGCCGCGGCGGTGTACCAGCACTTCGTGGCCGCCAAGTCGACCTCGTGCAACCTGACGCTGGCCGACAGGATCGTCAGCGCCACCGGGCTCGACCGCGCCCTGCCCTTCGTCTTCGAGGTCAAGGCCAGCTGCGCCGACGCGGCGGT
>NZ_JBFXIO010000368.1:0-5143 GCF_050175855.1 Piscinibacter sp.
TCAGCAGGATGGGGATGGCCAGCTTGAATACCGCGATCGGCAGCGTGCCGACCAGCAGCAGCCGCGCACCGAAGGCCAGCCCCAGCGCCAGCACCGGGAACAGCACGCCGTCGACGATGCGATCACCGAACCAGATCGAGCCGGCAGCGGCCGCACGCCCACGCAGCAGCCGCACGATCAGCCAGGCGAGCACCAGGCAGCCGGCGAGCACGCCCAGTTCGGTGAGTGCGGCGGGCTGGGCCAGCCGGCCGAGGAGTTCCTGCAGTTCGGTGGTGTCGAGCGTTCGGGCCATGTCGAGTCGGAATCGAAGCGGGCCGCATTTGACCACGCACGGCCGTTACGGTTGGTGAACGGCCCAGCGCGCGGCCGCGCTATCGTGCGGCCTGCCTGCCGGAAGCCCGACCCATGCCCCAAGCCCTGCGCCATACCCTGCTGTCGATGCGCGACCTGCTCGCCACCGCCGGCCCCTTCATCCTGCTGGCGCTCGCGCTGCTGTTCGTCGCCTACCAGGTGCTCGACCCCAACCCGCCGAAGAAGGTGGTGCTGGCCACCGGGGCCGACCAGGGCGCCTATGCCGAGTTCGGCAAGCGCTACGCGGCGGCGCTGAAGGTGCACGGCATCACCGTCGAGCTGCGCCGCACCGCCGGCGCCGCCGAGAACCTGGCCCTGCTGCGCGAGGAGGGCTCCGGCGTCGACCTCGCGTTTGTGCAAGGCGGCGCCGATGTCGAGTACGCCAGCACCGCCGACGACGAGGCCGCCAACGCCGGCCTGGTGTCCCTGGGTAGCCTGTTCCACGAGCCGGTGTGGCTGTTCTACCGCGAGGAGTCCGCCCGGCGCGCCTTCGGCAAGCCGCAGCTCGAATCGATGGCCGACATGGCTCGCCCCGGCGACTGGAAGCTCAATATCGGCGCGCCGGGCAGCGGCGTGCCCAACCTGGTGAAGCGGCTGCTCGAGGCCAACCGGGTGGACGCGAGCACCTTGCAGCTGGTGCAGAACCCGTCGACGCCCGCCGTCGTGGCGCTGCTGGCCGGCGACATCGACGCGCTGGTGTTCGCCTCGGCGCCCGAATCGCCGCTGGTGCAGATGCTGCTGCAGACGCCGGGCGTGAAGCTGTTCGACTTCCCGCAGGCCGAAGCCTATTCGCGCCGCTTCCCCTTCCTCAGCCCGGTGATGCTGCCGCGCGGCGTGGTCGACCTGGCGCGCGACATGCCGCCGGCCAACATCCGCCTGATCGCGCCCACCGCCACGCTGGTGGCGCGCGAATCGCTGCACCCGGCGCTGGTGCAGCTGTTCGTGCAGGCGGCGCGGCAGATCCACGGCGGGCCGGGCTGGTTCCAGCGCAAGGGCACCTTCCCGACGATGGAGAACACCGAGCGGCCGCTGGCCGCCGAGGCCGAACGCTTCTACCGCAGCGGCCCGCCCTTGCTGCAGCGCTACCTGCCGTTCTGGATCGCCAACCTGATCGACCGCATGTGGGTGGTGATGGTGTCGATCATCGCCATCCTGATCCCGCTGTCGCGCGTGGTGCCGCCGCTGTACGAGTTCCGCGTGCGCTCGCGCATCTTCCGCTGGTACGGGCAGCTGCGGCGGCTGGAGGATGCCGTCGGCGAGCGCCCGGTGCACGAGCTGCTGGCCGAGCTCGACAGCCTGGAAGACCGTGCCGGACACATCAGCGTGCCGCTGTCCTACGCCGACGAGCTGTACGCGCTGCGCAGCCACATCCACATGGTGCGCAAGCGCCTGAAGGGTCAAGCCCCGCAAACCTAGAATCCGTCCATGGACACCCGCACCTCGCCCTACCGGGCCCGCATCGCGAAGACGCAGGAAGCTCTGGCCCGACACGGGCTGGCCGCGCTGCTCGTTCCCTCCTCCGACCCGCACCTGTCGGAATACCTGCCGGAGCACTGGCAGGGGCGCCAGTGGCTGTCGGGCTTCACCGGCTCGATGGGCACGCTGGTCGTGGCGCGCGACAAGGCGGCCGTCTTTGCCGACAGCCGCTACTGGGTGCAGGCCGAGGCCGAGCTGGCCGGCAGCGGCATCGAGCTGGTGAAAATCCCGACCGGCACGGCCACGCACCACGTCGAGTGGCTGGCCCGCGAAGCGAAGGCCGGCGAGACGGTGGCCGTCGACGGCGCCGTGCTCGGCCTGGCGGCCGCGCAGCACCTGCGCACGGTGCTGAGCAAGGCCGGCGTCACGCTGCGCACCGACATCGACCTGCTCGCCGAAATCTGGCCCGACCGCCCCGCCCTGCCCGCCGCGCCGGTCTACGAACACCGCGCCCCGCAGGCGCCGCTGCCCCGTGCAACCAAGCTCGTGCAACTGCGCGAGGCGATGGCGCGCCACGGCGCGACGCACCACCTGATCAGCACGGTCGACGACATCGCCTGGTCGCTGAACCTGCGCGGCTCCGACGTCACCTACAACCCCGTCTTCCTCGCCCACCTGCTGGTGGCGCCGGGCGGCGCGACGCTGTTCGTCGGCGAAGGCAAGATTGACGCAGAGCTGAAGGCCGCGCTGGCCGCCGACGGCGTGGCACTGGCGCCGTATGGCGAGGCCGCTGGGGCGCTGGCGGCGCTGCCGTCCGATGCCCGCGTGCTGCTCGATCCGAAGCGCGTGACGCTGGGCCTGCGCGAGCGCATCGCCGTGCCGGTGGTCGAGGCGATCAACCCGAGCACGCTGCTGAAAAGCCGCAAGAGCGAGGCCGAGGCCGAGCATGTTCGCGAGGCGATGCGCCAGGACGGCGCGGCGATGTGCGAGTTCTACGCCTGGTTCGAGCAGGCGCTCGGCCGCGAGCGCATCACCGAGCTGACCGTCGACGAGAAGCTGTCCGCCGCGCGGGCGAAGCGGCCCGGCTTCGTCGGCCTGAGCTTTTCCACCATCGCCGGCTTCAACGCCAACGGGGCGATGCCGCACTACCGGGCGACACCCGAGTCGCACGCCATGATCGAAGGCGATGGCCTGCTGCTGATCGACTCCGGCGGCCAGTATCTCGGCGGCACCACCGACATCACCCGCGTCTGGCCGATCGGCCAGGTCACCGACGCGCAGCGGCGCGACTACACGCTGGTGCTCAAGGGCACGATGGCGCTGTCGCGCACGAAGTTCCCGCGCGGCACGCTCTCGCCCATGCTCGACGCCATCGCCCGCGCGCCGCTGTGGGAACACGGCCTCGAGTACGGCCATGGCACCGGCCACGGCGTGGGCTACTTCCTCAACGTGCACGAAGGGCCGCAGACCATCTCCAAGGCACTGCCCGATGCGCACATGGCGATGGAGCCCGGCATGATCACCAGCATCGAGCCGGGCCTGTACCGGCCGGGCCAGTGGGGCATCCGCATCGAGAACCTGGTGCTCAACGTTCCCGCGGGCAGCACCGAGTTCGGCGAGTTCCTCGCCTTCGAGACGCTGACGCTGTGCCCGATCGACACGCGCTGCATCGACCGGGCCCTGTTGCGTGCCGACGAGATCGCCTGGCTGAACGGCTACCACGCGACGGTGCGCGAGCGGCTGCTGCCGCTGGTCGACGGCGCCGCGCGAGACTGGCTGCTGGTGCGCACCGAGCCGATCTGAGGCTGGCGCAGTTCATCCCGGCTTTCGCGCAGTTCGTCGCAAACCGCTGTCGGCGCCCGGGGCGCCCTCCTAGAGTCACATCAACGCGACAGGTCGTCGCGACTCGAAGGAGATTCAAATGATCGACCGCATCTTCGGCGCCCTGCTCATCGCCTGCCTGCTCGCCGGCGGTACCGTCGCCATCGGCAGCGCGATGCTGGACGATGCGCAGCCCGCCCAGCCGGTGCTCACCGCCACGCTGCCCACCGTCACGGTGATCGGCAAGCGCGAGCCGGTGAACACGCCGGTGGCGCGCAACGACGCGGACGTCGAGCCCACTGCGCGCCAGCTGCAGTGATCACATCTGTCGGAAGAGATGGAGGTAGCTGCGGCTCACGGGCAGCATTTCCCGCCGCCCCTTGAGATGCACCTCGGCCGTCTCGTTCGCACCGCGCGTCACCTGCACCACGTGATGCAGGTTGACGATCACCGAACGGTGCGTCTGCACGAAGCGTGAGGGATCGAGCTCGTCGGCGAGTTCCCGGATCGTCTTGCGGATCAGCGCCTCGCCGCCTTCCCACACCACCAGCGTGTACTTCTCGTCGGCCTTCAGGTAGACGACCTGGTCGACCGGGATCAGCCGCACGCTCGGGCCCACCGAGGCCTTGATCCACTGCAGATGGCCGCTCGGCGCACCGAGCCGCCGCTGCAGCTCGGCCTGCAGCCCCTCCAGCACCGAGTCCAGCGCCGGCGACGCCGCCGCCGGCTGCAGCAGGCGCTGCTTCAGCCGCTGCACCGTGTCGACCAGCCGCGCCTCCTCGAACGGCTTGACCAGGTAGTCGATCGCCCCCTGCTCGAAGGCCTGCACCGCGTACTGCTCGTAGGCGGTGACGAACACCAGCTGCGCGCGCCGGGCAATCGCCCGCGCCGCCTCGATGCCGTTCATGCCGGGCATGTGCACGTCGAGGAAGACCACCTGCGGCGCGTGCTCGTCGAACAGTTCCACCGCCTCGCGGCCGTTGCGCGCCTCGGCCACCACGGTCAGCTCGGGCCACGCCCGCGCCAGCACGCTGCGCAGCCGCTCGCGCAGCAGCGGCTCGTCGTCGGCGATCAGCGCGGTGGCGCTCATGCCGAAGCACCCGGGCAGCGCAGCGTGGCCACCACGCCGTGCGGCTCGGCCGGCGCGATCTCCAGCGCCGCACCGTCGCCGAAGAACATGGCCAGGCGCTCGCGCAGGTTGGCCAGGCCGGTGCCGGGCAGGCTCATCTCGCGCAGGCCGACGCCGCTGTCGGCCACGCTCGCCACCAGCGTGCCGTCGGCCTCGCGGCGGGCCCGCACCACGATGCGGCCGCCCTGCTCGGCCGGGTCGATGCCGTGGCGGATGGCGTTCTCCACCAGGGTCAGAAGCGCCATCGACGGGAATCGCACGCCCTCGATCTCCGGTGGAACATCGACCTCGAACGAGAGCCGGTCGGGCATGCGCATCAGCATCAGCTCCAGGTAGGCTCGCACCAGCGCCGCCTCGTTGCCGAGCGTCGCGTTGGGATCGCCCAGCCGCGGCATGGCCGCGCGCAGGTAGGCGATCAGACTGTTG
>NZ_JBFXIO010000369.1:0-5112 GCF_050175855.1 Piscinibacter sp.
ACACGGCATGCGGGAGGTGCGACTCCAACGACTTCTTCAGCAACCACAGGCTCACGCCACCGCGCACCTTCAGGTTCGACGGCAGGCTCGCCAGCCACTCGACCAGCGGGTGGTCCATCAGCGGCTCCCGCACTTCCAGCGCATGCGCCATGCTGGCGCGATCGACCTTGGTGTTGATGTCCCCGACCAGGTAGGTCTGCAGATCCAGGTACTGGATCAGCGACAGCGGGTCGTCGGTGCCGGCGCGCGCCGCATGCTCGTGGAACAGGTCGGCCGTGCGGTAGCCGGCGAGTTGACGCTTCAACTCGGCCGAGTAGAGCTGCGGCCGCATGTCGTCACGGAAGATCGACACGCTGTGCATGTAGGCTTCGACGGTGTCGCGCGCCAGCGCCTGAAAGGTCGACTTGGCTCGCACGAAACGGGGCGCCCAGTCGGCCTTGGGGTACAGGCGGCCGAGCGTGCCGAAAAGCGGCTGCCGCAGGCCCAGCGGCAACGCGGACCGCAACTTCTCCTCGTTGAGATGCAGCAGGTAGCGCCGGTAGCCGCCCAAGTTCTCGTCACCGCCATCCCCCGACAGCGCCACCGTGACGTGGCGCCGAGCCAGCTGGCAGACCCGGTAGGTCGGGATCGCCGAACTGTCGGCATAGGGCTCGTCGTAGAGAGTCGCCAGCGTATCGACGAGATCGAAATCGTCCGTCTGCACCAGATCGACGTGGTGGTTCGTCCGGTAACGCTCGGCGACCTGCTGGGCAAAGCGAGTCTCGTCGTACTTCGGATCGTCGAAGGCGATCGAGCAGGTGTTCACCGCGCCGTTCGATTGCTCCGCCATCATCGCGACGACTGCGCTGGAGTCGACCCCACCCGACAGGAAGGCCCCCAGCGGCACCTCGGAGATCATGCGCAGGCGCACGCTGTCCTTCAGGCGCCGGACCAGTTCCTCCTGTGCTTCTTCGGCCGATATTGGGTTGTCGCCGCTGAAGCGCACGCTCCAGTACGGCTTGGGAGCGCCGGCGCGCTGGCCGCGGCGCAGCTTCAAGGTGTGTCCCGGGGAGAGCTTGAGCGCCGAGCTGAAGATGGTGCGCGGCTCGGGCACGTAGCCCAGCGTGAAGTAGTCATCCACCGAGCGTGGATCGATCTGCCGCGCGAGGCCGCCATGAGCCAGCAGCGACTTGAGCTCGGAGCCGAACAACCAAGTGCCGTCCGGCAACTCCGCGTAGTACAGAGGCTTGACGCCGAGCCGATCGCGCGCCATGAAGAGCGTCTGCCGGTTCTCGTCCCACAGCGCAAACGCGAACATCCCTCGAAAGCGTTCGACACAGGCTTCGCCCCAGGCCTCCCAGGCGTGCACGATCACCTCGGTGTCGCTGCGCGTGCGGAAGACGTGGCCGAGCGCAGTCAGCTCGGGAATCAGTTCGCCGTAGTTGTAGATCTCGCCGTTGAACACGACGACGACGCTGTGGTCCTCGTTGAACAGCGGCTGCTGACCGGTCGCCAGATCGATGATCGAGAGCCGCTTGTGGCCAAGCGCCACACCTGGCGCGAGATGCACACCTGTCTCGTCGGGGCCCCGATGGTGCTGCGACTCGTTCATGCGCACCAACTGGTCCCGCGAAAAGGACCGCGTGCCACGCGAATCCCAGATACCGACGATGCCGCACATGTTGTTTCTCCATCAGGCGCGCTGCAACGCGCCGCGTTGGGCGGCCTGCGTCAGCAGCCGCTCGTACAGGTCGCTATAGGCCGCGACCATGCCGTCCAGACTGAACCGGCGCTGCGCCATCACGCTGGCGCGCCGGCCGCGCGAGCGGGCGGCATCCGGGTCGAGAAAGTCGGCGAGCATGGCATGCGCCATGGCGTCGACCTCTCCAGCCGGCACCAGCCGTCCGGTGCTGCCCTCCTCGAGCAGTTCGGCATTGCCGCCGACATCGGTGGCGACGATCGGCAGGCCGCTGGCCATAGCCTCCAGGATGGTGTTCGAGATGCCCTCCGCGCGAGAGGGCAGCACGAATTGATCGAGGCTGCGCATGAACTCGGGCACGTCGTCACGCTCGCCGGCCAGCCAGGCCTGCGGCGACGCCCCGCCCTCGTCCAGCACGGACTGCACCGCGCCGCGCAGCGGGCCGTCACCGGCAATGGCCAGCCTGAGCCGCGCGCCCTCGCTGCCGGCCAGCGCCCGGGCCCGCACGAAAGCGCGCGCCAGCAGAACCTGGTCCTTGATGGCGTGCAGTCGTCCAACCGTGCCAACCACCCACAGATCCTGACCCGCAAAGGGCGAACCTGCCAGAGCCTGCCTGCTGTCGCCACGCTCGTGGAAGCGCAGCGTATCGACCCCGTTGCAGAGCTGGCTGATCCGCCCGCTCGGCACGCCGACACGCTCGACCAGATAGCGCTCGAGGTGCCGGGAAAGCGCGACATACCGGTGCACAAACGGCCGGTAGCAGCGCCGGATCCACTGGCACTTGATGCTGCGTCCGTCCGGATCGTTGCTGTCCCAGCCGTGCTCGCCGTGCACCCGCACGGGCACGCCCGCCCATGCCGCCGGCAGGCTCATCTCCAGAGCGCCGAGATTGCGTGTGTGCACGACGGCAGGACGCAGTTCCCGCAGCAGCTTCACCAGGTGGGGCGCGATGCGCAACCCCTGCCCAGGCGGCTTGTGCAGCGCGTGGAACTGAACGTCGTCACGCTGCACCCGACGGCGAATCTCGCCGATCTCGGTCATCGCGATCACCACGTGGCGAAAGCGCTCCGCCGGCATGCGATTGATCAGATTGACGACACCGTTCTCAAGTCCACCCACATCGAAGCGGTAAACGACATGTGCGACCAGCGGGCGGGGGTCGATGGAGCTCACCATGCCTGTAACCTGTCAGCCCAGGTGCCGCGCCAGCGTGGGGCCGACTGCATTGACCACACGACGCGGCAGGCGACGCCACACGTCGATGGCCAGGCGGTACTTCGGGTTCGCGGGGTTGTTCTGCGGCACGCTGTCGCCTGCGTAGAGGCGGTACTCGTAGTGCAGAGGTTGAGGTTCGAAGCCCCAGTTCTTCTTGAAGTCGAACGATCCGGTCTCGCGTTTGGAACGCCCGTAGTCGAACACCTTGATGCCGCGCTCGCACGCGCGCCGCAGCAGTTCCCAGTACTTGAAGTCGTTGGCGGCCAGTTCCCGAGCGCTGGGCAGATCGCCGGCGTAGTACGGCAGCACCTCATCGCGGAAGTAGAACGACAGCACTCCGGACACGGCCTCGCCGCTCGGACTCAGCACGGTCAGCACCTCGCAATCGTCGCCGAAGGCCCGCTTGAGCGCCCGGAAGTACTCGCGCGACTGCGGTGGCGTGCCGTGGCGGTGCTGGTTGTCCGCATAGAGTTCGAAGAAGCGGTCGGTGTCGGCATCGATCACGCTGTTCAGATTGCGCTGGATCGCCTTGCGCACCATCGCCCGCTGCTTGCGCGGAATGGCCAGCATGTTCGCTTCGACCTCGGGCAGCACGGGCTTGCGGAACGTGACGTAGAGATCCTGCTGCGGCCAGCTGTCTTCGCGCTGGCAACGGTCGCGCAGTTCGAGGTGCTGCACGCCGAGCCGCTCACCGAGCGATTCCGCCGCTCGGTGCAGAGCACTCACCGCCTGCGCGTCGGTCGAGGCGACACCGCCATAGACGGCGAACGGCAGCGATACCAGCGAATGCCCGAACAGCACGCTACGCAGTTCGACAAGCGGCAGCACACCGACGACATCGGCACCACGGCGCGCCATCAGGTAGTGAGTGCGATGGCGGAACACCTCTTCGTAGATGTTGCGCCAACCCAGCCGATGAAAGAAGGTGGCGTCCGGGCACGCAGCCACGAATGCCTCCCAGGCCGCACCGTCCGCCTCGGACAGCGGCGCCACTGCGACGTCGGCCGCCGCGCACATGTCGAGCGCGCCGTTCACGCTGCGGCCAGCCCGAACACCTGATCGACGCGCCCCCAGCGGAAGTCCGCCAGGAGCCGCGAGAGCCGGCTTTCGGTCTTGTTCAGGTTCACGTAGTGCCGGAAACGCGTCTTCAGGCTCGTACCCGCAATGCGCGGCTGGCCCGGGTCGATCTCCCAGGGGTGCATGTAGAAGATGGCGGGACGCCTGTCGATGCGGTTGACCCGCTGGATCACCCAGCGGCTGAGGGCATAGGGCGCAAGCCGGAAGTAGCCGCCGCCACCGGCGGGCAGGTTGCGGCCGAACATCTGCGTGGTGGTCACAGGAACCTCGATGAGGCCAGGGCGCGCGTCGTAGGGGAATCGCGGCGCGTCGGGCATGCCATAGTGATCGTGCTTGACCGGGTAGACACTCGAGCTGTAGCTGTAGCCTGCCTCGAGAAGCACATCGAATGCCCAAGGGTTGGAGTTGCCGATCGAGAAGCTCGGTGCGCGATAGCCTCGGATGGCAGTGGCACCGATGTCCTCCAGCAGCGCCTTGGCACGGTGAATGTCCTCGAAGAACTCGGGGCGACTTTGGTCGCTGGCGCGCAGATGGCCGTAGCCGTGGCTGGCCAGCTCATGCCCCCGCGCGACGATCTCTCGCACGAGCTGCGGATAGCGCTCGGCCACCCAGCCCAGCGTGAAGAAGGTGGCCTTGGCATTGCGCTCGTCGAACAGATCGAGAAGTCGATGCACGTTGCGTTCGACACGGCAGGGACGCACAGGCCAGGTGGCGCGATCGATGTGCGGCGCCAGGGCAGACACCTGGAAGTAGTCCTCGACGTCGACGGTCAAGGCGTTGGTCAGTGGCGAGGGCTGGCTGGTCATGTCAGAAGCGGTGGTCGAGCCCGAGGAAGACGGCCTTCTCCTGGCCGGCAACGACCACGTTCGATGCGATCTTGCGATACCGACCGCCAAGGAATACGTTGGTCCTCGGGGTCAGCTGTGTGTTGACGCGCAGGTCGGCGCTGCGCTGGGTCGTTTCATCGGCGGGCGTCACGCCAATCGATCGGATGCGGTTCCAGTCGACCGTGAAGTTCAAGGTGATCAACTGGACAGGCGGTGGTTGATCAGGAAGGACGCACCGTACTGGCGGTTGTTCTCGTCGCTCGATCCGGTCGACAGCGACGACTCGTCCTGCACGTCGACGGTTTCGACGCGGTA
>NZ_JBFXIO010000370.1:0-5081 GCF_050175855.1 Piscinibacter sp.
CCGATCAGCCGGTAGCGGTGCGACCCTTCCACCAGCACGCGCCCGAGTCGACGCGCCTTTCGCAGCCCGCTGGCGGCCTCCGCGCGCGTCACCGTCGTTGGCATCGCCGGCCATCCGTTGAAGGCATCCCAGTCGTCGGGATGGGCCTGCTCGAACTTCAGCTTGCAGGCGTGGGTGCGCTCCATGGCGACCTCCAGAGCGGAACGATGGATGCTCTTCATTCTGCGCGGGCTCATGTGCGGTGCAAGACTGCGCCGATGCGGCACGGATAATCCGCCCATGAAGAATCTGCGCCCGGAGACTCTGGGCCTCCTCCAGCGCATAGAGACACTCAGCGGCCGGCCCGTCGAGTTCAAGCCCGACGCCACCTTGACGCTGCGCGCGACGCTGCAGCTCGCTCGCAACGGCGCGCCGGCCCATGTGCTGCGCTACCGCCCGGTGAACGAGCCGCTTGACTACTGGGTGGCGTACCAGGCGGGCTACCTGTTGCGCCTGCTGGAACTGCCACCCTCCGAGCGCTTCGATTTCGCGGGAACTGGGTCCGCGCCGGCTCGGGTGGAGGAACTGCTGACTGCCGGCCTGAAGATGACCGAAGCCGAACAGTCGGCCGCACCGCGATTTGCGGAGGCTGCAGCGCACTGGGCGATGATGAACCTGCGCTCGTTCGCCATCGGCATGCGCATCGATCAGTGGCTGGCTGACCGGCACCCCGACCTTCGCCTGCTGCAGCGTCAGGGCATGGACGCCTTGCAGCAGGAGAACCTGCAGTTGCTATCCCAGCGCGTCGGCAAGCTCGCCATCCCGGTGCCCCTGCTGGGTCCGGTCGCGGCATACGCCCTGTTTGCTGACCGGCTGCTGGGCAAGACCACCTATGCGATACCCTTTCGGGCGGCCGGTGCGCTGGACCTGGGCGCTGAACTGCTCTCCATCCTCGACAAGCTGCCGGCCGACGCGGCGCACGACCGTGAGCTCGTCGATGCCTGGGCCGCCGCGATCGGCATGACCGGGTGGTACACCTGGATCCCCTACAAGCCCTGACCCGCATGGCCGAGTTCAAGATTCCCATCAACCGCTTCGACACCAACCTGCTGCCGCCCGAGGCGCGACAGGTCGGCACCGAGGCGTTCAAAGCCGCCGTGGTGATGCACTTCGCGGCCGAGTACGCGGCGCAGGGCCAGACCGCCATGGTGACGGTGGATGACGAAGAGATCACCGTGATGGCGTTCCCGGCGACCGCCTCGGCGCTCGACTTCGTGATGCCGATGCTGCGTTCCGGCCGCATCGCCGAGTCCGTCCCCTACCTGGAAAGCCTGACGAAGTCGGCGCCCGCCGATGCCGCGGTGCTCTACAACCTGGGCATCGCCTACAGCGAACTGGGCCAGTACGACGAGGCCATCATCCGCTTGAAGCGCGCGGTACAGCTTGACCCGGGCCACGCTCACGCCTGGGTCGGCATCGGCAATGCCTACCACCGCATGCGCAAGCCCGAGCTGGCGCTCGAAGCCTTCGAGAAGGCGGTGCAGGCGGATCCGAACGACGGCTACACGCGTCGCAACCTGGGTGGGATCCTGATCGGGTTCAAGCGCATCGACGAGGCCGTTCAGCACCTGCGACGCGCGCTCGACCTGATGCCTGACGATCCACAGGCCATCTTTGGCCTGGCCACGGCCCTCGAGCAACTTGGCACTCGGGAGGCCGACGAGGAAGCCGACCAGCTTTACCGCCGATTCATCCACGAGCACCCGAACTCGCCGATGGTGGAGCAGGCCGAGAAGGCACGTACGGCGTTCGCCCACCGGCAGGTGAAGTCCAACTCGGTCGGCGGCTTCCGGCCCGACGTGATGATGTACATCGCGGGGGCGTTGGACACCTTCAAGATGCAAGGCGCGCAGAAGCGCCAAGCCATCGCGCTGGAAATCGCCATCCTCGGCCGGGGTGGCCTGGACATCAACGACCCGGACGAGAAGTACAGCCTGAAGGCGCTGCCCGGTAAGTTCTCGGGCCTACACCTGCTGGCCATCATGTACACGGCGTTCCGGCAGATCGACCCGACCATGGACACGGGCGTGGACTTCGCGGCCGAGTACAAGGCGGCGATGGAGATGCAGGCAAAGTAGCCCTGCGCCCGGCTCGGCGTCGAAACCCCCCTCGCAAACGCGCCATTCCGCGGCGCCGCGGCAGCGGCCGGCTCCTACCCTTTCGGTCACGCGCTCGACAGAGCACGGCCTTCAGATCCTGAAGCCACCGAACGAGGACCGCGCCATGTACTCTGCATTGCCCGCTGCCCGCTGCGACGTCGCCACCCAGTCCGGCCACTCCGGCTCCGGCGCGCAAGACAGCGAACACCCGGAGACCATCGAGACCAGGCTCTGGCTCGAGGAGCACGACTGGCTGTTCACGGTGCTGCGCAGCGAGGGCAACGTGTCGCCGACCTTCCGCTTTCCGGACCTCATCAGCGCCTGCGTGTCGCTGGTCTTCCTGCACGATGACGCGCCAGCGCGGATCTTCGACTTCCTGGGCACGCAGCTGGTGCTGCGCCCGCCGCTGACGCCCAGGCGCCGCGAGTCGATGTGGCGCCCGCAGTACGAGCTGCTGCTGGCCGTGCAGCGCTCGCCGGCCAACCGCCACCCCAACCCCAAGTTCCAGCTCGACCAGCTGACCACGGCCTGCGTGGCCCTGTGCCGCCAGCACGAGGGCGCCGACACGCTGGTGCTCCGCCAGGCCCGGCTGAACATGGCCGACCGAGCCGCGCGCGGGCGCCCGCCCCGTCCCGGATGAGGCGAGAGGTGACGACACGGTGGTGCTGGGGCTTCGTCCCTCACGCGCCGCAGGTCACCTGCCCGTAGACCCGCTCTCGATACCCGCTCAACACCCGCTCCACACCCGCTTCCGACCCTGACCGGTCCGCGCCGGTCCGCACCCGTCGCTCGACGCCCCGCACTCGGCCACGCCTGGCCGACAGGAACGGCGTCGCCTTGTCCACCAAGACGTCACGGGTCGATCCATGCAGGTGCCGCTGTTGTTCCCCGCGCGAAGGTCGTTGACCAGGCCGATGCCAGGACCCTGGCTGCTGGCAGTGCTCGTCACCGGCTGGGCGCCGTTGCAGGCCCAGGCCTGCTGGGAGCAGGCGGCGCAGCGCTACGGGCTGTCGCCCCACCTGCTGGTCGCGGTGGCGCGTGTCGAGTCCAACCTCGACCCACGCGCCGTCAACCGATCGCATCTGCAGCGCACGGGCTCCTACGACATCGGGCTCATGCAGATCAACAGCTCCCACCTTCCGACGCTCGCGCGGCATGGCATCAGCGAGGCGCAGCTCCACGACCCGTGCACGAACATCCACGTCGGCGCGTGGCTGCTGGCCGACGCATTCGCTCGGCACGGTGCCTCCTGGAACGCCGTCGGCGCCTACAACGCCGCCTGCAGCCAGCTCAAGGGCGACGCCTGCACGGCAGCGCGTGCCAGCTACGCCTGGAAGGTCTACCGCCGGCTGCCTTCCGCCAGCGGCGAGGCTTACCGTCCCGTCGCGGCGAGCCCGCAGCGGCCTGTGCACGCGGCGCAACCGGCGCCCATCCTCCTGGCTGCGAGGGTGGCGCCATGACGCGACGTACGCTTCGGCTTCTGGCCGTGCCTGTGCTCGCGGTGACGGCCGTTGGCGCCGCGTCGTCGTGCAGCGCACCCCGAACCGGCGTCCTCCCTTCACGGCCAGAGGCCGCTCAGCCGTCCGCCACTTCGCAGCGCGCCACAGCTGGGCTGTCGATCGCCCAGCTGGACCACGGCCGCCAGGCTCGGTTCGCCACATGCGCGCCGCCCGCCTGCCCCGTCGTCACGCCGAAAACGCTCGCCGTCGATCCGCCGCGTGCAGCAGCGGCTGAAGCGCGAGCTGACTCCACCCCGGGCTCGGATGCGGTCATTGCACAGTCGCTGAGCCCCGGTGAGACCTTGGTGATAGCCGAACCCCAGGCACCGCTGCCCCCAGCGCAGAGAACCGCGATCCGGTCCAAGGACGCTGCCGAACCGCTGGTGTCCGAGATCGTCGTGAGCTTTCCGTTCGGGAGCGCAATGGTCACGGCCGCTGCCCGCGCCTCGATCGATGCCGCGGCCTCGGGCGACGGTATCCGGCGCATCGACACCCAGGGCCGCACCGACAACGTCGGAACTGCGGCTGCCAACGACCTGTTGGCCCGTCAGCGCGCTGCTGCGGTCGCGCAGTACCTGTGGGCGCACCACCCGCACCTGGCTGGCGCGGAGGTGAAGGTCGATGGACGCGGCGTCTGCTGCTACGCCACGGAGAACGACACCCCGGAAGGCCGTGCGCGCAACCGGCGGGTCGAGATCGCCTTCTGGCGTTTTCCCTCCGACCTGTAGTGCGCCTGCAGTCGCCCGACCCTCATCTGCACACCCGGCCCCACCCGCACTGGCCTGAACCCTGCCACCGACCCGCTGATCACCCGCACCCGACCCGACAGCCACTGCCATCCACCTTCATCTCCCAGCCCTGAACCCTCGGAGGACTCCCATGAACACCGCTCTCGCCTCTGTGCATCCCGCCCGTGCCACGGGCTCCCAAACAACCGACGGCGTCGACGACCCCGGCACAGCCATCTTCGCCGGCAGCCGCCGCTCGAAGCGCCTGCTTTCGCCGGTTTCGCTCTTCGTGCTGATCGCGCTCGGCCTGTGCGTCGCCTTTCCCGGCTACGCCCTTGACCTGGTCGCCTTCACCGGCATCACCGGCCCGCTCACCTCGGCGCTGACGCAGATCGCGAGCCTGGGTCCGGGGATCAAGGCCCTGGTCGGCTTCGTCGGCTTCGTGGTCGCGCTGATCTCGCTGGCCGCGCTGCGCAACTTCGGCCCGGTGCTGTTCTATGTCGGGCTGGCCATCTTCGCCGCGGTCGGCCTCGTGATCGCGGGCGCGATCATGGGTGCGGTGATCTGACGCACGCGCAGCCGACGAGCCGGAGGCCCGCATGCACGCCGACACCTACATCCCGCGCCGCCTGGACGACCAGTGGAAGATCGGCTTCTGGGACGTCGACGTCGCCGCGCCCCTGCTCTTCGGGCTGTTCATGGGCTACATGTCCGGC
>NZ_JBFXIO010000371.1:0-5080 GCF_050175855.1 Piscinibacter sp.
TGTGCTCTTCCGATCTAGGTGGTCGGTACCGGTCGGCAGCTGCGCGCGGCGCACCACCGTGGCGCCCTGGGCGGAGATCAGCCCGAGCGAGCGCGGCGGGTTCTTGCCCGCAGCGGCCCAGAGCTCGAGCACGCGGTCCTGGCCCAGCGCCACGTTCATCAGCGGCTTGGTCACCACCGCGCGGCCGTCGCCGCTGATGCTGGCCACGAACGACGCCGGGATCACGCCGCCTTCACCGCCCGGCGCGGTGGCGTTGAGCACCACGACGATCGGCGGCTGTACCGGATCGGGCGTGGCCAGCAGCACGGCCAGGCCGATCGTGGCCACGCTGGCCAGCGCGGCAAGACCTCGCCAGAAGGCCAGCCGCGCCCACCAGGGGAGGTTCGCGGGTGCGGCGGCAGCCGGGCCGCCCAGTCGTGCCTCGATGCGCTGCCACACCTGCGGCGGCGGCGACACCGGCGTGACCCCGGCGGTCAGCGGCATCAGCCGGTCCTGCCAGGCGCGCACCGCGGCGCGCAGCGCCGGGTGGGCGGGCAGCAGGGTCTCGAAGCGGTGGCGTGCGGGGCCGCGCAGCGTGCCGGCCACGTAGGCCGCGGCCAGGCGGTCGGCGAGTTCGGGGCGCGAGTAGTCCATCAGGCGCTCCCCTGCGCATCGCGCTGGACGGCGGATTCGAGGCAACCCTTGAGCGCCATCAGCGCGCGGCGCACCCAGGACTTCACCGTGCCCAGCGGCTGGCGCATCTGCTCGGCCACCTCGGCATGGCTGAGTCCATCGAAGAACGCCAGCGCCACGCTCTGGCGTTGCGCCGCGCTCAGTTCCTGCATGCAGCGCGCGAGCGCGCGGGCATCGCTCGCGCGACTCAGCAGCTGCATCGGCCCGTCGCCGTCGTCGGCCACTTGCTCGTACACGTCGGCTTCCTGTTCGTCGTCGCCGCCGGAGGTGGGTGCGGCCTGGATCTGCGGCTGGGTCTGCGCGCGGCGCAGGCTGTCGATGGCGCGGTTGCGCGCGATGCTGGTCAGCCAGGTCAGGGGCTGGCTCTGCGCTGCGTCGAAGCTCTGCGCCGAGCGCCAGACGTTGACATACACCTCCTGGAGGATGTCCTCGGCCTGGGCCCGGTCCCTCTGGATGCGCAGGATCACGGCAAACAGATGCGCGCTGGTGCGCTCGTAAAGCGTGGCAAATGCCGCACGGTCGCCGAGGCCGGCGCGAGCGAGCAGGCGCGCGAGTTCGCGGCTTCGTTCGGTCCAGTCGGTGGCGGCGGGCATGGGCGCGAGTCTAGGGGCGGTGTGCGCAGCGCGGTTCGTACAATCCGGGCAACCCCAGGAAAGCCCCATGCCCAGCCGCAACGAGTTCGTCCTCACCCTGTCGTGCCGCGACGCCAAGGGCATCGTGCACGCCGTCTCCGGCCTGCTGTTCCAGGCTGGCTGCAACATCATCGACTCGCAGCAGTACGGCGACGTGCTCTCCAGCGACGCCACCGGCCTGTTCTTCCTGCGCGTGCACTTCGAGGCACCGCCGCACCTGGCCGACGTGGCCACGCTCGACCCGCTGTTCACCCACCTGCGCGGGCAGTTCGGCATGGACGCGAAGCTGTACTCGCTGGCGCGCAAGCCGCGGGTGCTGATGATGGTCAGCAAGCACGGCCACTGCCTGAACGACCTGCTGTTCCGCTGGCGCTCCGGGCAGCTCGACGTCGAGATTCCCGCCATCGTCTCCAACCACCCCGACTACGCCGACCTCGCCGCCAGTTACGGCATCCCCTTCCACCACCTGCCGCTGCCCACCGGTGCGCCGGCCGAGGCCAAGCGTGCGCAGGAGAAGCAGGTCGAGGCGCTGGTCGACAGGGAGCAGATCGACCTCGTGGTGCTGGCGCGCTACATGCAGATCCTGTCCGGCGAGTTCTGCCAGTTCCTCAGGGGCCGGGCGATCAACATCCACCACAGCTTCCTGCCCAGCTTCAAGGGCGCCAAGCCCTACTACCAGGCGCACGAGCGCGGCGTGAAGCTGATCGGTGCAACGGCCCACTACGTCACCGCCGAGCTCGACGAGGGCCCGATCATCGAGCAGGACGTCGAGCGCGTCGACCACACGCTCAGCCCGGAGGACTTCACCGCCGTGGGCCGCGACGTCGAGTGCGTGGTGCTGGCGCGCGCGGTGCGCTGGCACGTCGAGCACCGCGTGCTGCTCAACGGCAAGAAGACCGTGGTCTTCCGCTGAGGCCGCACTCGCCCATGCCGCGCGCCAAGCCGCCGCCGCCGCCGGCCACGCCCGACGAGATCGAACAGCAGTTCTACGAGGCGCTGCAGCGCGCCGACATCGAGTCGCTGATGGCGGTCTGGTCGGACGACGACGAGATCGTCTGCGTGCACCCGGGCGGGCCGCGCGTGGTGGGCGCGCCGGCGATCCGCGCGGCGTTCGAGGCCATCTTCGCCAATGGGGCGATCGCCGTGCGGCCAGACAAGGTCCGCCGGCTGCAGAGCATGAACTGCGCCGTGCACAGCGTGCTCGAGCGCATCGAGATCCCCACCGACGAAGGGACCCAGACGGCCTGGGTGGTGGCGACCAACGTCTACGTGAAGTCCGGCGGCGCCTGGGCGATGGCGGCGCACCACGCGAGCCCCGGCTCGCCGCGCGAGGTGCAGGACATCGCCGAAGCCGGCTCCACGATCCACTGAGCTGGCGGTGGAGCGCTACCGATCGCCGCGCTGGCTGCCCGGCGGGAATGCACAGACCATCTGGCCGGCGCTGTTCGGCAGGCGGCACCACGGGCCGGCCATCTCGTTCCGGAGGGAACGCTGGGCCACCCCGGACCAGGACTTCGTCGACGCCGACTGGCTGGGCGACGATGCGAACGCGCCGCTGCTGGTGATGTTCCATGGCCTCGAAGGCTCGACCCGCAGCCACTACGCGCAGGCCTTCGCCGACTGGGCGCGCCGTCACGGCTGGCGCTTCGTGATGCCTCACTTTCGCGGCTGCTCGGGCGAGCTGAACCTGGCGCCGCGCGCCTACCACTCGGGCGACTTCGAGGAGATCGGCTGGATGCTGGCGCAGGCCAAGGCGCGTCACGCCGGGCCGATGACCGCGGTGGGCGTGTCGCTCGGCGGCAATGCGCTGCTGCGCTGGGCCGAAGAGGCCGGCGAGACGGCCGCTGCCACGGCCAAGGTGGTCGCCGCGATCAGTTCGCCGATCGACCTGGCCGCCGGCGGGCGAGCCATCGGGCGCGGCTTCAACCGCCTCGTCTACACGCGCATGTTCCTGCGCACCATGAAGCCCAAGGCGCTGGCCAAGCTGGCGCAGCACCCCGGCCTGTTCAGCCGCGAGAAGCTGCTCGCCGCGCGTGACCTCTACGAGTTCGACAACGTCTTCACCGCGCCGTTGCACGGCTTTCGAGACACCGACGACTACTGGGCGCGCGGCTCGGCCAAGCCGCACCTGCCGCGCATCCGCATCCCGGCGCTGGTGCTGAATGCGCGCAACGACCCCTTCGTGCCCGGTGCGAGCTTGCCCGGCGCGCACGAGGCGGGCCGTCACGTGACGCTGTGGCAGCCCGAGCACGGCGGGCACGTCGGCTTTCCCGGCGGACGCTGGCCCGGTCACGTGATGACCCTGCCGGAGGCGGTGATGGGCTGGATCGCACGGCACCTTTGACGCAGCATCGGCGTATGGACGAGATCGTCAAGGCGGCGCTGAAGAAGTGGCCCAACGTGCCGCACTGCTGGGGCTGGCTCGCGCTCGACGCGCGCGGCGACTGGTACATGCGCGACGAGCGTGTGCAGCGCGCCGGGCCCTTTCCGCAGGTCAAGGGCAGCCGCATCCTGCACGACAAGCTTCGCGAGTTCATCCATCGCAACTACGCGGCCGACGAGCACGGTGCCTGGTTCTTCCAGAACGGCCCGCAGCGCGTCTATGTCGAACTGGAAGCCGCCCCCTGGGTGTGGCGGCTCGAAGCCGGCGCAGGCGCCCCGGCCGTGACCAGCCACACCGGGCGGCCGGCCACGGTGCAGTCGGCCTGGCTCGACGAGCATGGCCGGCTCTTCCTCGCCACCGACCTCGGGCTCGGCATCGTGCACACGCTCGACATGGAGGCCGCGGCCGACGCGGTGGAGCGCGGCCTGTGGCAGCCGGAGCCGGTCACGCTGGCCGAGTTGCCGCAGCGCTTCGGCCACCGGCTCAGCCCGGCCGCCGATCGCGCCGGTCAGCTGCCGTAGAAGACATAGTCGGCCTCGTAGGCCACCTGCTGGCGCTGGCCCTTGCTGGCCGCGTTGCAGGCCACAGCCGGCGCGACGCCGCCCTTGGTGTTCAGCCGCTGGATGTAGGCCACGCCCTGCATGGCGCCGGCGCCCATGGCCGGATCGGTCTTGACCAGCTGCAGCGGGATGCTGCCCGGCGCGGCCGGCGCGACGGCGACCTGCTTTCCCGTCACCTTCGAGCCGTCGGCGGCTTCCCAGGTCGGGCCGGCGTAGTATTTGCCGACCGGCTTGCGATCCATCGAGTACAGCGTGGCCACCGGAGCGACGAACGCCCACTCGTGGGCACCGGCCATGTCCTTCTTCTCGCGGCACTCGTAGGTGATCTCTCCGATACCGGTGGTGGCCAGGGTCTGCTTCACGCCGGCAGGCACGCGAACCGGCTCGGGCAGCATGGCGTTGTTCACCGGCTTCGTCGCGGGTTGGGAGGCGCAGGCGGAGATCAGGGCGGCAAGGCCCAGCAGCGGAAGGGTTCGGGTCATGGGGTGCTCCGGAAGTCGTGGTTTGGATGCGGGGCTCACGGCCCCGACCCTGCGATACGCCGCCCACGGCCGACCGGATGCACGCGGCCAAGAAAAAAGCCGGCCCACAGGCCGGCTTTGTCGGGAGCGGAAGCGCTCAGTTCGCGGCCGATGCGGCGGAGGCCGCTGCCGCCGGCGCCTTCGGCTCGGCGAAGGTCGCGCCGCCCTTGTTGGCCAGGTAGACCACGGCGCGGGCCACCTCGAAGTCGCTGAAGTCGCCGCCGCCCTGCGCGCCCATCGCGCCCTTGCCCTTCAGGGCCGAGGTCAGCAGCGCCTCGTAGCCGGTGGCGATGCGCGGCGCCCAGGCGGCGG
>NZ_JBFXIO010000372.1:0-5058 GCF_050175855.1 Piscinibacter sp.
AATTGCTCGTGAGGCTTGACCCTATAACTTTGACCGACAGGTCGAGGTATTGAGTGAAAGCTGTTCTGCCGATCTTCAAGGATGATCGGTACGCAATCAGACTGATTCAGACTCTGCGAATTGGCTACCCTGTCCGATGACAGGGTGGCAACAAGTTAAGCCTGATGACCATAGCGAGGTGGTCCCACTCCTTCCCATCCCGAACAGGACAGTGAAACGCCTCAGCGCCGATGATAGTGCGGATTCCCGTGTGAAAGTAGGACATTGTCAGGCTAATATAAAGAGAAAGCCCCCGTCTGATTGACGGGGGCTTTTTTCTTTGCCGCCGGGATATCGCGCAACCTACCGGCCGCGGACGGGCTGCTATCCCCGCAATTCTCGCCGCAGAATTTTTCCGACGTTGGACTTTGGCAGTTCGTCCCGAAACTCCACGTGCCGCGGCCGCTTGTACGCCGTGAAATTCTCTCGGCAGTAGTCCATCAGATCAGACTCCGACAGGGCCGCGTCGCGCCGCACCACGTAGAGCTTGACCGCTTCGCCGGACTTCTCGTCCGGCACGCCCACCGCCGCACACTCCAGCACCCCGGGGTGGAGACTCACCACCTGCTCGATCTCGTTCGGATAAACGTTGAACCCGGACACCAGGATCATGTCCTTCTTGCGATCGACGATCTTGATCGAACCATCGGCGGACATCACGCCGACATCACCGGAGCGGAAGAAGCCGTCCGGCGTCAGGACCTTGGCTGTTTCGTCCGGCCGATTCCAGTAGCCAGCCATGACCTGGGGCCCCTTGATGCAGATCTCTCCAGGCTGACCGATCGCCACGTCGCGGCCATCGTCGTCCCGAATGGACACCAGCGTCGAAGGAACGGGCAGGCCGATGCTGCCGGTGAACTCGTCGTTGTCGAAGCGATTGATGGTCACGACCGGAGAAGTCTCTGACAACCCGTAGCCCTCCACGACGACACAGCCCGTAACCTTGCGCCACTTCTCAGCCGTCGCCTGCTGCACCGCCATGCCGCCACCGTTGGAGATCACCAGATCCGAAAAGTCGAGCCGCGCAAAGTCAGGGTCGTTGGCCAGTGCGTTGAACAAGGTGTTGACCGCTGGGAACATGCTCACGCGGTGGGTCGACAGGGTCTTCACGAAACCCGGAATGTCGCGCGGGTTCGGGATCAGCAGATTCTTCATCCCCAGCCGGGCACCAAGCATGAAGCAGGCTGTCAGCGCGAAGATGTGATAGAGGGGGAGCGCGCAGACCACGGTCAACTGGCGTGATGCCGGCAGCGTATCGAGCTTGGGCTGGAACCAAGCCTCCGACTGAAGCACATTGGCCACCACGTTGCGGTGAAGAAGGGTGGCGCCCTTCGAAACGCCGGTCGTCCCGCCCGTGTATTGCAGGAAGGCGATGTCATCCGGGCCGATGTCGACGCGCCGCAGACTCAGCCGCGTCCCTTCGGCGATGGCCATGTTGAAGCGCGTGACCGTCCGTCCCCCATCCAGCGGCAAGCTGAACTCCGGCACCATCTTGCGGACATGCCGCACGGCCAGGTTGACGATCTGGCCCTTCCAGAATCCAAGCAGGTCGCCCATCGCCGCAAGCACGACGTGCTTCACAGCCGTTCGATCGACCACTTCCGCCAGCGTGCTGGCGAAGTTCTCCAGAACGACGATCGCCTCCGCGCCGGAATCCTTCAGCTGATGCTCGAGCTCCCGAGCGGTATAGAGCGGGTTGACGTTGACAACCACGTAACCCGCTCGCAACACCGCCGCGATGGCCACCGGGTACTGCAGCACGTTCGGCATCATCAGCGCCACGCGAGAGCCGCGTGCCAGGCCCTTGGACTGCAGCCACGCACCGAGCGCCGAGGACAACTCGTCGAGTTGCGCAAAGCTCAACTCGCTGTCCATGCACACCGCAGCGCACGAACGTGCATGCTTGCGAAATGCCTCCTCGAGGAGTTCGGTCAGGGAGCGATGGCTGCTGGCGTCGATTTCGGCGGGAACGCCCGGCGGATAACTGGCGAGCCAGGGCTTGGCGTCGGTCGCAATCAAGGAGGATCCTCCGTCCGTGGTGAGCGCAGATGCTCGCGGCATGGGGGCGGCGTGGCTACGGGAGTTGTCCTAACGCGCCACTGTCCTCATCGGCCGCGTCGCGCGCATCGAAGAGCGCCCGCACAAGCTGGCGCTCGCGCGCGCCGACCGTGGCGAGGAACTCCGCGGCGCCGCCCATGGCCTTGAAAGTGTCGAAGCCGGTCTCTAGAAACTGCTGGAGTGCCGGCAGGCCGGCCGCGCGGGCCGGGCCGCGCATGAGGTGCAGGCTGGCGCGAATGAGTGGCTTGCGGGTCAGGCGATCGAGATCCCGGCCGACGGCGAGGGTGAAGTCGATCTGCTGCTCGCGCGCCTGCGGTTGGCCGGTGGCCTGCCAAGCCCGGAGGTAAGAATGCCGGTCGACCGCCGACCCGACCAGATGCCGAGCCATGACCGTGTCGAGGGTCTCGGACAGCGCGTGCAGCTTCGCCAGCACCTCGACCGTCTCGACGATCTCCCGAGGAAACAGCCGCACCAGCCCCGGCACGACGCGAGCGAACTGCTCGTCACGCTGGCTGAAGTCCTTGGGACCGTAGAGTTCATCCAGGAAGAAGCGTGCGGCGGCGGCATAGCGCGGACTCGCCAGCAGATCCGCGTAGCTGCGCGCGAAGCGCTGCTGCTGGTAGGCCTTCAACGCCACCACGCTGGCCGCCAGCGACGGATCGGCCACGCGCTGGGCGCGCTCACGATTGACGACTTCCAGCTCGACGAGGATTCGTTGAGCGTCTTCGAACATCGCGCGGCCGTCTCCTTCCAGTCAGTGCACTGTAGCGGCTGGCCCCGGGTTTGCGAGCGCCCCGGTTAGTCGATGCGCTCTAGGCCACCCTGCCTGAATGGTGCAACACTCGCCGCCCATGCAACGGCGAACCTTGCTCAAGCTCGGACTCGGCGCCGGCGTCGTCCTGGCCATCGCAGGAGGCGGCGCAGCGTTGTGGCAGCCGGGACTGCGCGCAGGACACCTCAGCGAAGACGCGCGAGTGCTGATGCGAGCCGTGGCGCGTGCGGTGCTCGATGGGGCACTGCCTGCCCACGCGGCGCTTCGCGAACAGGCGCTGGACGCCCACCTCCAGCGGCTCGACGCGGCGATCGCCGCCTTTCCGGCCGCGACCCGCGCCGAACTCTCGCAACTGCTGGCGTTGCTGTCCAGCGCGCCCGGGCGTGTCGTGTTCGTCGGGCTCAACACACCCTGGCCGCAGGCCGGCGTTGCCGAAGTACAGCGTTCGCTGCAAGCGCTGCGCCTCTCGTCGCTGTCGCTGAAACAGCAGGCCTACCATGCGCTGCGCGACCTCACCAACGCGGCCTACTTTTCCGATCCTTCGGCCTGGGTCCACATGGGCTACCCGGGTCCGCTGGACATCTGACGGAGCCTCCTCGATGAGCCGACTGCCCGACCCCATCCGCGACGGCCTGGCCCGTGGCTGGAAGGTCCTCGGCGCGGACCACGGCCCGTTGCCGGCCCGCATCGAGTGCGACGTGGCCATCGTCGGCAGCGGCGCGGGCGCCGGCATCACCGCCGAACTGCTGACCCAGGCCGGTCTGAAAGTGGTCATCGTCGAGGAAGGCCCGCTGCGCAGCAGCACCGACTTCCACCAACGCGAGAGTGAGGCCTATCCCACGCTCTACCAGGAGAGCGCCGCGCGCAAGACGGCGGACAAGGGAATCAACATCCTGCAGGGCCGTTGCGTGGGCGGCTCCACCACGGTGAACTGGACGAGTTCGTTCCGCACGCCCGGGGCGACGCTTGCGCACTGGCAAGCCACCTATGGACTTGCGGACTACGGTGCCGAAGCACTCGCGCCCTGGTTCGCGCAGGCCGAGAAGCGGCTGAACGTCGGCCCCTGGTTGATGGCGCCCAACGAGAACAACGACCTGCTGCGCCGCGGCGCGGCCTCGCTGGGCATCGCCGCCGCGATGATCCAGCGCAACGTCAGGGGCTGCTGGAATCTGGGCTCGTGCGGCATGGGCTGCCCCACCAACGCGAAGCAGTCGATGCTCGTCACCACCATCCCGGCCGCGCTGGAGCGCGGCGCGACGCTGCTCGTGCAGACGCGTGCCGAATCCTTCGCGCTCCGCGGCGACGGCATCGAGGCCCTGCGCTGCGTGCCGGTCTCCCTCGACGGCAGCGTCACGAGCGGCGATGAGACGAGGATCGTTGCCCGGCACTATGTCGTGGCTGCGGGCGCCATCAACTCGCCGGCGCTGCTGCTGCGCTCCAAGGTGCCGGATCCGCACGGCCTGCTCGGCAAGCGCACCTTCCTCCACCCGGTGGTGATCTCCGCCGCCTTGTTCGACCGCGAGATCGAGGGCTGGAAGGGCGCGCCGCAGACCGTCTACTCCGACCACTTCCTCGAGACGCAGCCGCTGACGGGTGCCATCGGCTACAAGCTCGAGGCGCCGCCCATCCATCCGGTGATCTTCGCGTCGTCCCTGCCCGGCTACGGAAGCGAGCAGGCCGACCTCCTCGCACAGTTCCCGAAGACCCATGCGCTGCTGGCGCTGATGCGCGACGGCTTCCACGATGAGTCGCCGGGCGGGCGTGTCACCCTGCGTGGCGACGGCTCGCCGGTGCTGGACTACCCGCTCAACGACTTCGTGATGGACGGCGCCCGGCGTGCCTTCCTCAGCATGGCCGAGATCCAGTTCGCGGCCGGCGCGAAGAGCGTGCTGCCCGTGCACGAGATGGCGCAGCGCTATAGCTCCTGGACGCAGGCACGCGAAGCCATCGGCGCGCTGCCGATGAAGCCCCTGCTCACCCGGGTGGTCAGCGCCCACGTGATGGGCGGCTGCGGCATGGCCGGCGACGAGCGGCGCGGTGTCGTTCGGGGAGACGGCACGCACTGGCAGATCGCAAACCTCTCGGTGCACGACGGATCGATCTTCCCGACCAGCATCGGTGCCAATCCGCAGCTGTCGATCTACGGCATCGTCAACCGCCTGGCGTCCGCACTGGCCAGGCGCCTGAGC
>NZ_JBFXIO010000373.1:0-5037 GCF_050175855.1 Piscinibacter sp.
GGTACGGCTCTTCTCGGAACCGGCTTTGGGCATCTCGGCCTGGTCCAGACACTCGGTGCTCGCGGCAGCCTTCTTCTTGGGCGCATCGGCAGCCAGGGCACCCTGGGCGACGAACGCGGCGACAACGGCGGCAACGAGGGCCTTGGTCTTGAGTTGCATGGTGCTCTCTCCTTCTGTGTGTGTGATGTCGGCACCGGCCACAACCGCGACCGGCTGGCTCTCCAACTGAGCCTGAACTCATTCTGTTGACACCCACGGCGGTATTTGTTGAGCAGACGCAATTGGCCGGGGGAGTCCCTTGATGCAGGACAAACGAAGCCTGTTCACTGGTTAGAGTGGCCCCATGGAGAACTGGGGCGTATTCCTGTCGGCGCTGGTGATCGGGCTGTCGATCGCGGCACCCGTCGGCCCGATCGGGCTGCTGACCATCCAGCGCAGCCTGGAACATGGCCCGCGCGCCGGCCTGGCCACCGGCCTGGGCGCGGCGGCGGCCGATGCGGTGTACGGCGCGATCGGCGCCTACGGCGTGGCCTGGCTGGTCAACGCGCTGGTGGCCGCGCGTGTCCCGCTGGCGTTGTTCGGCGGCGCCGTGCTGCTGTGGATGGCGCTGCAGCTGCTGCGTGCCCCGGTGGCCGATCGTGCGGCCCGCGCCGCGCCGGCACGCAACGGCTGGCAATACTTCGCCGGCACCTTCGTGCTGACGCTGTCCAACCCGGCGACCATCTTCTCCTTCGTGGCCATCTTCGGCGCGATGGCCGGGCGCGCGGCCAGCGCCTCGCCGGCGCTGATGGTCGCCGGCGTGCTGTGCGGCTCGGCGCTGTGGTGGCTGTTCCTCAGCAGCGCCGTCGGCCGGCTGCGCGAGCGCTTCGACGCGCGCTGGCGCCGCCGCGTCAACCTCGTCAGCGCGACGGTGCTGGCCGGCTTCGCGCTGTGGCAGTGGCTCTCGTTACTCCCGGATTGACCCCGGATTGACCGGCGTCAACAGTGTGGCGGGCAGCGACCACCACAGTCGCAGTCTGGAGGAGTGACTGCCCATGCTGCTGAAGACCGACACCGACGCCATCGACCCGCGCATGCGGCCGCTGTTCGAGCGCAGCGGGCTGTCGGCCCTGCGGCTGCGCGGGCGCTCGCTGCTGCCGATCGTGCAAGGCGGCATGGGCGTGGGCGTGTCCGCCCACAAGCTGGCCGGCAGCGTGGCCGCCCTCGGCGGCGTGGGCACGCTCTCGTCGGTGGACCTGCGCCGCCACCACCCCGACCTGATGGAGCGCACCCAGGGCCTGGCTTCGCGGCAGGGCATGGATGCCGACACCAAGGCGCAGATCGACGCCGCCAACCTCGAGGCCATCGAGCGCGAGATCGTCGCTGCGCGCCAGCTCTCCGAAGGCCGAGGCCTGCTCGCCATCAACGTGATGCGCGCGGTGGCCGAGTACGCCGCGTCGGTCAAGCGCGCGCTGGAGGCCGGCATCGATGCGGTGGTGGTGGGCGCCGGCCTGCCGCTGGACCTGCCCGACCTCGCCGCCGACCACCCCGATGCGCTGCTGGTGCCCATCCTGTCGGATGCGCGCGGCGTGCAGCTGATCGTCAAGAAGTGGGAGCGCAAGAAGCGCCTGCCCGACGCCATCGTCATCGAGCACCCGCGGCTGGCCGGCGGCCATCTCGGCGCGGCGAAGATCGCCGACCTGAACGACCCGCGGTTCGACTTCGAGAACGTCATTCCGCAGTCGCGCGAGTTCCTCAAGAGCGCCGGCATCGAGCGCGACATCCCGCTGATCGCCGCCGGAGGCATCCGCAGCTTCGAGGACATCGCGCGGCTGCAGTCGCTCGGCGCCGCGGCGGTGCAGCTCGGCACGCCCTTCGCGGTGACGCAGGAAGGCGACGCGAGCGAGGAGTTCAAGCGCATCCTCGCCGGCGCGAAGGACGAGGACATGGTCGAGTTCACCAGCGTGGCCGGCCTGCCGGCGCGCGCGGTGGCCACGCCGTGGCTGCGCGCCTACCTGAAGATCGAGGACAAGCTGCAGGCCGTGACGCACGCCAAGACGCGCTGCACCAAGGCCTTCGACTGCCTGGCGCAATGCGGGCTGCGCGATGGCCTGAAGGGCTGGGGCCAGTTCTGCATCGACAACCAGCTGGCCGCCGCGCTGCGCGGCGACACGAAGAAGGGCCTGTTCTTCCGCGGCGTCGGCGCGCTGCCCTTCGGCGAGCAGATCCGCAGCGTGCGCGAGCTGATGGAGCGGCTGCTGGTGCCGGCGGCGGTGGTCGGCGCCTGAGTCGGCCGTTGGTCAGGCCGTCGCAGGCAGCACCCGAGGCAGGCGCTGCGCCGCGTCCAGCGGCAGCGGCGTAGCAAACAGGAAGCCCTGGCCTTCGTCGCATCCGAGCCTGCGCAGCGCAGACCATTGGGTGGCCACTTCGATGCCGGCCGCGCTGACCGCGAGATGCAGATTGGCCGCGGTCTGCAGCATCGAGGCCATCAGCGCGTCGTGGCGCCCGTCCTGGCCCAGCGTGGCGACGACGCTGCGGTCGATCTTCAGGCGCGACAGCGGCAGCTCGGCCAGCAGACCCAGCGGCATCTGCGAGCTTCCGAAGTTGTCCAGCGTGATGCCGACCCCGGCGCTGCGCAGCCGCTGCAGCGAGCCCATCATCGATCCACCAGCAGTGCCGTCGTGGAATCCGTCCACGTCGAGCTCCAGCCGCGCCGCCGGCAAGCCGGCTGCTGCGAGCACTTCCAGCACGCCTTCAGCGAACCCGGGTCGCTCCAGCTCCTGGCGCGAGACGTTGATCGTCAGGCGCAAAGGGTGCGGCGCGTTCGCCTGCAGGGCGACGAGGTCGCTGCAGGCGCGCCGCAGCACCCAATGTCCCACCGAGACGATCTCGCCGCTGGCCTCGAGGCGGCGCAAGAACTCCAGCGGAGCGGAAGTGCGGGCCGGTTTGGAGGCCAGGCGCAGCAGCGCCTCGAAGCCCTGCAGATGTCCGTCGGCGAGGTTCACCGTGGGTTGATAGCGCAGCGCATAGCCGGCGGACTCGCCGTCGAAGGCAGGGTCGAACGACGGCTGCCCGGTGCACGTCGCGTCGCGCTGCCATCCCGCCGGCCGCGCACCGAGCTCGGCGGCCAGCAGGCGGCGGCTGTGTTCGAGCTGAGCCGACAGCCGGGCGCGCTCGGCAGCGACCCGGCCGTAGCGCAGCCGGGCCGCCTGCAGTTCCACGCTGGCTTCGAGCGCCTTGAGGCGCCAGCGCAGCGCATCGGCGCGATCGTCAGCCCGGGCCCCCGCATCACCGCGCTCGCGGGTGGGCGCTGCGGCATCGCCTTCGCCACAGCGCCGCCGTAGTTCCGCCCAGGCTTCGGAGAGCAGCGGGTCGTCGGGCCGGCCGCCGCGTTCGAGCAGCCCGAGTGCATGCGAGAGCGCTTCGCGGGCCTGCACGAAACGCCCCTGCGCGAGCTCGGCGCGGCCCAGCGCCAGGTGCAGGTCGTAGCTGGCTCGCGACGGGTCGGGGGTGGCGGTGAGGGCTCGGCGCGCTCGTTCGGTGGCCTCGTCGCAGCGGCCGAGGCCAACCAGCGCATCGCAGGCGGTCGCTTCGACGTGTGCATAGTTCCAGTCGCCGCTGAGCCGGGTCTCGGCGCTGGAGACCTCCGACAATGCCAGTGCGACCTCGTACCGGCCTTGCAGGTTGGCGAGGCAGGCGAGATTGTGGCGCGCCTCGCAGGCACGGACCGACATGCCGAGTTGAGTGAACGCGGTCAGGGCCTGCTCGAGCTGCTCGCGCCCGCGCTCGAGCTGGTGGGTCTGTGCGAGCACGCCGCCGAGCAGCGATTGCACGAGGGCCAGGCCGGCCACGTCGGGAGAGCCGGCCAGCTGCTCCGCCGCAGCTTCCAGGTGCGGCAGGGCCTGCTCGCCCATGCCCAGCGAGGCCCACATGGCGCCCAGGCCGGACAGCACCTTCGCGCGCACGCCGGGATGGCCCTCGGCCTCGGCCAGCTCGGCGGCACGCTGGCCGAGCTGCAGTGCATCGTCGATGCGCTGCTCGTAGAACGCGGCCTTGCCCTGCATCACCAGGGCCAGCGCCAGTTCGCCGTTGGCCCCGAGCTCGCGCGCCAGCGCCTCGGCCTGCACGGCCAGCTTGAATGCTGCCGCCATGTCGCGGTCCTTGAGCACCTCGGCCTCGCCGTTGAGGGCGCGCAGCCTTCGCAGACGGCCTTGCGGGCTGTTGCCGGCCAGGGTGTCGTCGCCGTCGGCGGCGTGCGAAAGGGCGGGCATGAGGTGCCTTCTCGAAGAGGTAAAGGAGTGAGCATTGTCGAGGGATCTGACAGGCCGCGATGGTGAGAGTGATGAGGTCTCATCTATTAGTGACGAGACAATGTGACGCGTCGCACGACCGCGCCCCGCTTGCCTTCCAGTGCCGATCGGAGATCGGCTTGGCCGATCGACCATGATCAGGTGTCAAGTTTTCTGACCGCGCACCGAAAAGGTGAGCAGTGCCAGGCGTGCCGACCCCGAAAACGGGCGCGGCCGTCACCGTCATCACCGGTCACTCGGGAAAACTTCACATGACAGCGATCCTTGCCTCGGGCGCCGCCGCCGCGCCTTCTGCACGCCCTGCCGGCGTCGACACCGGCTTCTTCGCCCATCACGGCATCTGGGCTCCGGGGGTGCGGCTGTTCCGCTCGCTGCGCTTCAGCGCCAAGGCGGTGATCATCTCGCTGGCCTTCGTGGTGCCGCTGCTCGGCCTGATCGGCTGGCAGCTGATGCACCAGGCCGACCTGTCGCTGCAGGCGCGCCAGGACTCGACGCGCCAGCACGTCGAGATCGCCCACGGCATCGTGGTGTGGGCGCATGCGCAGGAGGCCAGCGGCCGGATGGACCGCGCGCAGGCGCAGCAGCTCGCGCGCAGCGCGATCGCCGCGCTGCGTTACGAAGGCAGCGAGTACTTCTGGATCAACGACATGCATCCGCGCGTCGTGATGCACCCGATCAAGCCGGAGCTCGACGGCAAGGACGTCTCAGACCTGAAGGATCCGAACGGCCTGCCGCTGTTCAAGGCCTT
>NZ_JBFXIO010000374.1:0-5029 GCF_050175855.1 Piscinibacter sp.
CTTCCTTCGACGCGGGTCGATGGAGCGGGGATCGGGACGAACTGCCGTTGCCCGTGGTCGACGAGGTGTGGGATCGCGTCACCACGGATCGCCAGGGCTGCGCCGGTTCCAAGTGCCCCGAGTTCGCACGGTGCCCGTTCCAAGCCGCACGGCAGCGGGTCAAGGAGGCGGACCTCGTGATCGCCAACCATGATCTCGTGCTGTCGGCCATCGACATGGATGGGGCGAGTGTCCTTCCGCCGCCCCAAGAGACCATCTACGTGTTCGACGAGGCCCATAGCCTGGCTGCCAAGGCCGTCGAGCACTTCTCGGCCAGGCATGCGCTGCGCGGGGCGATCGACTGGCTGGAAGGAGCGTGCAACGCGGTGCGCGATGCGGTCCTCGGGCTGCGGCTCGACGAGCAACTGATCCGCGACAGCCGGGCCAGTGCCGAACGCATCGAGCGGGCGCTGCGCGATCTGCACCACCGGATCCACGGCACCAACGGTTTCGAGGAGAAGCGCGCCCGCCGGTTCAAGTCCGGGCCGTTGCCGGACTGGTGCGAGGCGGCTGGTGGGCAGGTCCTGGCCGCCGGCGAGGAGTTGCAGAAGACCTTCGCTTCGCTCCGGGAGTATGTCCTCGAGAAGGCGCCGAGCGTGGGCACGCTGGCCACGCAGGTCCTGTCCGTGCTGGGCTTCTACGTGGTGAGGCTGGACAACCTGGTGGACACCTGGCACCTGATGCTGGCCGAGCAGCCGGAGGATGCGCCGCCGATCGCGCGCTGGATCGAGCGGCATGACGAAGGAGGTCGCCCGGACGACTATCTGGTCTGCGCGTCGCCGATCAGCGGCGGCGACAAGCTTCGCAAGCTGCTGTGGAATCGCGCCAGTGGTGCCGTGGTGATGTCTGCGACCCTGACGTCGTGCGGCACCTTCGATTTGTTCCTGCGTCAGTCGGGTCTCGGCTGCTTCGACAGCCCGGCCTTCCTGCGCGTTGAGTCGCCCTTTGACTTCCGCAAGAACGCGCAGCTCGTGGTGCCGGCGATGCGCACGGAGCCGACGGCCGCGGAGCAACACACGCGCGAGGTCAGTGACCGGCTGCCAGCCCTCGTGGAGACCCTCGGCACGCTGGTGCTCTTCACATCGGCACGGCAGATGCGCGAGGTCTACGCCCAGTTGCCCGAGGAACTGAGGCGGGTCACCTTGGTGCAGGGGTCGATGCCCAAGGGCGAGATGCTTGCGCGGCACCGCGCAGCCGTCGACCGCGCCGATCGGTCCGTGCTGTTCGGCCTGAGCACCTTCGCCGAAGGCGTTGATCTGCCAGGGGAGTACTGCACGCACGTCGTGATCGCCAAGCTCCCGTTCTCGGTGCCTGACTCGCCGCTCGAAGAGGCGCGGCGTGAGTGGGTCGCGTCGCGGGGTGGGTCGCCCTTCATCGAGATCACGGTGCCGGAGGCCGCGGTGCGGCTGAAGCAGGGCCTGGGGCGGCTGCTTCGCACGATCCATGACCGAGGACGCGTGACGATCCTGGACAGGCGGATCGTGACCAAGCGCTGGGGTGGGCTCCTCATGCGCGGCATGCCCGACTTCGAGGTCGTGATCGAGCGTGGTCGCGCAACCCGCCCAGCGGCGGCCCGTACCGAGGACTTGAAAGAGCCGACTCCGGCGGGACCATGAATCTCCACATTCACCAACTTACGAAGGAGAGCTGTATGGTCGCAATGGCACAGAGCAAGGCGAACGGGCAGGGCGGTGGCCTGGTCCCGGCCGCGGGCGGCGCGGTGGCGATCCCCACGCTGCTGGGTCGCTCGGCGCAGCGCATCCCGGTGGGCGGCCGCATCCGGGCCGGCATCAAGGTGCTGACCCGGCGAGCGGCCGAGTCCAGCCAGGCGCGCGAGATTTACGACGCCGGCGTTGCGCAGGGCAAGGGGTTCGACGCGATCGAGCGGGAACTCGCCGCGGTGCTGCCCGACCTCAAGAACCCGCTCACGCCGAAGAACGTCCCGTACTTCACCGTCCGAGGCGAGGACTTCCCGAACCCCGAACTCGCGCAGCAGATCATGAACCTGTATGCCGAGGACCGCGGTGACGGTGTCCAGCGTCTGTATCGCTTCCCGGTGGTGTTCCCGGCCGATGCCTGGCAGAACGTCATGCCGCATGAGCTGGTGACCTGGACGTCCAGCGAACGGCGCTTCTGGTCCGAGTACTCCGAGGACGGGCAGACGCGGTACTGCAAGACCTACGGGCAGCCACCGGCGCCGGGCGCAGGCCGCCGCGTTGTGCGTATCTTCGGCGGCCGCAAGGTGACGCTGCGCGCCGAGAACAACGGGCTGTGCGATCCCGAGAGCTGCGCCGAGTACCAGGGCAAGAAGTGCAACCTGTCGGGCCGGTTCATCTTCTTCGTCCCTGGCATCAAGTCGATCAGCGCCTTCGAGCTGCCGACGAACAGCTTCTACGCCATGCAGGCGGCGATCGAGAAGTTCCAGACGATCGGCTTCATGCGCGGCGGCCGCATCTCTGGCTTCCTCGACGGCCAGCGCACGCCTTTCTACATCAGCAAGCGCCTGGTGGAGGTCTCGCGGATCGACGAGGAAGGCCGTCCAACCCGCGTGGCCCAATGGCTGATTGAACTCGAGGCGCCGGTGGATCCGACCGCACTGCTGCGCCACGACGAGGACCTCGACGCGCTGGAGCTTCGCGCTGCGGATGCGGCCAACGTCCTCCAGGGCCATGGTGGCGGGACGAGCACCGCCCAGGTGATCAGTGAAGACGGCGTGATCGAGGTCGCGAGTCCGTCTCCCGTGGCCGAGCAAGCCGGGGAGCGCGGCCAGCGCTCTTCCGGCGCGTCAACCGCGAGCAGGCCGGCGGCGCCGGCGCGGGCCGAGCCTGCGCGCTCCGGCCAGCCGAAGCGCGGCGAAGCGCCGCCGGCTGGCAGGTCGGCAGCGGCGGACGCCGGTGTCGAGGCCAAGGAGGTGGCGTGGCTGTTCGATGCCGCCGCGGCGCTTGGTGTCGACGCCGAGAGCTACGAGCGCTACGCCACCAAGCGCTGGGGCCAAGGCTGGAAGAAGGCCGCCGGTGGCCGCAAGCGTGCACTGGAGGACCTCGCACCCTTCCAGGACGACGGCGCCGGCTTCGTCGAGAAGGTGAAGGGCGAGCTCGAGGTCTGGGCCTGAGTGCGGTCGGCGCCGTGCAAGGCGGCGCCACCGCTGGACCCGCCAGCGCTTGAAGCCAGGCGCCGCGGGCCGATGCTGGCGGCGGGTGCTCAGGACGCTCACGCACAACCGACGGAAGGAACTCTCATGATCAAGGTGGCGCAGTTTTCGGACCTGCACTTCAGCGGGAAGAACCTCGACGAGGCGGGCCGATGCTTCGGCTTCGCGGTGGACCAGGCGATCAGGTACGGCGTTGATGCGGCCGTGATCTCGGGCGACGCGACGGACCATGCGCTCGACGTGCACAGCCCGGCGGTCGAGCGCCTTGCGCGCGAGGTCCGGCGTCTCGCCGACCACTGCCCTGTGCTGATGCTGCAGGGGACGTTTTCTCACGAGCCTCCCGGCACCCTGGCGATCTTTCCGCTGCTCGGCGGCCGGCACCCGGTGTTCGTGGCGGACCACCTCGGCCAGGTCGCACTGATGGAGGAGGGCCGCTGGGTGCCCTCGAAGGCCTGGCGCTTCGACGCGGTCCCCGCCGGAGCGCGGGCCATCTTCACCTGCGTCCCGACGGTCAACAAGGCGGTCGTGGCGGCCACGGTCGGCGCCACCGAGGCTGCGGAAGCGGTCGGTCAGGAACTGGCCGCGCTGCTGGCCGGGTACGGGTCGATCAACCGCGCCGCACGCGCAGCGCAGGTGCCGACGATCGGCGTAGCGCATGGCACGGTCACGGGCTGCGTGACGGAGCACGGCGTCCCGATGGCGGGCTTCGACCACGAGTTCACCACCACGAGCCTGTTCTCCGCAGGTACCCAGGCCTTCATGCTCGGGCACATCCACAAGCATCAGAGCTGGGACGACGGCGGGCGACTGATCGCCTATGCCGGCTCGATCGGCCGCTTCCACCACGGCGAGCTCGATGCCAAGGGCTTTCTGCTGTGGGAGGTCGAGGCGGCGGCGGCTCGATTCCAGTTGGTCGAGACGCCGGCGCGGCGCACCGTGGACCTGGAGTTCGAGGGTGTGCCGGATGCCGAGCAGATCGCCGCGGCGGTTCGTGAAGTGAACGTGTCCGGCGCCTACGTCCGGGTGCGGTGGCAGGTGGGTGAAGAGGAACGAGGCAGCGTGGACCGCGAGGCCATCAAGCGTGCCCTGGGCGACGCCGCCGACGTCCAGCTCGAAGGGCGGGTCGTTCCCGTCGTGCGCAGCAGGGCGGCAGGGATCTCGCGCGCGTCGTCGCTGCAGGAGAAGGTGAGGGTCTGGGCACGCGCCACCGGCAGCATGGACGGTCCGCTCATCGAGCGCCTCGAGGCCCTGGCCCACCGCGAGCCCGCCCAGATCGCGAATGCGATCCTGGCCGGCGACGAGGAAGCCGGGCCGACTACCGAGCCGGTCCCCGACGAGACGGCGCCGCTGCCGCAGCCGTCCGGGGACGGGCGTGTGGCGGAGGCCCTGCGCGAAGCCGAGGCGATGGAGCTGTTCTGAAGCGGACTGGTCTTGAAGGAAGTGAAGGCGGCGGGAGACTCGTACGAAGCGGGTCGATGGGCGGCCGTGCATGGAGCAAGAAGATGGACGATCAAGTGAAGCAAGCGGACGAGGTGTCCCGCGACGGCTACCAACCGCTGTCGCTGACGCTCACTGGTTTCAAGGGGATCCGCAGCGGTCTCGGTCGTGACACGATCACGCTCGACCTGGAGGCGCTGGTCGGTGACGCGCAACTGGTGGCCATTGCGGGCAGCAACGGGCGCGGGAAGACCACGGTCATGGACAACCTGCATCCCTTATGTTGAATTCACTGTGTCAACAGTGGGCCAAGACGCGGCGTCTCACTGCCGCTGCAGGGTGGCAATCAATGGGCATGAAAGCTTGCCCCGCCTCGTGCAGCAGTCGCGAACGAGGCCAGCC
>NZ_JBFXIO010000375.1:0-5013 GCF_050175855.1 Piscinibacter sp.
CGATGGTGCCCGGCGGCAGGGCCGGCCAGTTGTGCATCGCGTAGACCGACTCGACTGGAAAGCGCTCGAAAAGACCGTCGTCGATCATCGCCTTGGCGCCGGCAAACCCCTCCTCGCCGGGCTGGAAGATTAGCACCGCGCTGCCGTCGAAATCGCGGGTGGCGGCCAGGTAGCGTGCCGCGCCGACGAGCATCGTCGTGTGGCCGTCGTGGCCGCAGCCGTGCATCAGGCCGCGCTTGGAGGATCGCCAGGCGAAGTCGTTCTCCTCGACGAGCGGCAGCGCATCCATGTCGGCACGCAGCCCGATGGCACGCGTCGACTGGCCGCGCCGGCCGCGCACGATGCCGACCACACCGGTGCGGCCGATGCCTTCGTGGATCTCGTCGACGCCGGCCACGCGCAGCGCTTCGGCCACCCGCGCGGCGGTGCGCTTCTCCTCGAAGCCCAGCTCGGGATGGGCGTGCAGGTCGCGGCGGAAGGCGGTGAGTTCGCCATGCCAGGCCGCGAGGCGCTGGTAGGCGCCATCCGCGGCAGCGCGTGCGTGGGGCGCGGTGGTGGATGCGGCCATCAGTGTCCTCCCGTTCCCGAGGCCAGGCGAAGGCGCGGATCGACGGCGAAATACAGCAGATCGACGACCAGGTTGATCAGCACGAAGATCAGCGCGATCAGGCAGAGATAGGCGGCCATCACGGGGATGTCGGCGAACTGCACCGCCTGGATGAACAGCAGGCCCATGCCGGGCCATTGGAACACCGTCTCGGTGATGATCGCGAAGGCGATCAGCGAGCCGAGCTGCAGGCCGGTGATCGTGATCACCGGCACCAGCGTGTTCTTCAGCGCGTGGCCGAAGTGCACCACGCGATCCGGCAGGCCGCGCGCGCGGGCGAACTTGATGTAGTCGGTGCGCAGCACCTCGAGCATCTCGGCGCGCACCAGCCTCATGATCAGCGCGAGCTGGAAGATCGCCAGCGTGACCGAGGGCAGGATCAGGTGCTTCAGGCCGTCCACCGTGAGCAGCCCGGTGGACCACGGGCCGAGCGCCACCACGTCGCCGCGTCCGAAGCTCGGCAGCACCTTGAGGATCACCGCGAAAACGAGGATCAGCAGGATGCCGATCAGGAAGGTGGGCAGCGACACACCCACCAGCGAGAAAGTCATCATCAGCTGCGACAGCATGGTGCCCCGGCGCAGCGCAGCGTACACGCCCATCGGAATACCGACCAGCAGCGCGATGACCGCCGCCGTCAGCGCGAGCTCCAGCGTGGCCGGCAGGCGCTCGGCGATCAGCGACGAGACCTTGCGGCCCTGCCGCAGGCTCAGCCCGAACTCGCCCTGCACCGCATTGCCAACGAAGGCGGCGAACTGCACGGGAAAGGGCTTGTCGAGGCCGAGGTCGGCGCGTAGCTGGTTACGTTGCTCGGGCGTGGCATCCTGGCCGAGCAGGTTGGTCACCGGGTCGCCGACGTACTGGAACAGCATGAAGGCGATGAAGGCCACCGTGAGCATGACGACGACGGCCTGGAGCAGTCGGCGCAGGATGAAGGCAAGCATGCGGTGATGTCGGTGGGCAAGGCGCCGGCTCGTGACCGGCAGCGCAGTTCAGCAAATTGCGTGCCCCGCGCCAAGCGGGGATGCCCGGATGATGGCGTGATTCAAAGGGCTTTGCCGTCGCGCGAGATCAGGCGCACCTCGCCGTACTGGCCGGCGGCACGGCTGCCGGTGTTGTCGGCATCGGTCATCAGCGCCACGCCGATCAGCGGGCCGGGCTCCTCGCCGAAGGCCAGCCGGTAGTCGGCCGCCAGGTCACGGTCGTACTGCAGCCACTGGCCCAGCCTCGACGGACCGGTCTCGACGACGATCTTTCGCACGCGGTCGGTTCGCGGGCCGACGATCACCGTGCCCGGTGCAGCGTGGTTGTCCCAGGCGTACATCAGCGTGGCATAGGGAGGAGGTTCACCCGTCAAGGCCTGCGCCAGCTCGAACAGCATGCGCGCGCGCGCCGACAGGCGGCCATGATCGCCGTCGAAGGCCAAGACTAGGCGCACGGGCGAATCCGACACTTCGGCCTCGGCAAGGTCGGCCCGCGCGATCAGGCCCGGCACGCGCCAGGAGAACTGCACGCGTGCGAGTTGCGCGGCATCGACGCGCAACCGGCGGCGGAACATGCTGGCCGACGACTCGGCCTGCGCCTGCACGATGAAGCGGCTGCCGTCACGCTGCATCCGATAGACGGTGCTGCGCTTGCCCGGCAGCGCGTAGTCGTTCCAGCCTGCCCAGGGGCCCGCCTGCGCTACCGATGTCACTGGCGCGGAGGTGGGTGGTGCTGAACAGGCCGCCAGTGCGAGCAGGCCGAGAACGATCAGGTGCGACTTCATGGACGATTCGGCGCCGCACGCGGGGGCGCTCCCATGAAAAAGGCCGCCCGAGGGCGGCCATTCGAAGTCGTTCGACTCAAACCCGCGCGAGGCGGGCCGTCATCAGAACGTGTGGCGCACGCCGAGAGCGTAGGCCGTGCTGCGCTCGCCCTTCGCTCCAGCCAGGCTAGCCGCGCCGCTGGCGCTGCCCAGATCGAAGTACAGGTTGGTGCGCTTGCTCAGGTTGTAGTTGTAACCCAGGCCCACCTTGGTGTGCTTGTCTTCAGCAGCCGTCGACGGCACGTCAAGCGAGATGCGCGACACACCGAACTTCAGCACGCCATTCCCCAGAGGAGCGCTGGCGGACAGCAACATAGTCTTGTGGCCGATGTTGCCGTTCGCGCCGGTCTTCGACTTGGCGTAGTAGAACATCGGCTTCACGAAGCCCAGGTTGTAGTGGAGCGCGAAGTTAACGACACCCTGGCCGTCAAAGCTGCCGTCATTGATCTTCTCGTAGCCCAGGCCGGCGTAGACCGGACCCGCGGCGTACTCGACGTTGAAGCCGGTGTTGCGGCCAAGGCCAGACGTTTCGGACAGACCGACCGCGACGTTGGCGGTGAGGCCGCCCATGTTCGGCGTCTTGTAGCCGATGGTGTTCGGCGAACGAGCACCGTTGCCGCCGGGATCCGGGGTCAAGTAGCCCGCCCAGTTGATGGCCGCGCCGGTCTGGCCAACACCGTCGTTGCCGAACGGATCCGACTTCAGTTCGATCCAGAAGGCCGGGGTGTACTCGCGGCCCAGGTAGACGGAACCCGCCGAAGCGCTGGTCAGCTGCACGTAGCTGCGGCCGTTCCAAAAGGTGGTGGAGCTATTCTGCGCACCCGTATCCGGATTGAAGCGGTGCTCGATCTGGAACTGGGCCGACAGGCCGCCGCCGAGGTCCTCGTTGCCGCGGAAGCCAAGGCGCGAGGTGGTCGACTGCTGCATGGTCCAGGCATCACCAGCCGGGCGGCCCGGGTTGATCGCGCAGGGGCTGCAATCGTTGCCCTTGGCGATGCTCATGTCGAGCACACCGTAGATCGTCACCGACGACTGCGCCGCAGCCGTGCCAGCGAAAGCGCCCAGAACTGCGAGAGCGAGCAGAGATTTTTTCATTGCGACTATCTCCTAGGTTGAACAAGAGGTCCCGATCCGCAGACGTCCTCGCGGACAGATCAGGCCGAACCCCCTCAGCGGAAGTTGCCGCGTATTCCACCAGACCCCCCCTCGCCTTGCAAAGATTTAGGGGGTCTTTGGCCTCGGTTGTTGCCTGTGCACAACGAGGTGTAAGCGGCTCATGTGAAGCCCGCAACACGAGGGAAAACCCGTGTTCACGGCCAGCATTGCAGGCCTCCAGGGCGCGTTCGGGCGCCGTGCGGCGCTATCCTCGCCCAAATCGTTCTGTCGACACCTCATGGACCGCCTGCTGATCGCATTGGACACTGCGCTTCGAACCGTCTCCGGCGGCAGCCATGCCGCGCGGGTATGCCCCCGGCCCGCCAGCGAACCGGCGGCGCTGACGGACGAGCAGCGCGAACTGTCGGGCGCGCTGATGCGCGTCAATCACGTCGGCGAGGTCTGCGCCCAGGCCCTGTACAGCGCGCAGGCGCTGGGCACGCGCGACGAAGCGCTGCGCCAGCAGTTCGAGCAGGCCGCACGCGAAGAAACCGACCACCTCGCCTGGACCGAACAGCGGCTGCAGCAGCTCGGCGCCCGCCAGAGCCTGCTCAACCCGGTGTGGTATGCCGGCGCGTTCGCGCTCGGGCTCGTGGCCGCGCGCGCCGGCGATCGGGCCAGCCTGGGCTTCCTGGTCGAGACCGAGCGGCAGGTCGAGCGCCATCTCGAGGGCCACCTCGACCGGCTGCCGGCGCAGGACACGACCTCCCGCGCCATCGTCGAGCAGATGCGGGCCGACGAGGCGCGCCACGCCGACGACGCCCAAGCCGCCGGGGCCACTGCGCTGCCTACCCCGGTGCGCTGGGCGATGCGTGCCGCCGCCAAGGTCATGACGACCACGGCGCACCGCCTCTGAGGCGGCCGCTCCTCAGGCCGGCACGACCTCGAAGCTGGTGGTCATCTCGGCGGTCTTGGCCAGCATGGCGCTGGCCGAGCAGTACTTCTCGTGCGACATGCGGATGGCGCGCTCGACGGCCGCCTCGGGCAGTTCGCGCCCGTTCACGATGAAGTGCATGTGGATGCGGGTGAACACCTTCGGGTCGGTCTCGGCCCGCTGAGCTTCCAGCTTCACCTGGCAACCGCGCACGTCGTGCCGCCCGCGCTTGAGAATCAGCACCACGTCGTAGGCGGTGCAGCCGCCGGTTCCGGCCAGCACCGTCTCCATCGGTCGCGGCGCCAGGTTGCGGCCACCGCCGTCGGGCGCACCATCCATGGTCAGCACGTGTCCACTGCCGGTTTCGGCGAGAAGAGCCATGCCGCTGTCCGGCAGCCAGTTGATCGTGCACTCCATCTGCGTTCTCCTCTCCGACGCACCCCCTCGGTGCGCGCGCCGCGGATTGTGCATCGCGTCACGGCCGCTTCGAGTGGCCTCTCTACGAAGCCCCTGCACTGGTTATTGCGGCGCAGCATGAATAGCCCTACACTGCTTCGCATTCGGCGCTCG
>NZ_JBFXIO010000376.1:0-5001 GCF_050175855.1 Piscinibacter sp.
CGAGACACCGAACGCGTCGGGCCACTTGATGCCCAGGTTCGACATGCGGTCGGCGGAGACCTCGAGCACCTGCACCTCGAGCATCACCTCGGGGTCGGGCACGTCGTTGGCGGCCACCAGCTTCTCGGCCACCGCGATGGCGTCGGCGGTGTCGCGCATCACCAGCGTATTCGTGCGGGCGTCGGTGACGATGTCCTTGGTCTTGAGCAGCGACTTGATGATGTTGGCCACGTGCGTGGCCTCGACGTTGCTGAGCTGGAAGCTGCGCACCTTCAGCTCGTTGTATTCCTTCTGCTTGGCCGAGGTCGCCGGGTAGACGAACAGCGTGTTGTTGTTCAGCACGCGCTTCTCGAGCTGGTTCTGCAGCAGGATCAGGTCGATGGTGTCCTCGACGGAGGCGTCCTTCACGTAGATGGTCGTCTTCAGGTCGCTCTTCACGTCGCGGTCGAGGATGATGTTCACGTTCGCGGTGCGCGACAGCGCCTCGAACACCATCTTCAGGTTGGCGTCGCGGAACTGCAGCGTGACGGGGCGGCGGAACGAGCTCTGCGCCGCCAGCGTGCGCTCGCGCGCCGCGCGCTCGGCGTCGAGCTTTTCCTCCATCGTGCGCAACTGCGTCTGCACGCTGGCGTTGCCCGGCAGATCCTTGATGGCGCGGCGCAGCACGTCCTGCGCGGCCTCGCCCTGGCCGGCACGGGCGTGCTTCTCGGCCAGTGCGATCGCCGCGTCGGCCTTGCGCTGCTCCTGCACCAGCTGAATCCCGCGCTGCGCCCGCTCGCTGCCGTCGTTGAAGCGCAGCACTTCCTGGTATCCCTTGACCGCCTCGTCGAGGCGGCCCGCCAGCCGTGCCTCGTCGGCCCGCGTCAGCACGGCCTGCGAGGCCAGCTCGCGTTGCGCAAGGTAGTCGATGCGGTAGCGCGCGTTGTTGGGGTCGAGCTCACTGGCCTTGCGCAGGTTGGACAGGCCTTCGGCCACTTTGCCTTCGTGCAGCAGCTTCATGCCGTCGCCGTTGTGCTGCTGGGCTGCGCAACCGGCCAGCCAGAGGGCGGCAGCCAGCGCCGCGAGGCGCCAGGGCACCGGGTGGGTTGTGGATTGCATCAGGAGTGGCCTCCCGCCACGGCAAGCTTGAGCGTGACGTTGTTCTGGACGTGTTGGAAGACGAGCTCCTGCGCGGAGATCGCCACGAGTTGGTAACCGCCTTCGAGCCGATCGCCGACGCCGGCGACCAGCAGCTTCTCGCCGAGGGCGAGGAAGACGCGCGGCTTGCTGCCGCGGCCCTCGTCGAGCAGGCCGACGAACCGGTAGGGCAATGTCGGCGGGGGCGGCGGGGGCGGCGGCGGGGGCGGTGGCGGAGGCGGAGGTGGCGGCGGCGGTGGCGGCGGCGGCGGCGCCTTGTACCACTCGCGCGAAGCGAACGCGTCGTTGCCCTGCGCGGCGAGACGTGCGCGGGGTGCCGGTGCCGCCGGCGCCGCCGGCGCGGTGGCTCCCGTCGTGACGACGGCTTCGGCCGGCGGGGCCGCGCCGGCCGTCGAGGCAAGGCGGCGAGGCTCGCTGGCCGTCACCACGGTGCCCATGCCCTGCTGGCCGTGCATCACGATCCATGCGGACCACAGTCCCACCAGGGTGGCGCTGGCGAACAGCACGGGACGACGCTTCATCGCGTCTCCTCGCTGTAGAAGAGCACCAGCCTGGCGGTGGCCTGGAGTTCCCGGGCCTGGGCGTTGGCACGCTCGAGCTGCAGGCTCTCCAGCGCCGCGTGCGGCAGTTCGTTGAGCACCTCGGCCACGAAGCGCCGCACGGCGGAATAGTTGCCGCTCAGCGGCAATGTCGCCTCGACGCGCGTCAGCGCGCCGGTCGTGGCCGCCCCGAGCGAGTAGTCGGCGCGCTCCATCTGCAGCCCGGCACGCTGCGCGGCGATGACCAGCGTCTCCAGGTCGCGGCCGCGCTGGCGCTCCGAGGGAATGTCGGCCACGCTCAAGGGGCCGCGCGGTGCGCCTGCCACGGTGCCCGGCAGCGGGCTGGCCGCCAGCGCGGCGCGCCGGGCTTCCAGCCGGGCCGCATCGCGCCGCAGCGAGGGCTGCAACTGCCACTGCACCAGGGCCGCCAGCGCCAGGAGCACCAGTGCCAGCCAGGCGGGACGGCCGAGGTGGCGACGCCAGACGCGCACCAACCGCCGCCAGGCCGGAATGGCTCGGTGCAGGGTCGCGGGCAGGGAGGGCAGGGCGCGCTTCAAGACACTTCCTTGGGGATGGGCGGGGCGGCGCGCCATGCCGCCTGGATGACGAAGCGCAGGGGCTGGCCCGGCGTCTCGCGCTCGAGCTGCTGGGAAGTCAGCGCGACACGGGCCAGCCGCGCATCGGTCTCGAGTTCATGGAGGTAGGCGAAGAGAGCCTTCGCGTCCCGGGCCTGGCCGGTGATGCGAACGAGGCCGGCCTTGGCATCGGGCTCGAGCTTGAGCAGGCCGATGTCGCCCTTGCCGTGTTCCTCGAAGGTGGCGAGCAGGTCTCCCCACGGCGCGCGCAGCTCGCCCGCCACGCGCACGGCCTGCGCATGGCGCACGCGCTCCGCTTCGCTGAGCTTGCGCGGGGGCGGCGGAAGCAGTCGTGCAGCCTGTGCGTTGATCTGCACGCGGGCCTCGCGGTTGTCCTGCTCCAGGCGCCAGGACGAGGCGGCGGCCCCGGCCAGCAGCAAGGCCGCGATGGCGACCAGGGTGATGCCGCTCCAGGGCCGCGGTGCGCCGCCCATGAAATCGAGTCGGGGCACCGGCCTCATGGGGCGGCCTCCGCGGCGGGCCGGGCGGGCTGGCGCTGCAACAGCGTCCAGCCGTGGGCCTGGGCCATGCGCTCCCATTGCGAGCGTTCCTCGGCGGAGCGGCACAGCATCCAGACCGAGGGCGGCTGGCTGCTGACGATCGATCCCTGGAATGCCATCAGGCGCTGTTCGACCAGCCGCAGCGCACGCGGATCGCAGCGCTCCCAGTTCAGCTCGACGGGGATCCCGCGTTCGATGCGCACGAGCGTGGTCCCTTCCTCGCGCACCATGGCGACGACGGCCTCGTCCGGCAGCTGCGCCGACAGATGGCGCAGGTCGTCGAGCAGTTGCAGCTCCACGTGGGCCAGCCGCACGCCGGCCTCGCCCAGCGCGCCCTGCCAGAGCTGCAGGTCTCCGGGCTCGAGCGCTGCGGCCAGCCAGGCGCTCGAGGACGGCAAGGCCACCACCTGCACGACGAGATCCTGCCGACCGAGTGTCGCGGCGAAGTGCGTTGCGGCAGCCTGCCGCGCCGACGCCCAGTCGTCGGCTTCGGCGACCAGCCACAGGTAGACGAGCTCGTCGGGCACGAACAGACGGGCCCGGGCCGGCAGCGGCGCACCCAGGCCCTCGCGCAGCGCCGCGAGCGCGGCCGGCAGTGCGGTGGCGGGCACGCCGGTGCCGCCGGCCTCGGCGAGCACGCGGCGAGACCAGGGGGCCAGGCACTGCGCCGCGGTCGAGCCGCGGCCGAGTCGTACGCTCAGCTCACTCTTCCACGGCCGTGACACGGTTGGCCTCCTCCAGGGTGGTCTCGCCGCTCGCGACGAGTTCGAGCGCGGCTTCGCGCAGCGTGCGCAGGCCGCGTTCGCGGGCCGCTTCGCGCAGGGCGGCCGGGCTGGCGCGCTCGGCGATCAGGCTGCGCAGGCCGACATCCATCGCCAGCGTCTGCGCGATGGCGCGGCGGCCCTTGTAGCCGGTGCCGCGGCAGTGCGCGCAGCCGATGCCGCGGCGGAAGTTCCAGCCGAGCGGGATGTCGGGCAGCGCGCTGGCCTCGATGCGCTCGGGGCCCGGGTCGTCCGGCGTGCTGCAGTGCGGGCAGATGATGCGCACCAGCCGCTGCGCGACCACGCCGTTGAGCGCCGATACCAGGTTGTACGGGTCGACGCCCATGGTGGAGAGCCGCCCGATGACATCGAACACGTTGTTCGCGTGCACGGTGGCGAACACCTGGTGGCCGGTGAGGGCGGCCTGGATCGCGATCTGCGCGGTCTCGGGGTCGCGCATCTCGCCGACCATGATCTTGTCCGGGTCGTGGCGCAGGATCGACCGCAGGCCGCGCGCGAAGGTCAGGCCCTTGGCCTCGTTGACCGGGATCTGCAGCACGTCGGGCAGCTGGTACTCGACCGGATCCTCGATCGTGATGATCTTCTCCTGGCCGCTGTTGACCTCCGACAGCACGGCATACAGCGTGGTGGTCTTGCCGCTGCCGGTCGGGCCGGTGACGAGCAGCAGCCCGTAGGGCATGGCGCCGAGCCGGCGGATGAAGCGAGCGTTGTCCGCGTCGAAGCCGAGGTGCTCGATGCTGAGCGTGGACTCGGCAGAGAGCTGGTAGCGGTCGAGGATGCGCAGCACCGCGTCCTCGCCGTACAGGTTGGGCATGATGGACACGCGCACGTCGATCGCGCGGCCACCGTAGCTGAGCTTCAGGCGCCCATCCTGTGGCACGCGCCGTTCGGAGATGTCGAGATCGGCCAGCACCTTGATGCGCGAGACCACACGGTCGGCGAAATCTCGCCCCTCGGGGCGCGCCACCGCCTGCAGGACACCGTCCAGGCGGTACTTCACCGCCAGGCCACGTGCGGCGCATTCGAGGTGGATGTCGCTGGCCTGCGCTTTCAGCGCGTCGTACAGCAGGCCGTTGACGAAGCGCACCACCGGGCTTTCGTCGGCGCTGATGTCCGCCAGCGAGAGCTGCAGGACATCGACCGCGTCGGCGCCCGGGATGGCGGCCGCACCCGTGCCCGGAGCGGCGCCATCCAGCGCGCGCATCTCGCGCTCCATGCGCGCATAGAACGCCGCGATATCGTTGACGCCGGCGACGTACCAGACGCTCGGCGGGTGCCCGACAGCGCGGATGCGCGATTCCAGCCACATGCGCGTGCCGGAGTCGAACGGATCGGCGAGCACCACGTGGCGCATGGCCGAGCCGTCGCGCAGCACCAGGCAAAGGCGCTGCTGCCCGACGCTGAACGG
>NZ_JBFXIO010000377.1:0-5001 GCF_050175855.1 Piscinibacter sp.
CCTCCGCCACCACCGCCATCACCTTGGCGGTGCCGATGTCCAGCCCGACGACGAGATCCTTGTATTCCTTGGCCATCCTCTAGTTCCTCCCGGCGCCGCCGGTGCCCGCCCCGCTGGTCGAGACACCCTTGAGCCGCACCGCATATCCGTCGTTGTGGCGCAGGTCCGCGTGCACCAGCGGGCGCTGGTGCTGGGCGATCACCTGCGGCAGCGTGGCCACGAAGCGCTGCAGCCGCGCCACGATCTCGTCGTCCTCGCCTCGGCCGATCTCGATCGCCGCGCCGCCGTCGAGCTCGGCGGTCAGCGATCCGCGGCCCGACATCGCCAGCTCCTCGATGCGCATGTCCAGCGGCTGCACTACCGGCTGCAGCCGCTGGTAGAGCGCCAGCAGCCGCGCCGAGCTGCCCTCGGGGCCGCGCAGCACCGGCAGTTCGTCCTCGTCGACGTCACCGGGGTTGGCCTCGAACACCTCGCCGAAGCTGTTGACCAGCTTGTCCTCACCTTCCTCGGTGGCCCACAGCGCCGCGGCGCGGTGCTCCTCCAGCCGCACCGCCAGACGGTTCGGCCAGATGCGCTGCACCACCGCATGGCGCACCCAGGGCACTGACTCGAAGGCCTCGCGCGAGCGCTGCAGGTCGAGCGAGAAGAAGTTGCCGGCCAGGTGCGGCATCGCATTGGCGCGGATCGTCGACGCACTGTTGCGCGCAACGTCACCCTCGACGCGGATCGCGCGCAGCGCGAACACCGGCTGCTTGGCCATCCACAAGGCCGCCACCACCGCGATCACCAGCAGCCCGACCAGCGCGAACAGCGCCGCGGTGGCGTTCATCAGCCGCACGTCGGCCGGCAGGCCAGCGGCGGGCGTGGGGTTGCGGGTGTTGCGGCGGGTCATGGTCGCCTCAGCCGTCCAGGGCGGCGCTGGCCGCGATGTGCAGGCACAGCTGCTCGTAGCTCATGCCGGCCGCCTTGGCCGACATCGGCACCAGCGAGTGCGAGGTCATGCCCGGGCTGGTGTTCATCTCGAGAAGGAAGGGCCTGCGGTCGCGCTCGCGCACCATCAGGTCGGCGCGGCCCCAGCCGCGGCAGCCCAGCGTGCGGTAGGCCTCGACGACGATGCGCTGGATCTCGCGCTCCTCGGCCTCGGGCAGGCCACTGGGCACGAGGTACTGGGTGACGTCGGTGAAGTACTTGTTCTGGTAGTCGTAGGCGCCCTCGGGCGCGACGATGCGGATCACCGGCAGCGCTCGCGCGTCGTCGCCCTCGCCGAGCACCGGGCAGGTGAGTTCGTCGCCCTCGATGAATTCCTCGCACAGCACCACGTCGTCGTGCGTAGCGGCCAGCGCCACCGCGTCATGCATCTGCGAGTAGCCCTTCACCTTCGTGACGCCGATCGACGAGCCCTCGTGCGGTGGCTTGACGATCAGCGGCAGGCCGAGCTCGTCGGGCACCTGGATCACGCGCTCGCGCGTCTGCGTGGCGCGCGGCAGCGCCACGTACTTCGGCGTCGGCAGGCCGACGGCCTGCCAGATTCGCTTGGTCATCACCTTGTCGATGGCGATCGCCGAGGCCATCACGCCCGATCCGGTGTAGGGAATGCCCAGCAGCTCCAGCGCGCCCTGCACCGTGCCGTCTTCGCCATGCCGGCCGTGCAGCGCGATGAAGGCGCGCGCGAAGCCCTCGCGCTTGAGTTCGTGCAGCTCGCGCTCGGCCGGGTCGAAGGCGAGCGCATCGACGCCCTGCGAGCGCAGCGCGGCCAGCACGCCGGAGCCGGACATCAGCGAGATCTCGCGCTCGGCCGAACTGCCGCCCATGAGCACGGCGACCTTGCCCAGGCTCTTCGGATCGATGGTCGCGTTCATGCGGCGGCTCCCAGCAGTTCCAGCACGTGCTGCGCCGTCTGGCCGATCGTGCCGGCGCCCATGGTGATGACGACGTCGCCGTCCTTGGCCTGCGCAGCGATGGCCTGCGGCATGGCGACGATGTCGTCGACGAACACCGGGTCGACGCGCCCGGCCACGCGCAGTGCGCGGGCGAGCGCGCGGCCATCGGCGGCGACGATCGGCGCCTCGCCAGCGGCATAGACCTCGGCCAGCAGCACCGCGTCGGCGCTGCCCATCACCTTGACGAAATCCTCGAAGCAGTCGCGCGTGCGGGTGTAGCGGTGCGGCTGGAAGGCCAGCACGATGCGCCGGCCGGGGAAGGCGCCGCGGGCGGCCGACAGCACGGCGGCCATCTCCACCGGGTGGTGGCCGTAGTCGTCGATCAGCGTGAAGCGCCCGCCGCCGCTGGCCGCCACCTCGCCGTAGCGCTGGAAGCGCCGGCCCACACCACGGAATTCGGCCAGCGCCTTGACCACCGGCGCGTCGGGCAGCTCCAGCTCGGTGGCCACGGCGATGGTGGCCAGCGCGTTGAGCACGTTGTGCTCGCCGGGCAGGTTCAGCGTCACCTCGAGGTCGGGCATGCGCACGCCGTTGCGGCGCTGCACGGTGAAGCGCATCGTGCCGCCCTCCTGGGCCTGCACGTTCACCGCGCGCACCATCGCGTCCTCGCCGAAGCCGTAGCTGACCAGCGGGCGCGAGATCATCGGCACGATCGAGCGCACGCCGGCGTCGTCGGTGCACAGGATGGCCGCGCCGTAGAAGGGCATGCGGTGCAGGAAGTCGACGAAGGCCTGCTTCAGCTTCGCGAAGTCGTGGCCGTAGGTGTCCATGTGGTCGGCGTCGATGTTCGTGACCACGGACATGATCGGCATCAGGTTGAGGAACGAGGCATCGCTCTCGTCGGCCTCGACCACGATGTACTCGCCGGAGCCGAGCCGCGAGTTCGCGCCGGCGGCGTTGAGCTTGCCGCCGATGACGAAGGTCGGGTCGACGCCCGCCTCGGCCAGCACGCTGGTCACCAGCGAGGTGGTCGTGGTCTTGCCGTGCGTGCCGGCGATGGCGATGCCCTTCTTCAGGCGCATCAGCTCGGCCAGCATCACCGCGCGCGGCACCACCGGGATGCGCCGGGTGCGAGCGGCGATCACCTCGGGGTTGTCGCCCTTCACCGCGGTGGAGGTGACCACGGCCTCGGCGCCCTCGATGTGCGCGGCGTCGTGACCGACGGCAACGCGGATGCCCAGCGAGGCCAGGCGGCGCGTGACGGCGCTGTCGCCCTGGTCTGAGCCCGACACGACGTAGCCGAGGTTGTGCAGGATCTCGGCGATGCCGCTCATGCCGGCGCCGCCGATGCCCACGAAGTGGATGTGCTTGACAGCGTGCTTCATGCGGCCACCAACGATTCGATCTGGTCGGCCACTCGTGCGGCCGCCTGGGGTTTGGCCAAGGCTCGCGCCTTGGTCGCCATGGCCAGCAGCGCCTCGCGCGTCAGTCCGGAGAGCAGCTCGGCCAGCCGCTTGGGCGACAGCTCGGCTTGCGGCAGGTGGATGCCGGCGTCCTGCCCGGCCAGCCACTGGGCGTTGTCGCGCTGGTGCGAGGTGGTGCTGACCACCAGCGGCACCAGCACCGCGGCCACGCCCGCCGCGCACAGCTCGCTGACCGTCACCGCGCCGGCGCGGCAGACGATCACGTCGCAGTCGGCCAGGCGCTGCGCCATGTCGTCGATGAAGGGCAGCAGCTCGCCCTCGACGCCGGCGCGCTCGTAGCCGGCGCGCACGTCGGCGAGGTTGGCGTTGCCGGTCTGGTGCGTCACCTGCGGGCGCTGGGTCACGTCGATCATCGCCAGCGCCTGCGGCACCGCCTCGTTGAGCGCGCGCGCGCCCAGGCTGCCGCCGACCACCAGCACGCGCAAGGGGCCCGTGCGGCCGGCGAAGCGCTGCGCCGGCGCCGGCAGCGCCTCGATCTCGGCGCGCACCGGGTTGCCGGTCACCACCGAGTTCTTCAGGTTCGCCAGGGTCGGCCCGTCAAAGCCAAAGGCGATGCGGTCGGCCACCGGCATCAGCGCCTTGTTGCTCATCAGAAGCGCCGCATCGGCGTTCACCAGGACCAGCGGCTTGCCCAGCAGCGAGGCCATCAGCCCGCCGGGGAAGCAGACGTAGCCGCCCATGCCGAGCACTGCGCTGGCGCGGCGCGCGCGCAGGATGCGCAGGCAGCTCCAGAACGCCGCCAGCAGGCGGAGTCCCCCGGTCATCGTGTGCAGCAGACCCTTGCCGCGCAAGCCGCTGAAGGTGATCGTGTCCATCGGGATGCCCGAGGGCGGCACGAGGCGGTTCTCCATGCCGTGCGTGGTGCCCAGCCAGCTCACCGTCCAGCCGCGAGAGAGCATCTCTCGCGCCACCGCCAAGCCCGGGATCACGTGGCCACCGGTGCCCGCCGCCATCACCACCAGATGGCGGCTCATGCGCGGCCTCCCCGCATCATCTGACGGTTCTCGATGTCGATGCGCACGACGATCGCCAGCGCCACCAGGTTCATCACGATCGCCGAGCCGCCGTAGCTCATCAGCGGCAGCGTCAGGCCCTTGGTCGGCAGCACGCCGAGGTTCACGCCCATGTTGACGAAGGCCTGGCCGCCGAACCAGATGCCCACGCCCTGCGCGTACAGGCCGGCGAAGACGCGGTCCAGCGCGATCGACTGGCGGCCGATGTGGAAGATGCGCCGGGTCAGCCAGAAGAAGGCCACGATCACGCAGGCCACGCCGACGAAGCCGAGTTCCTCACCGATCACCGCCAGCAGGAAGTCGGTGTGCGCCTCGGGCAGCCAGTTCAGCTTCTCGACGCTGGAGCCCAGGCCCTGGCCGAAGAACTCGCCGCGGCCGAAGGCGATCAGCGAGTGCGTCAGCTGGTAGGCCTTGCCCAGCGCGTACTCCGGGTCCCAGGGCTCGAGGTAGGCGAAGATGCGCGAGCGCTTCTCCGGGCTGGAGGCGATCACCAGCACGAACGAGGCCACCAGCACCGCGCCGCTGAGCAGGAACATGCGGCCGTTGACGCCGCCGAGGAACAGGATGCCCATGGAGATCAGCGCGATCACCATGAAGGCGCCCATGTCGGGCTCGCGCAGCAGC
>NZ_JBFXIO010000378.1:0-4998 GCF_050175855.1 Piscinibacter sp.
CGGCGTTGACGATGACCAGGAAGTCCGTCTCGCGGCGGGTGATCATCAGGTCGTCGAGGATGCCGCCTGCCGCATTGGTGAAGAAGCCGTAGCGCTGGCGCCCCGGCACAAGGCCGGCCACGTCGACGGGCACCAGCGATTCGAGCGCGGCCGCCACGCCGTCACCCGACAGGCGCACCTGACCCATGTGGGATACGTCGAACAGCGCGGCCGAGTCGCGGCAATGGCGGTGTTCGGCGAGGATGCCCGCGGGGTAGCTCACCGGCATGTCGTAGCCGGCGAAAGGCACCATCTTGGCGCCGAGTTCGATGTGCAGGGCGTGCAGCGGAGTCTTCTGCAGCGGAGTGTCGGACATGATCGCCTCCTGGCGATGCTTCGAGGGCCTTTGCCAACCCCGGCGCAGCGCAAGCCATGCCGGGTGCCGTGCCCTCTCTGTCCGCTTTACCTGAGAGATTGGCGGGCGCCGCAACCGATGCGCCCGCTTGCCCCTTCGGTGGGCCCGCTCGTGGCGGGCCTCTCTCCAGCGAGGATCGCCGTGCGTTTCCGCGCGGCGTTTGCCAGTCCTTTTGCCTGAGCGTTCGAACCGGGCCCAACGGAAACGGTTCTGCGCCTTCGGCGGCTTCACGGGTGAAGCTCTCTCCTGACGGGCGGCAGTGTAGCAGCCAGGCCCGGGATAATCCCAATCCATGACTGCTGCAGACGAATGGTTGACGGTCGAGTCGCTCGACCTCGAGGCGCAGGGCGTGGCCCACGACGCCGAGGGCAAGGTGGTGTTCATCGACGGCGCCTTGCCGGGGGAGCGCGTGCGCGTGACGGTGCAGCGGCGCAAGAACAACTGGGAGCAGGCCACGGCCGTGGCGTGGCAGCGCGAGAGCTCGCAGCGCGTGCGGCCGCAATGCCCGCACTTTGGTCACTGCGGCGGCTGCAAGATGCAGCACCTGCACGTTGCCGCGCAGGTGGCGACCAAGCAGCGTGCGCTGGAGGATGCGCTGTGGCATCTCGGCAAGGTGAAGGCCGAGCGGCTGCTGCGGCCAATCGAAGGGCCGGCCTGGGGCTACCGCTACCGTGCGCGGCTGTCGGTGCGCTTCGTCGCCAAGAAGGGCAAGGTGCTGGTCGGCTTCCACGAGCGCAAGTCGAGCTTCGTGGCCGACATGGAGCGCTGCGAGGTGCTGCCGCCGCGCCTGTCGGCGATGCTGCTGCCGCTGCGCGAGCTGATCGGCGGCATGCAGCAGCGCGACCGCCTGCCGCAGATCGAGGTGGCGGTCGGCGATGCGGTGACGGCGCTGGTGCTGCGCCACCTCGAGCCGCTGGCTGACCATGACCTGGCCAGGCTGCGCGCCTTCGCGGCCGAGCATGGCGTGCAGTGGTGGCTTCAGCCCAAGGGGCCGGACACCGTGCACCGTCTCGACGAGGGCGGGCCGGAACTGGCCTACACGCTGCCCGAGTTCGGCATCGTGATGCCGTTCAAGCCCACCGACTTCACCCAGGTGAACCACCAGATCAACAGCGTGCTGGTGTCGCGTGCGCTTCGCCTGCTCGACGTGCAACCGAGCGAGCGCGTGATCGACTGGTTCTGCGGGCTGGGCAACTTCACGCTGCCGATCGCCCGCGGTGCGCGCGAGGTGCTGGGCATCGAAGGCAGCGAGGCGCTGGTGCAGCGCTCGCGCGAGAACGCGTCGCGCAACGGGCTCGCGGACAAGGCCTCGTTCGAGGCGCGCAACCTCTTCGAACTGCCCGCGGCGGACCTCGCGGGCTACGGCGCGGCCGACAAGTGGTTGGTCGACCCGCCGCGCGAGGGCGCCTTCGCGCTGGCCAAGGCGCTGGCGGAACTGCATGCCGAGCCGTCGCTCGCTGCCGGCTGGCAGCCGCCGCGGCGCATCGTCTACGTGAGCTGCAACCCGGCGACGCTGGCGCGCGATGCCGGCCTGCTGGTGCACCAGGCCGGCTACCGTTGCGTGTCGGCAGGGGCGGTGAACATGTTCCCGCACACCGCGCACGTCGAGTCGATCGCCGTTCTCGAGCGACCATGAAAAACGGGGCCCGAAGGCCCCGTTTCAGCACGCGCGGCGAGCCGCGATCACTCGCTGCTGCCGCCGATGCCGAACAGCGAGAGCAGCGCCTGGAACACGTTGTAGATGCTCAGGTAGACGCCCAGCGTGGCGCTGATGTAGTTCGTCTCGTAGCCATCACGCACGCGCTTCAGGTCGTACAGGATGAAGGCGGAGAAGATGCCCGTCACCAAGACTGACAGCGTCAGCATCAGCGCGCTGGACTGGATGAAGAAGTTGGCGATGCCGGCCACCAGCACCAGGATGGCGCCGATGAAGAGGAACTTGCCCATGCCCGACAGGTCGCGCTTGATCACCGTCGACAGCGCAGCCATGCCGAGGAAGATCGCGCCAGTGCTGGCGAACGCCATCATGATCAGGCTGGCGCCATTGGCCAGGCCGAGCACGGCGCCGACCAGGCGAGACAGCATCACGCCCATGAAGAAGGTGAAGGCCAGCAGCACGGGGACGCCGGCGGCCGAGTTCTTCGTCTTCTCGATGGCGAACATGAAGCCGAAGGCGCCCACCAGGAACACCACCAGCCCCACACCCGGCGACATCGCGCGGGCGATTCCGGTCTGCACGCCCAGCCAGGCGCCGAGCACCGTCGGCACCATCGACAGCGCGAGCAGCCAGTAGGTGTTGCGCAGTACGCGGTTGCGCTGCTCGGCTGACGTCGCGGTACCGGCGTAGCCATAAGCAGCTTGCAGACTCTGATCCATTGAACCTCCGTGGGGGTTGTTGATGCAGCCTGTGACAGGCCGCAATCATTCTAAGTTCCCCCTTCTCGCGTCGAAAAAGACCGTACGCGCCGTGGCGGAATGGCCCTGCTCGAGCGCGCTACAGTGCCGGCAGTCTCCACACCCTTCCCAGGCACGACATGAAGAACAAGCCCTACCTCACCCTCGACGACGTCAAGCGCATCGCGGCGGCGGCCGAAGCCGAAGCGCTTGCCAACAAGTGGGCGGTGTGCATCGCCATCGTCGATGACGGCGGTCACCTGTTGTGGTTGCAGCGCCTGGATGGCACGGCGCCGATCTCCTCCCAGATCGCACCGAACAAGGCGCGCACCTCGGTGCTTGGCCGCCGCGAGAGCCGAATCTACGAAGAAATGATCAATCAGGGGCGTGTCTCGTTCCTCAGCGCGCCGGGCCTAGAGGCACTGCTGGAAGGCGGCGTTCCCATCATGGTCGACGGCCACTGCGTCGGCGCAGTCGGCGTCAGCGGCGTCAAGTCCACCGAAGACGCGCAGATCGCCAAGGCCGGCATCGCCGCGCTCGGTCTTGCTGGGTGAAAACCCGGGGCGAGGGTGGTCGCTCAGCTATACTTCGCAGGTTTAGCTTCTTCCACCCCCGCCCAGCGAAACCTTCGCTGATTCCGACGGAAACTCCTTCGGTCTTCCCACCGCTGCGTCCCTTCGCGGATGCCGGATCCGGCTGCGACGAGCCGAGCTGGGCGCGCACACACGAACGGAGAACCCGGTGCCGCCGCAACTGCTGTCCCCACAAGCCCCGGCGATCCTGGCTCTCGCGGACGGCACGGTCTTCCAAGGCACGTCGATCGGCGCTGCCGGTCGCACCGTCGGCGAGGTGGTGTTCAACACCTCGATCACCGGCTACCAGGAAATCCTCACCGACCCGAGCTACTGCCGGCAGATCGTCACGCTGACGTATCCGCACATCGGCAACTACGGCGTCAACGCCGAGGACGTCGAGGCGGCCAAGGTGCATGCCGCGGGCCTGATCATCAAGGACCTGCCGGTTCTGCATTCGAACTTCCGCAGCACGGCCACGCTCGCCGAGTACTTGCAGCGCGAGGGCACGGTCGCCATCGCCAACCTCGACACGCGCCGCCTGACGCGCATCCTGCGCGAGAAGGGCGCGCAGAACGGATGCATCCTCACGCTCGGCGTGGGCGAGCCGATCTCGGCGAAGCACCGTGAGGAGGCCATCGCCGCCGCGAAGGCCGCGCCCAGCATGGCCGGACAGGACCTGGCCAAGGTGGTGAGTTGCACCGAGCGGCACGAGTGGACCGAGACCGCCTGGACGCTGGAAGACGGCTACGGCAAGCTCGGCCAGCCGAGGCACCACGTGGTCGCCTACGACTTCGGCGTCAAGCGCAACATCCTGCGCCTGCTGGCCAGCCGCGGCTGCCGCGTCACCGTGGTGCCGGCGCAGACTCCGGCGAAGGACGTTCTCACGCTCAAGCCCGACGGCATCTTTCTCAGCAACGGCCCCGGCGACCCGGAGCCTTGCGACTACGCGATTGCCGCGGCACGCGAGCTGATCGACACCGGCATCCCGACCTTCGGCATCTGCCTCGGCCACCAGATCATGGCGCTGGCCTCGGGTGCGAAGACCTTCAAGATGAAGTTCGGCCACCACGGTGGCAACCACCCGGTGAAGGATCTCGACAGCGGCCGCGTGAGCATCACCAGCCAGAACCACGGCTTCGCGGTGGACGAGAAGACACTGCCGATGAATCTGCGCGCGACGCACGTCTCGCTGTTCGACGGCACGCTGCAGGGCCTGGCGCGCACCGACAGGCCGGCGTTCTGCTTCCAGGGGCACCCCGAAGCCTCGCCCGGGCCGCACGACATCGGCTATCTGTTCGACCGCTTCGTGAATCTGATGGAGAAACGTTGAGATGCCGAAGCGCACAGACATCCAGAGCATCCTGATCATCGGCGCCGGCCCGATCATCATCGGCCAGGCCTGCGAGTTCGACTACTCCGGCGCCCAGGCCTGCAAGGCGCTGCGCGAGGAGGGCTACCGCGTCATCCTCGTCAACAGCAACCCGGCGACGATCATGACCGACCCGGGGATGGCCGACGCCACCTACATCGAGCCGATCACCTGGCAGATGGTCGAGAAGATCATCGAGAAGGAGCGGCTGGAGCGTCCTGACGAACGGATGGCGCTGCTGCCCACCATGGGCGGCCAGACCGCCC
>NZ_JBFXIO010000379.1:0-4953 GCF_050175855.1 Piscinibacter sp.
CCGACGCTGCCGCGCAGGCCGTGCCCGTCGAGCTGCCCGACGGGCGCCTGGCGGTGCCGCTGAAGCGGCGCAAGACGCTGTCCGGCATGGTGATCGGACGCGAGACCTTCCTCACCCCCGGCGACGTGCGGCAGATGCGCCACGTGCCGGAGCTGGTGTTCATCAACTGCTGCCACCTCGGCAACACCGGCGGGGGTGCGGCGCAGTACAACCGGCTGGCGGCCAACCTCGGCGTCGAGTTCATCCGCATGGGCGTGCGTGCGGTGGTCTGCGCCGGCTGGGCGGTGGACGACGCCGCGGCGCTGACCTTCGCGCAGGCCTTCTACGAGCGCATGCTGGCCGGTGCCACCTTCGGCGACGCCGTGCACCGCGCGCGCGTGGCCACGTGGAGTGCCCACCCCGGCGTCAACACCTGGGGCGCCTACCAGTGTTACGGCGACCCCGGTTTCCGCCTGGTGCGCGACGAGGTCGGCGTCGACCGGCCGGCGCCGCCGGCCTTCTTCGCGCCCTCGGAGCTGGTCACCGAACTGAACAACCTGGCCGAATCGACGCGCATGATCAGCCAGCGCCGCGAGCGCGATGACGACGCCCTGGCGGCGGATCTGCGCGAGCGCGTCGACGGCCTGCTCGCGCGCGTGCCCGAGGTCTCGCGCGCGGTGTGGATGGCACGCGCCGACGTCTGCGCGGCGATCGGCTTCGCCTACGGCGAGGTGCGGCTGTTCGAGCTGGCCTCGGAGTGGCTGGACCGCGCGCTGCGCTCCGACCGCGGCGACTGCCCGGTGCGTGCCGCCGAGCAGCACGCCAACTTCCAGGTGCGGCTGGCGGCGCAGGCGTGGTCGCAGATGCGTGCCGAAGCTGGCGACGCCGAGTCGGCCGCGCTGCAGGTGCGCCGCGCCGAATTGGCCGAGCGCATCGAGGCGGCGCTGTTCCAGCTCGACGCCATCAACACCCGCGCGCCCACCTACGAGCGCCTGGTGCTGCTCGGCGGCGCGTGCAAGCGCCTGGCCTGGGTGCAGGCGGGCCGGCCGCGCGTCGAGGCGCTGCTCAACATGGCGCAGTACTACCGCGAGGCCTACGACCTCGAGGACGACGACGACGTCTACGCCTTCGTCAACTGGGCGATCGCCTGCCTGCTGCTGCGCCGGCTCGACCCCGAGCGCGCCGCCGGCCCGTGGCAGGGCCCGCTGGCCGCGATGGCCGAGCGGCAGTTCGCTGCCACCCGCGCCGAGCTGAAGGAGTCGCCGCAGCTGTGGCTGGCCACCGGGCTGGCCGATCTGCAGGTGCTGCGCCTGCTGCTCGCCGCCGACGACCCGCGCGCCGGCCACGAGGCGCTCGCCCGCGAGGCCGCAGCGCAGTACGGCGCCGCCTTCGCCCGCGGCGCCAGCCTGCGCGAGGTGGCCTCGATCCAGGAGCACCTCGACTTCCTCGTCGAACTGACCGCCGATGCCGCCGCGCCCTGGCCGGCGGCGGTGCGCGAAGCCCTCGCCGCGCTGCGGCGTTCGATCTGACCGCCGCGGAGGACGACATGGCAGGCCGAGACCTCTCCAGCACGCCGCTCGAGCAGTTGCGCATTGCCGCGCTCGACCCGCAGGACCGCATCGCGCAGCACTTCCGCCTCTACGAGCTCACCGTCAGCGAAACCGCCGACCGCCAGCGCATCGACAACCGCATCCCCGACGACCGCGTGCTGCGCAGCGCCGTTCACCTGGCGCGTGCGGTGCTCGATCCGATCCGCGAGGCGTTCGGCGGCTTCACGCCCAACAGCGTGTTCCGCTCGCAGGCGCTGGAGCGCTCGCTCAAGGGCAAGCCGCGCAGCTGGATCTCGACCAGCCAGCACACCGAGGGGCGCGCCTGCGACGTGGAGATCGTCGCCAAGCCGACGCTGGAGCTCGCGCGGTGGGCGAGCACGACGCTGGCCGACTTCGACCAGATCATCTGCGAGTGCTACGACCCGCGCAAAGGCCCGAACTCCGGCTGGGTGCACATCTCGCTGCTGCCGCCCGGCGCCGGCCGCAACCGGCGCCAGGTGCTCAGCTACGTGGTCGATCCGGGCAGCGGCCGGCTGGTCTACGTGACCGGGCTTCGGCCCAGCCAGGCCTGAGCCCGGCCGGGCTCAGCGGGTGGCGAAGCAGTAGAACAGGCCGGCGCCGCCGGTGGCCTTGAGCGCATCCTGGCTGCAGCCGCGCGAGGGGTGCGACGCGTTCCACGAACGCGAGGGCTCGTCGTCGCGCAGGCCGATGCGGTCGTGGTGGCCGACCCAGGCCGAGCCCTCGCCGCTCTTCGTCCAGTTGCCGCAGGTGCTGTCGCCGTCGCCGGCCACGGCGCGGCCGTCGGCGGTGGAGCCGGTGAGGATGTCGTGGGTGTTGGGCGTGTCGCCGCGGCCGTTGATCACCTCGGCCTTCTCGGTGAGCGCCGTCTGCTTGGTCAGGTTGTTGTTGCCGTGCAGCGAGGCGACGTCGCCGGCGATCGTCACGCCCTTGGCATTCACCCACGGCCCGCTGCCGATGCGTTCGCGCGCGTTGACCCCGGCCGCGCCGGTGGTGCTCAGGTAGGCGCGCCAGCCCTTGCCCCCGGCGCCCACGGCGGCGGCGAGCTTCTCGCAGTGCGCGTCCGCGCCGGCCAGGCCGCCGAGGTTGGCGCCCTGTCCGCTGCCGGTGCTGGTGACGAAGAAGCTCATCGGGTTGGACGGCGCGCTGGCACAGGCGGCCAGCAGCGTGCCGGCGGCGGCGAGGGCGATCAGGCTGGGCATGCGAGTCATCGGGGTCTCCTCGGGTGGCGGTGCCCGGTGTACGTCCGGCGCCCCCGGTTTGTTCCCGTACCCGCCTCAGCGCCCGCCGCTGACGTCGAGGATCGCGCCGGTGGTGTAGCTGGCCGCGTCCGACAGCAGCCAGGCGATCGCCTGCGCCACCTCGTCGGGGCTGCCCGCGCGCTGCATCGGCACCATCGGGGCCATCTGCTTCGCGCGGTCGGGCAGGCCGCCCGAGGCGTGGATCTCGGTCTCGATGATGCCGGGGCGGATGGCGTTGACGCGCACGCCCTCGGTGGCCACCTCGCGCGCCAGGCCGACCGTGAAGGTGTCGATCGCCCCCTTGGCCGCGGCATAGTCGACGTACTGGCTTGGCGAGCCCAGGCGCGCCGCGGCCGAGCTGATGTTGACGATGGCGCCGCCACGCCCGCCGTGCTTCGACGACATCCGCCGCACTGCCTCGCGGGCACAGTGGAAGCTGCCGAAGACGTTGATCGCGAACATGCGCTGCAGCCGCGCCGCGTCCATCTCGTCGACGCGCGCCGGCAGGTCGACCACGCCGGCGTTGTTGACCAGGCCCGACAGTCGCGGCAGCTCGCGGTCGATGCGCTCGAACATCGCCGCCACCTGCGCGGCCTCGGCCACATCGGCCTGGATCGCCAGCGCCTGTCCGCCCTCGGCGCGGATGCGCGAGACCAGCGCTTCGGCCGCCGCCGCGTCGCGCGTGTAGTTGACGGCCACCGCGTGGCCGCGCTCGGCCAGCAGCAGGCAGGCGGCCGCACCGATGCCGCGGCTGCCGCCGGTCACCAGCACGGTGGTGGTGGATTCATTCTTCATCGCTGGCTCCGCTGTCGCTCGACGGTTCTTCCTTCGCTTTCTTGTCCAGCATTGGCTGCAGCGCCGCCAGGTCGTCGACGAATCGATCGGCGCTGACCGGCGCGGCCAGGCGCAGGGCCGGCGGGTGGAAGCTGCTGAGGTAGAGGTCGCTGCCGAGGCGGTCGCCGCGCTGATGCTGGTTCCACAACGTGAGCCCGGTGCCGACCACGAAGGCCGCCACCGCCACGCCGCGCATCAGCGCGGGCCGCGCCGGCTCCACGCCGAGCAGGTGGAAGTACAGCGCCGCGGCGGCGATGGCATAGCCGGCGACGAAACCGAAGTCCGACACCCAGGGCCAGTTCAGCGAGAAGGCCAGCAGGCCGGGCAGCGCGCCGACCACCAGCCAGGCCAGCGACGACAGCACGAAGACCTTGAGGTGCCAGCCGGCATGCGTCTGCCGCGTGAACAGCTTGGACAGCAGCGACCACAGGCCGATCCAGATCGCCGCGCCCATCACGGTGGTCAGCGCGGTGCTGCCCAGGGCACGCAGGAACACGTCGGGGTCGCTGCCCAGCCAGGTGTCGAAGGCCATCGCCGCGGCCAGCGCCAGCCCGCCGGCCAGCGTCGGCCCGACCCGGCGCGCCAGCGTGGCCGCCGCGGCCAGCGGAAGCTCGGGGGCGAGCGAGTCGCCGGCACGGCGCAGGCGCAAGCGCGTGCGGCCGGCCACCAGCTCGAGCGCCTGGGCATCGTCGCGCAGCGCCTCGCGCTCGCCGGCGCGGATGCGCCGCGTGCCCACCTGCACGCCGTTGGCGGTCTGCAGCGCCTGCAGCACCAGGCCCTGCGCGTCGACGTCGATCAGGCAGTGGTGCGGCGCCACGTGCGGGTCGGCCAGCGAGAGGTCGTTGTCGAGCGCGCGGCCGATGCGCAGCGGCCAGGCGTGCACGCGCTGCGACTGGCGAACCTGGCCGTCGCGGTCGAGCACCTCGACGATGGCGAGCACGCCCGATTCGCTCATCGCGGCGCCACCTTCTGGTAGGCCTGCAGGTAGTGGCGCGCCAGGCGCTGGGCATTGGCGAAGCTCACGCCCTGCGCGTCGAAGCGGCCCTGCACGCCGGCGGCGGCCTGGTCGAGCGTGGCCACCAGCACCGACACGTCGTACAGCTGCGGCAGCTTCTTGTAGGCGCGCATGCACACCACCGCGCGCAGCACCAGGCCGTCGCGGTCGATGAAGTCTTCCTTGCACTGCGGGCGCGTCTGCAGGTCCAGGCGCAGCCGGCTGAAACCCTCGTTGCGGAAGCTCTGGCCGTGCTGCGCGGCGAAGCGCAGCGCACCGAGCTTGCTGCCGTCGTAGCTCTCGTGGCGCACCGAGATCGAGCCGGTGTTGAACTCGC
>NZ_JBFXIO010000380.1:0-4953 GCF_050175855.1 Piscinibacter sp.
GGCCTGCACTGACCCCCGACGCATGCCTTCCCCCCGACGCGCGCCCGCAGTTCGTCCCACCGTCCTCAGCCTTGCCCTCGCCGCCGCACTCCAGGTGGGCTCGGCCTGGGCTGTCGAGCCCTTCACGCTGAAGGACATCCGCGTCGAGGGCCTGCAGCGCACCGACGCCGGCACCGTGTTCGCCTCGCTGCCGTTCCGCATCGGCGACACCTACAACGACGAGAAGGGCGCCGCCGCGCTGCGCGCGCTGTTCGCCACCGGCCTGTTCAAGGACGTGCGCATCGACATCGACGACGGCGTGGTCGTCGTGATCGTCGAGGAGCGTGCGGTCATCGCCGCGATCGACTTCGTCGGCCTGAAGGAGTTCGACAAGGACACGCTGGTCAAGTCGCTGAAGGATTTCGGCATCGGCGAGGGCCTGCCGTTCGACAAGGCGCTGGCCGACCGCGCCGAGCAGGAGCTCAAGCGCCAGTACCTGACACGCAGCCTGTACGGCGCCGAGGTGGTGACCACCGTCACGCCGCAGGAACGCAACCGCGTCAACGTCACGTTCACGGTCACCGAGGGAACGGCAGCCAAGATCCGCGAGCTGCGCATCGTCGGAAACAAGGCCTTCTCCGAGGGCACGCTCAAGGGCCTGTTCGACCTCAACGACGGCGGCTGGCTGAACTGGTACACGAAGGCCGACCGCTACTCGCGCTCCAAGCTCAATGCCGACCTGGAGACGCTGCGCGCCTACTACCTGAACCGCGGCTACCTGGAGTTCAATGTCGACTCCACGCAGGTGGCGATCTCGCCGGACAAGCAGGAAATCACGGTCACGATCAACATCACCGAAGGCCAGCCCTACACGGTGACCTCGGTCAAGCTCGAGGGCGACTACCTCGGCAAGGAAGAGGACTTCAAGACCCTGGTGAAGATCAAGCCCGGCGAAGCCTATCGCGCCGAGGCGGTGACCGACACCACCAAGGAGTTCGCCGACCGCTTCGGACTGTTCGGCTACGCCTTCGCCCGCATCGACGCGCGCCCGGAGATCGACCGGGCCAACGGCCGCGTCGCACTGACGCTGACCGCCGACCCGTCTCGCCGCGTCTACGTGCGCCGCATCAACGTGGCCGGCAACACGCGCACGCGCGACGAAGTGATCCGCCGCGAGTTCCGCCAGTTCGAGTCGTCGTGGTACGACGGCCAGAAGATCAAGCTCTCGCGCGACCGCGTCGACCGCCTGGGCTACTTCAGCGAGGTCTCGGTGGACACCACCGAGGTGCCGGGCACGCAGGACCAGGTCGACCTGACCTTTACCATCAAGGAGAAGCCCACCGGCAACCTGCTGGTCGGTGCGGGCTATTCGTCGGCGGACCGGCTCTCGCTGACGGCCTCGATCAAGCAGGAGAACGTGTTCGGCTCGGGCAACTACCTCGGCATCGAGGTCAACACCAGCCGCAGCAGCCGCACCCTGGTGCTGAGCACCGTCGATCCGTACTTCACGATCGACGGCATCTCGCGTGCCTTCGACGTCTACTACCGCACCGCCAAGCCGATCAACAGCCAGGGCGAACAGTACCAGCTCGTCACTCCCGGCGTGGCGTTGCGCTTCGGCGTGCCGTTCAGCGAGTACGACACGGTGTTCGTCGGCGTCGGCGCCGAGCGCACCGAGATCAAGGGCACCAATGCGATGCCCAACAATCTCTACCTGTACCGGCTGCAGTTCGGCTCGGTCAGCAACTCCTTCCCGCTCACGCTGGGCTGGACGCGCGACGAGCGCGACAGCGCCCTGGTGCCCAACGAGGGCAGCTACAAGCGCGTCAACCTCGACTGGACGCCGGCCGGGAGCACGCGCTACCTGCGGGCCAACCTGCAGTACCAGCGCTACTGGCCGATCACGCGCCAGTACACCTTCGCCGTCAACGGCGAGGTCGGCTACGGCCGGGGCCTGGCCGGACGGCCGTACCCGGTGTTCAAGAACTTCTACGGTGGCGGCCTGGGCACGGTACGGGCGTTCGACCAGGGCTCGCTCGGTCCGGCCGACGTGACCGGCGCCTACGTGGGCGGCAACCGCCGGCTCAACCTGAACAGCGAGCTGTACGTGCCGGTGCCCGGCGCCGGCAACGACCGCACGCTGCGCGTGTTCGGCTACATGGACATCGGCAACGTCTGGGGTGAATCGGAGCGCATCACGGCAGACAGCCTGCGCGCCTCGGCCGGCATCGGCCTGAGCTGGATCTCCCCCGTGGGCCCGCTGAAGCTCAGCTGGGGCACGCCGATCCGCAAGAAGCCGAACGATAGAATCGAGAGACTGCAATTCCAGATCGGGACCGCGTTCTAATGAATACCTCCTTCCTGAAGTCGTCGGCGTGCGCGACGCTGATCGCGTTCGCGGCCCTGGGTGCGCAGGCCCAGGAACTGAAGATCGGCTACGTCAACGCCGACCGGGTGCTGCGAGATGCCGCACCCGCGAAGGCCGCGCAGGCCAAGCTGGAGGCCGAGTTCGGCAAGCGCGAGAAGGAACTCGCCGACATGGCGGGCAAGCTCAAGGCTGCCGGCGAGAAGCTCGACAAGGACGCGCCGACCCTGTCGGAGTCCGAGCGCACGCGCCGCCAGCGCGAGCTGGTCGAGCAGAACCGCGATTTCGACCGCAAGCGCCGCGAGTTCCAGGAAGACCTGACGCAGCGCAAGAACGAGGAACTGGCGTCGGTGGTCGAGCGCGCCAACAAGGTGATGAAGCAGATCTTCGACACCGAGAAGTACGACCTGATCGTCCAGGAAGCCGTCTTCGCCGGCCCCCGCATCGACATCACCGACAAGGTGATCAAGGCGCTGAACGCCCAGAGCGGCAACAGCAAGTAAGGGCGGGGCAGCGCCGATGGAAGTTGCTCTGCGCGAGATCGCCGGGCAACTCGGCGGCGAACTGCTCGGCGACGGCGAGCGGCGCATCGCGCGCATCGCCACGCTGGAAGGCGCCACGCCCGACGCGATCGCCTTCCTCGCCAACCCGAAGTACCGCGCCCAGCTCGCCACCACGCAAGCCGGCTGCGTGATCGTCGGCCCCGCGGTGCGCGACGAGGCGGCGGCTCGTGGCGCAGCGATCGTCACGCCTGACCCCTACCTGTACTACGCGCGGCTCACGCAGTGGTGGGTGAGGCGCATGCGGCCGGCGGCGGCCACCGGCATCCATCCGAGCGCGGTCGTCGACCCCAGCGCACACGTCGCGCCCGATGCGGTGATCGGCCCGCTGTGCGTGGTCGGCGCTGGCGCGAGCATCGGCGCCGGCACCCGGCTCGCCCCGCGCGTGACGGTGGGCGAAGGCTGCTCGATCGGCGCCCGCTGCATCGTGCACAGCGGCGTGGTCATCGGCGCCGACGGCTTCGGCTTCGCGCCCGTCAAGGGCGAGGGTGGCCTGCGCTACGAGAAGATCGAGCAGCTCGGCGCGGTGCGCATCGGCGACGACGTGGAGATCGGCGCCAACACCTGCATCGACCGCGGCGCGCTCGACGACACCGTGATCGAAGACGGCGTGAAGCTCGACAACCTGATCCAGGTCGGCCATAACGTGCGCATCGGCGCGCACTCGGCGATGGCCGGCTGCGTCGGCATCGCCGGCAGCGCGGTGATCGGCCGGCGCTGCACCGTCGGCGGCGGGGCGATCGTGCTGGGGCACCTGACCCTGGCCGACGACGTGCACATCTCGGCCGCCTCGGTGGTGATGCGTTCGATCCGCCAGCCGGGCCAGTACAGCGGCGTCTTTCCCATCGACGACAATGCTGCCTGGGAAAAGAACGCGGCCACGCTGCGCCAGCTGCACACGCTGCGCGAGCGAATCCGCGCGCTGGAAAAGAACGAGACGCCGAGACAACCATGACCACGATGGACATCCACCAGATCCTCAAGAAGCTGCCGCACCGCTACCCGATCCTGCTGGTGGACCGTGTGGTCGAGCTCGAGAAGGGCCAGCGCATCAAGGCGATCAAGAACGTCACCATCAACGAGGACTTCTTCAATGGCCACTTTCCGCGCCGGCCGGTGATGCCCGGTGTGCTGATGATCGAGGCGCTGGCGCAGGCCTCGGCGCTGCTGGCCTTCGAGACGCTCGGCCAGGAGCCCGACGCCAACACGGTGTACTACTTCGCCGGCATCGACAACGCGCGATTCAAGCGCCCGGTGGAACCGGGCGACCAGCTGGTGCTCGAAGCGACGCTGGAGCGCGCCAAGTCGTCCGTCTTCAAGTTCAAGGCCCGCGCGCTGGTCGGCGAGGAACTGGCCGTCGAGGCCGACCTCACCTGCACGATGCGCAGCTTCGCCTGAAGCCGCGCTCCGGAGTTCCTGAGATGGCGAACATCCACCCCACCGCGATCGTCGAGAGCGGCGCCGAGCTCGGAGAAAACGTCACCGTCGGTGCCTATGCCGTCGTGCGATCGCAGGTTCGCATCGGCGAAGGCACGACCGTCGGGCCGCATTGCGTGATCGAGGGCCGCACCACCATTGGCCGCGACAACCGCTTCTTCCAGTTCGGCTCGATCGGCGCGGTGCCGCAGGACAAGAAATACGCCGGCGAGCCGACCGAACTGGTGATCGGCGACCGCAACATGGTGCGCGAGTTCTGCACTTTCAACCTCGGCACCGCCCAGGACGCCGGCGTCACACGCATCGGCAACGACAACTGGATCATGGCCTACGTGCACATCGCCCACGACTGCCAGGTCGGCGACCGCACAACGCTGGCCAACAACACCACCCTGGGTGGCCACGTGCACCTGGGCGACTGGGTCACGGTGGGCGGCCTCACCGGCATCCACCAGTTCGTCAAGATCGGCGCGCACGTGATGGTCGGCTTCGGCAGCGCGGTGTCGCAGGACGTTCCGCCGTACATGCTGGTCGACGGCAACCCGCTGGCGGTGCGCGGCTGCAACATCGAGGGCCTGCGTCGCCGCGGCTTCGACGCGCCGCGCATCGCCG
>NZ_JBFXIO010000381.1:0-4951 GCF_050175855.1 Piscinibacter sp.
CGAAGGGTCGGTCGATCAGGCCAGCTTGCCGTGGCACTGCTTGTACTTCTTGCCGCTGCCGCAGGGGCAGGGATCGTTGCGGCCGACCGTGGGCACCGCAGCCGCCACCGTGGCGAGATCGGGTTCCTCGGAAACCGAGCCGTCCTCGTTCGGATGGGTGTAGGTCACGTTGCTGATGCGCTCGGCCTGCTCCTCGATCGCCTCGGCCGCCTGCAGCGCCTCTTCCTGGCTCTGGATGCGCACCGTCATCATCACGCGGGTGACTTCCATCTTCACCACGTCGAGCAGCTGCGAGAACAGCTCGAAGGCCTCGCGCTTGTACTCCTGCTTCGGGTTCTTCTGCGCGTAGCCGCGCAGGTGGATGCCCTGGCGCAGGTAGTCGAGCGCCGCCAGGTGCTCGCGCCAGTGGTTGTCGATGGCCTGCAGCAGCACCATGCGCATGAACGGCGTGAACTGCTCGGCGCCGACGCGCTCGAGCTTGTCGTTGAAGTGGGCGTCGGCGGCGGCCACCACCTTCTCGACGATGTCGTCGTCGGTGACGCTGTCGCTCTTCTCCACCTCGGCGGCCAGCGCCACCTCGAGCTGCCACTCCTCGCGCAGCGCCTTCTCGAGCGTGGGCAGGTCCCACTGCTCCTCGACGCTCTCGGCCGGCACGTAGGTGCGCACCACCTCGGTCATCGTGCTCTTGCGCAGGTTGGCGATCTGCTCGGTGAGGCTCTCGGCCTCGAGGATCTCGTTGCGCTGCTGGTAGATGACCTTGCGCTGGTCGTTCGACACGTCGTCGTACTCGAGCAGCTGCTTGCGGATGTCGAAGTTGCGCGCCTCGACTTTGCGCTGCGCGCTCTCGATGCTGCGGGTGACGATGCCGGCCTCGATGGCCTCGCCCTCGGGCATCTTCAGCCGGTCCATGATCGCGCGCACGCGGTCGCCAGCGAAGATGCGCATCAGCGGATCGTCGAGCGAGAGGTAGAAGCGCGAGGAGCCCGGGTCGCCCTGGCGGCCGGAGCGGCCGCGCAGCTGGTTGTCGATGCGGCGCGACTCATGGCGCTCGGTGGCGATGATGCGCAGGCCGCCCGCGGCCTTCACCTGCTCGTGCAGGGTCTGCCACTCGTCCTGCAGCTGCTTGGCGCGCGCGGCCTTCTCTTCGGCGGAAAGCGCCTCGTCGGCCTCGAGGAATTGGATCTGCTTCTCGACGTTGCCGCCGAGCACGATGTCGGTGCCGCGGCCGGCCATGTTGGTGGCGATGGTGATCATGCCCGGCCGCCCGGCCTGGGCGACGATCTGCGCCTCTTTCTCGTGCTGCTTGGCGTTGAGCACCTGGTGCTCGAGCTTGGCCTGCTTGAGCAGCTCGGAAACTTTCTCCGAGTTCTCGATCGAGGTCGTGCCCACCAGCACCGGCTGGCCGCGCTCGTGGCAGTCGCGGATGTCCTTGGTGACCGCGTCGTACTTCTCGCGCTCGGTCTTGTAGACGAGGTCGAGCTCGTCCTTGCGGATGGTCGGCTTGTTCGGCGGGATGACCACGGTCTCCAGGCCGTAGATCTCCTGGAACTCGTAGGCCTCGGTGTCGGCCGTGCCGGTCATGCCGGCGAGCTTGCCGTACATGCGGAAGTAGTTCTGGAACGTGATCGAGGCCAGCGTCTGGTTCTCGCTCTGGATCTGCACGCCTTCCTTGGCCTCCACCGCCTGGTGCAGGCCGTCACTCCAGCGGCGGCCGGTCATCAGCCGGCCGGTGAACTCGTCGACGATGATCACCTCGCCGTTCTGCACCACGTAGTGCTGGTCGCGGTGGTACAGGTGCCGGGCGCGCAGCGCCGCGTACACGTGGTGCATCAGCGTGATGTTGGCCGGGTCGTACAGGCTCGCACCTTCGGCGAGCAGGCCCGCTTCGCTGAGGATGGCCTCGGCGTTCTCGTGGCCGGCTTCGGTGAGGAAGATCTGGTGCGCCTTCTCGTCGACGGTGAAGTCGCCCGGCTCGATCACGCCTTCGCCGGTACGCGGGTCGGCCTCGCCGATCTGCTTCTTCAGCCTGGGCACCACGGCGTTGATGCGCACGTACAGCTCGGTGTGGTCCTCCGCCTGGCCGCTGATGATCAGTGGCGTGCGCGCCTCGTCGATCAGGATCGAGTCGACCTCGTCGACGATCGCGAAGTTCAGGCCGCGCGCGACGCGGTCGGCGACCTCCTGCACCATGTTGTCGCGCAGGTAGTCGAAGCCGAACTCGTTGTTGGTGCCGTAGGTCACATCGGCGGCGAAGGCCTCCTGCTTCTCGGCGCGCGACATGTTCGGCGTGTTCACGCCGACCGTCAGGCCGAGGAAGGTGTAGAGGCGCCCCATCCACTCGGCGTCGCGCCGGGCGAGGTAGTCGTTGACCGTCACCACGTGCACGCCCTTGCCGGAGATGGCATTGAGGTACACCGGCAGCGTGGCCATCAGCGTCTTGCCTTCGCCGGTGCGCATCTCGGCGATCTTGCCGTTGTGCAGCGTCATGCCGCCGAGCAGCTGGACGTCGAAGTGGCGCATCTTCAGCGTGCGCTTGCTGCCTTCGCGCACGACCGCGAAGGCTTCCGGCAGCAGCGCGTCGAGCGTCTCGCCCTTGGCGTGGCGCGCGCGGAACTCGTCGGTCTTGGCGCGCAGCGCCTCGTCGGAGAGCCCCTCGAGGCCCTGCTCCAGGGCATTGATCTGCGCGACCACGCGCCGGTACTGCTTCAGCAGGCGCTCGTTGCGACTGCCGAAGATGGAGGTAAGGAGCTTGGGTAGCATGCGGCGTCGTGATTGGCGCGTCCGACACGCCCGCTTCGTGCGGGCCAGGCCGTCGAACGCCGGAAGCCTGGAGTTGGGGCCGCGGGCTTGCGTTGCAAGCGGGCGGCGCCTGTCAAACGCGCAAGTTTACATCCGCATGCCCGGCCCACCCGGGGGCCGGGGCGGGCCGCTCAGCGGCGGTTGCGCAGGGCCTTCTCGGCCGCGGCCACGGCGGCCTCGCCGCCGGCGAGAAAGCGCGCCGGGTTCTGCGGCACGCCGTCGACCAGCACCTCGAAGTGCAGGTGCGGGCCGGTGGAGCGGCCGGTGTTGCCCACCTGGGCGATCGGCTGGCCGCGCTTGACGATGTCGCCGGTGCGCACGAGCAGCTTCGACGCATGGGCATAGCGCGTGACCAGGCCGTTGCCGTGATCGACCTCGACCATCTGGCCGTAGGCCGGGTGCGTCTCGGTCAGCTGCACCACGCCGCCGGCGGCGGCCATGATCGGCGTGCCCACGTCGGCCGGGAAATCCAGCCCCATGTGCAGGGCGGAACGGCCGGTGAAGGGGTCGGACCGGAAGCCGAAGCCGGAGCCCACCGGGCCGGAGACTGGCGCCGAGTTCGGGATCATCAGCGATTGCAGGCGCGACTCCATCAGCCGCGACTCGATCAGCGTGAACAGGTCGGAGTTCGCGTCGGCCGACTCGTCCAGCGAATCGACGATGCTGCGCAGCTGCTCGATCGTCACGGCCTGCGGCGGAACATACGGGCCGCCCTGGGCGCCGGCCGGCGCGAGGCGCGACTTGGGGGTCGTGCCACGCAGCTCGTCGCTCTTGACGCCGGCCAGCCCGGACACGCGGTCGCCCATGGCCTCGAGCTTGACCAGCTTGGCCTGCATCTCGCCGACCTTCTGCGCGATCGCGTCGAGGTTCTCGCGCAAGAATCGGTCGCGCTGGGCGAATTCGTCACGCACCACCAGCCGGACGATCTGGCTGACCACCGGCCAGCCCTCGCGGGCCGCCTTCAGGAACACGAAGTGGTACACCGTGCCCGACAGCAGGGTCAGCACGGCCACCAGCGAAATCAGCATCGCGGCCATCTGCCAGCGATTGAAGTGCAGGACGCGCGTGCGGGCCAGCGTGCCGTGCGTGATCAGAATCTGCATCGCTACACTCCTCGTGTGAGCACCAAACCGCCCCCGCTCGTGCCGGACTCGATGACCGTGTCCGAAGCCCTGCGGCGCAGCGCACCGCTCACCCAGCTCCGCGCGCGTCTGCAGGATTCCGCCGATCGCTTCGAAGCCGTCCGCGGCGCCTTGCCCGGAGCACTGGCCCGGCACGTTCAGCCGGGACCGGTGGACGAGGAGGGCTGGTCGCTGCTGGCCGCCAATGCCGCGGTGGCCGCCAAGCTTCGCCAGATCAAGCCTCGCCTCGAGGCCCTGCTTCGAGAGCAGGGCTGGCAGGTTAGCTCAATCAGGATACGGGTTCAATCGAACTGACACGCGGTTTCACCGTTTGCCACGGTAGCCGCCGCCGGCCTTGCCGTTCGTGATGCAGATCACTGGTGCCGGCTGTCAGAGTCGAACTGACGACCTTCCGCTTACAAGGCGGGTGCTCTACCAGCTGAGCTAAGCCGGCCCGGATCCGCTGGCCGCGGCCAGTATAGGCCGCGCTACTTGACGCGCTTGAGCGACGGCCGCCCGCCAGACGGCGGCTCGGGCGGCTCGCCGGACGCCTCGGAGCCATCGGTGGCGACAGGCTCCGTCAGCGACAGGTGAGCGCCGCGGGTTGCCGGCGATTCGGCGGCCGAGGCAGCCGGCGCCGACTCGCTGGGCACCGGGAAGGCCATGCCCTGGCCGTTCTCGCGCGCGTAGATGGCGATCACGTGGTCGACCGGCACCACGATCTCGCGCGCCGCGCCGCCGAAGCGGGCCTTGAACTCGATGAACTCGTTGCCCAGCTTCAGTCCGCTGGTGGCCTCGAAGCCGACGTTGAGCACGATCTCGTTGTTCTTGACATACTCTTGCGGCACCTGCACCGAGGCATCCACGAACACCGCGACATAGGGCGTGAAGCCATTGTCGGTGCACCAGTCGTGCAGCGCACGGATCAGGTACGGGCGCGTCGAGCTGCCGGTCGGCGCGGGCGCGGTGGGCGGGGTGCGCATGGCGCGGGGCCTTACTTGCGCATCACCTTCTCGGAGGGCGTCAGCGCC
>NZ_JBFXIO010000382.1:0-4945 GCF_050175855.1 Piscinibacter sp.
GCGGAGGGATCGGCGAAGGCATGCGCACGCATGCGGCCGCGGTCCAGCGCGCCGCTGCCGTCGATGAATTCGGCGCCGAAGTCGGCGGTGATGGCCGGGATCGCCGCGCCGCCGGCTTGCGTCAGGCTTCTGGCGATGGCATCGGTGTCGACGATCGTGGCTCCCTGTGCGGCGAGTGCCCCGGCCACCGTGCTCTTGCCGCTGCCGATGCCGCCGGTCAGGCCGATGCGCAGCAGTTGCAAGCGCGCCATCGCGTCACCCGGATCAGGCCCAGCCGATCCAGCCGAGCACGCGCGAGGGCCCAGCGAGCAGGACTGCGAGCCCCGCGCCGGCAAGGAAAGGCCCGAACGGGACGTAGCGTCCCTCCCGCAACGAGGCCCTGAGCTTCATGCCGATGCCGACCACGGCGCCGATCAACGAGGCCATCAGCACGATGGGCAGGATCATCTTCAGGCCCAGCCACGCACCCAGCGCGGCAAGCAGCTTGAAGTCGCCGAAGCCCATGCCTTCCTTGCCGGTCAGCAGCTTGAACAGCCAGTACACCGACCACAGCGACAGGTAACCTGCCACGGCGCCCCAGACCGAATCGCCCAGCGGGATCGTCCAGCCCAGCGCGGCCGCGACGAGGCCGGCCCACAGCAGCGGCAGCGTGAGGTTGTCGGGCAGGAAGGTGGTGTCCCAGTCGATGCCGGCCAGCGCGATGAGCATCGCTGCCACGCCGCACCAGAGCAGCGCGATCGGCGTCTCGCCGAAGCGCCAACCGATGGCGGCGAAGACGACGCCGGTGAAGATCTCCACCAGTGGATAGCGTGGCGAGATCGGCGACTTGCAGGCGGAGCATCGACCGCGCAGGCGCAGCCAGCCGAGCACGGGGATGTTCTCGTGCCAGCGGATGCGATGGCCGCACGAAGGGCAGCGCGACGCCGGTCGGGACAGCGTGATCGGATCGGCCGGCTCGATGCTGACGCCGAGAAGCTCGGCGCTCTCGGCGCGCCACTCGCGCTCGAGCATCAGCGGCCAGCGGTGGATGACGACGTTGAGGAAACTGCCGATGCACAGCCCGAGCAACGCCAGCACCGGGGGCGTCAGCAGCCCCTGCAGAGCCTGCGCGTCCATCGGGCGCGCGTCAGACCACCTGGCCCAGCTTGAAGATCGGCAGGTACATCGAGACGACGATGCCGCCGATCAAGGTACCGAGGATCACGATGATGAAGGGCTCCATCAGGCTCGACAGGCCCTTGACGGCTTCATCGACTTCGTCCTCGTAGAACTCGGCCGCCTTGCCCAGCATCTGGTCGAGCGCACCCGATTCTTCGCCGATGGCGCACATCTGGATGACCATCGTCGGGAAGACGCCGGTGGTCTGCATCGACGTGGTCAGCGCCGAGCCGGTGGAGACGTCCTTCTGGATCTGTTCGGTGGCTTCCGCGAAGACCGCGTTGCCCGAGGCGCCGCCGACCGAGTCGAGCGCTTCCACGAGCGGCACGCCTGCTGCGAACATCGTCGACAGCGTGCGGGTCCAGCGTGCGATGCACGACTTGTTCACCAGTTCGCCGAACACCGGCACGCGCAGCAGCAGCCGATCCATCGCCTTCTGCATGCGTGGCGAACGCTTCCAGGACTCGATGAAGAAGTACGTGCCGAAGCCCAGGCCGCCGAAGATCAGGTACCAGTACTTGACGAAGAACTCCGACATGGCGATCACAGCCAGTGTCGGTGCCGGCAGGTCGGCGCCGAACGAGGAGAACACTTCCTTGAAGGCCGGGATCACGAAGATCATGATCACCGCGATGACGACGAAGGCCACGACCATGACGGCCACCGGGTAGATCAGTGCCGACTTGATCTTGTTCTTGATCGCCATCGTCTTTTCCTGGTAGATGGCCAGGCGATCGAGCAGGGCTTCCAGGATGCCGCCGGCCTCGCCGGCTTCGACGAGGTTGCAGTACAGCGCATCGAAGTACAGCGGGTGCTTGCGGAACGCGGCCGACAGGCTGGTGCCCGTCTCGACGTCGGCGCGGATGTCGTTGAGCAGCCGCGTCATCTTCGGGTTGGTGCTGCCTCGAGCCACGATGTCGAACGACTGGATCAGCGGCACGCCGGCCTTCATCATCGTCGCGAGCTGGCGCGTGAAGACGGCAATGTCCTTCTGCTTGATCGCACGGCCGCCGCTGAGACGGCGCTTCTTGACCTTGGTGGTCAGGATGCCCTGGCGACGCAGGCTGGCGCTCACCATGGCTTCGCCACCGGCGCGCATCTCGCCCCGAACGATCTTGCCGTTCTTGTCCTTGCCTTCCCACTCGAAGACGAGGTCCTTGATGTTTTTCGCCGCTACCGCAGTGGCCATGGTCATTTCGGGAAGCCGCGCTCCCGCCCTTCGATTGACAGTTCTACTCGTTGGTCACCGAGATCACTTCTTCCAGCGTGGTCGCGCCGGCCCGGACCTTGATCAGGCCGGACTGGCGCAGGTCGCGCACGCCCTCCTTCTGAGCCTGGGCCGCAAGGTCCATCGCCGTGCCTTCGGCAAGGATCAGGCGCTGGATCTCTTCCGAGATGGGCATCACCTGGTAGATGCCGACGCGCCCCTTGTACCCGTTGCTGCAAGCCGAGCAACCGACGGCGCGGTAAGGCTTCCAGCTGCCGTCGAGATCGGTTTCCTTGAAGCCGGCCTTGAGCATGGCCTCGCGGGGATAGTCCGCCGGCGCCTTGCAGTTCTCGCAGAGCTTGCGGGCCAGACGCTGCGCGGTGATCAGCAGCACGGCCGAGGCGATGTTGAAGGGCGCCACGCCCATGTTGAGCAGGCGGGTCAGCGTCGTCGGCGCGTCGTTCGTGTGCAGCGTCGACATCACCATGTGGCCGGTCTGCGCGGCCTTGATGGCGATGTCGGCCGTCTCGAGATCGCGGATCTCGCCGACCATGATGACGTCCGGATCCTGGCGCAGGAACGACTTCAACGCGGCGGCAAAGGTGAGCCCGGCCTTGTCGTTGACGTTGACCTGGTTGATGCCCGGCAGGTTGATTTCCGCCGGGTCTTCCACGGTCGAGATGTTCACGCCAGGCTGGTTCAGGATGTTCAGGCAGGTGTACAGCGACACCGTCTTGCCCGAGCCGGTGGGGCCGGTGACCAGAACCATGCCGTAGGGACGCTGGATCGCCTTCATCAGGCGATCCTTCTCGATCTTCTCGTAGCCGAGGGCGTCGATGCCGAGCTTTGCGCTGGACGGATCCAGGATACGGATCACGATCTTCTCGCCGAACAGCGTGGGCAGCGTGCTGACGCGGAAGTCGATCGCCTTGTTGCCGAACTTCAGCTTCATGCGGCCGTCCTGCGGCACGCGCTTCTCGGCGATGTCCAGGCGCGAGATGACCTTGATGCGCGAGGCGAGCTTGTCCTTGATGGCGATCGGCGGCTGGGTGATCTCCCGCAGTTCGCCGTCGACCCGGAAGCGCACGCGATAGTGGTACTCGTAGGGCTCGAAGTGGAGGTCGGACGCGCGCGCGTTGATCGCGTCGATCAGCATCTTCTGCAAGAAGCGCACGACCGGCGCATCCTCGACGTCGGACGGTGCCTCGGATTCCTGGGGCGTGGTGACGTCGTCGGTGACGTCGAACTCGAAGTCGCCCGACGACAGGGATTCGAGCGCCTCGCTGGCGGACGCACCCGTTGCCTCGAGCAGCTTGGCGAGCTTGTCGTGCTCGACGATCACCCACTCCGGCGAGAGCTGGGTGGCGAACTTGATCCGCTCGACCGCTTCCTGGTCGGTCGGGTCGGCGCCGCCGATGAACAGGCGGTTGCCGCGCTTGCCGAGCACGACGATCTGGTATTGAACCGCCAGCTTCGTGTCGACGACGTTCTTGGGCAGCTTCTGAACGTCGACCGCTCCCAGGTCGAGCAGCGGCAGCGCCAGGGCGGTGGACAGGGTGTGCGCCAGATCCGAAGGGGCCACCGCGCCCGCGGCGATCACCGACGAGATGAAGCTCGTCTTCTTCTCGCGGGAACTCTTGACGAGATCCTCGGCTGTCTTGGCATTGAGTCGGCCGGCGTGCACGAGCACGCGGGCAACGCCCGAAAGCGCCGACTGGGGGGCTTCAGCCAAGGTGTCCACGTTGGAAGGAGTGCCGCGAAAGTGAGTGGTAGCGGATCATGATCGCCGATCCGCCGGGCACTGTAAACGAGAGGAAGCGGCGGCAAAGCCAACAATTCCCGGGCGCACCTTATCCAAGATGCAACAAATTGATGCGCTGGGAAGGCGGGTGAATCTGGTCGGGGTGAGAGGATTCGAACCTCCGGCCTCTACGTCCCGAACGTAGCGCTCTACCAGGCTAAGCTACACCCCGATTCCGGCCGCGACGTCGAGAACGCCGACTGGCTTCGTGCTCTAGGACGAGCGCTCCACCGACCGAGCACAGAATTCTAGCAGAGCTTCGCGGTACTCCGATGTCGGCACGTCGGCGAGCTGCGCGGCCGCCAGTTCGGCTTCTCGGCGGGCGGCTTCGCGTGTGGCGGCGATGGCGCCGGTGCGGCGGACGATGTCGACGATATCTGCCAGCCGCGCCACCTCGCCGTGTTCGATGGCGTGCCTGATCAGTGCCCGCTCTTCGGTACGGCCACGCTCCATGGCGATCAGCAGCGGCAAGGTCGGCTTGCCTTCACGCAGGTCGTCTCCAACGTTCTTGCCCAGCTCGGAAGTGTTGCCCTCGTAGTCCAGCAGATCGTCGACCAACTGGAAGGCCGTGCCGAGGGATCGCCCGTAGGCGGCGCAAGCCTCCTCGACAGGCCGGGGCGCCTCGGCCAGAACGGCACCGAGCCGTGCACTGGCCTCAAAGAGCTTGGCGGTCTTGAAGCGGATGACGCGCAGATACTCGGACACCGCAATGTCCGGGTCATGCATGTTCATCAACTGCAGCACTTCGCCCTCCGCGATCACGTTGGTCGCGTCGGCGA
>NZ_JBFXIO010000383.1:0-4939 GCF_050175855.1 Piscinibacter sp.
GGTTGGTGACGATCGCCGCCGCCTCGCGCGAGGCGGCATCGGGCAGGCACAGGAAGGCGACGTCGGCGGCGTTGAGCAGGCGCGCGCGTTCGGCGATGTCCGTGCGCTTGTCGGCGTCGATGCGCAGCACCTCGATGTCGGCGCGCTGCGCGAGATACTCGTGGATGCGCAGTCCGGTGGTGCCTTCCTGGCCGTCGACGAACACACGGGTCTTCATGTCAGCTTCCCAAACGATGAACGGCAAGGATAAGTCAAACCCTGATCTGCAAGGGCGCAGCGTGCTGCTGCTGCCGGGCTGGCTGAACTCCGGACCCGAGCACTGGCAGAGCCGTTGGGAGGCGCTGCACGGCCACCGCCGCGTGGAACAGGACGACTGGGAGTGGCCACGCCGTGGCGACTGGATGGCGCGGCTCGACGAGGTGCTGCTCGAGCTCCCGGAGCCGGCGCTGCTGGTGGCGCACAGCCTGGGCTGCCAGCTGGTGGCGGCCTGGGCAGCACACACACGGCACGCGCCCCGGGTGGCCGGTGCGCTGCTGGTGGCGCCGCCCGACACCGAGCGCGACGACATGCCGCCCAACCTGTTCAACTGGCGCCCGATCGTTCGCGAGCGGCTGCCCTTCCCGAGCCTGGCAGTGGTCAGCAGCGACGACCCCTACTGCGCCTTGCCCCGCGCGCAGGCCATGGCCGCCGACTGGGCCGCCGGACTCGTCGAGATCGGCGCGCGTGGCCACATCAACGGCGAATCAGGCCTGGCCGACTGGCCCGAGGGTCTGGCGCTGCTGGCCCGGCTGGCGGGCCGTGGCGGCTGATCGCGCACAATCGCCGCCCATGGTCACCAAGAAACCCAAGGGCCTCGGGCTCGGGCTGGAAGCGCTGCTCGGCCCCAAGGTCAGCGACACGCCCCGCCCCGCCGGCGATGCGTCGCCTTCGATGCTGAAGCTCGACGTGCTGCAGCCCGGCAAGTACCAGCCGCGTACGCGCATGGACGAGGGCTCGCTCTACGAGTTGGCCGAGAGCATCAAGGCGCAGGGCGTGATGCAGCCGGTGCTGGTACGCCCGGTCGGATCGGGCCGCTACGAGATCATTGCCGGCGAGCGGCGCACGCGCGCCGCGAAGCTCGCCGGGCTCGACGAGGTGCCGGTCCTCGTCAAGGACGTGCCCGACGAAGCCGCGGCAGCGATGTCGCTCATCGAGAACATCCAGCGCGAGGACCTCAACCCGCTGGAAGAAGCCCAGGGCCTCAAACGACTCACCGATGAATTCGGTCTGACGCACGAACAGGCCGCGCAGGCCGTCGGCCGCTCGCGCAGCGCCGCGAGCAATCTCTTGCGCCTGCTCAACCTCAGCGAGCCGGTGCAGCAGATGCTGATGGCGGGCGACCTGGACATGGGTCATGCACGCGCGCTGCTGCCGCTGGAGGGCGCGCAACAGATCCTCGCCGCGGGCGACGTGGTCGCGCGCAAGCTCAGCGTGCGCGAGGCCGAGAAGCTCGTCACCAAGCTGCAGCACCAGCGCCAGCAGCCGCTGCTGCGTGTGGCGAAGGAGAAGCCGCGCGACGTGGCGCGCATCGAGGAGGAACTCTCCGACGCACTCACGGCGAAGGTCGAGATCCGCATCAAGAAGCGCACCAAGCGCGGGGAGCAGGGCGAGGTGGCGATCGCCTTCGGCTCGCTCGACGAGCTCAACGGCCTGCTCGACAAGCTCGGCCTCGGCGCGCGCTGACAGCACGCGCGGACTACCCGCGGCGTGGCCGTCGCTTTGCGGAACTTTGCACACGAGCGTGTGCTCAGTCGGGTGATGCCGATCAACCGGTCGGGTTCGAGGCACGTTATTTGCTGAAGTCGCGAGGACGATGCCCTTGTGACAAACAGCCGTGAGAAGCCCGGTTTAATCGGGTTTACGGCAGGAGCGAATTGCAGCAAGCTAGAAGCGTCACCACCGACAGGATCTGCCCGATCGACGTGGAAAGCTCTGATGGAGCCCATGGGACTTCATCAGAACTTCCCCTCTCGCGGCACCCCGGAAACACGCCGGAGTGCCGCAGGCCTGACGCACAGGAGATCGGCATGGACGTGATCAGCAGCTTTGCGGCGCGATACGAGCGCACGCGCGAAGAGGAGCTCTCGCTCGAGGAGTACCTCGCCGAGTGCAAGCGCAACCCGGTGGCCTATGCCACCGCCGCCGAGCGCATGCTCAGGGCGATCGGCGAACCCCAGACCATCGACACGCGCAACGACCCGCGCCTGTCGCGCATCTTCGCCAACAAGATCATCAAGATCTACCCGGCCTTCGCCGAGTTCTACGGCATGGAGGATTCGATCGAGCAGGTCGTCTCCTACTTCCGCCATGCGGCGCAGGGGCTGGAGGAGAAGAAGCAGATCCTCTACCTGCTCGGGCCGGTGGGCGGCGGCAAGAGCTCGATCGCCGAGCGCCTGAAGCAGCTGATGCAGGAGGTGCCCTTCTACGCGATCAAGGGCTCGCCGGTGAACGAGTCGCCGCTCGGCCTGTTCGACGTGAACGAGGACGGGCCGATCCTGGAGAAGGAATATGGCATTCCTCGTCGCTACCTGAACCGCATCCTGTCACCCTGGGCCGTGAAACGTCTGGAGGAGTACGGCGGCGACATCCGCAAGTTCAAGGTCGTCAAGCGCTACCCCTCGGTGCTCAAGCAGGTCGGCATCGCGAAGACCGAGCCGGGCGACGAGAACAACCAGGACATCTCCAGCCTGGTCGGCAAGGTCGACATCCGCAAGCTCGAGACCTACGCGCAAGATGACCCCGACGCCTACAGCTTCTCCGGCGGCCTGTGCCTGGCCAACCAGGGCCTGCTCGAGTTCGTCGAGATGTTCAAGGCGCCGATCAAGGTGCTGCACCCGCTGCTGACGGCCACGCAGGAAGGCAACTTCAAGGGCACCGAAGGCTTCGGCGCGATCCCCTTCGACGGCGTCGTGCTGGCGCACAGCAACGAGAGCGAGTGGAAGGCGTTCCGCAACAACAAGAACAATGAGGCCTTCCTCGACCGCATCTACATCGTCAAGGTGCCGTACTGCCTGCGCGTCTCGGAAGAGAGCAAGATCTACGAGAAGCTGCTGCGTGGCTCGTCGCTCGCCAACGCCACCTGCGCGCCGGGCACACTGAAGATGATGAGCCAGTTCGCGGTGCTGACGCGGCTGAAGGAACCGGAGAACTCGTCGCTGTACTCCAAGATGCTGGTGTACGACGGCGAGAACCTGAAGGACACCGACCCGCGCGCCAAGAGTTTCCAGGAGTACCGTGACTACGCCGGCGTGGACGAAGGCATGAGCGGCATCTCGACGCGCTTCGCGTTCAAGATCCTCTCCAAGGTCTTCAACTTCGACAGCACGGAGGTCGCTGCGAACCCGGTGCACCTGATGTACGTGCTCGAGCAGCAGATCGAACGCGAGCAGTTCCCGGCCGAGACGGAGCAGAAGTACCTCTCCTTCATCAAGGAGCACCTGGCCACGCGCTACGCCGAGTTCATCGGCAAGGAGATCCAGACGGCCTACCTGGAAAGCTACAGCGAGTACGGCCAGAACATCTTCGATCGCTACGTCACCTACGCCGACTACTGGATCCAGGACCACGAGTACCGCGACACCGACACTGGCGAGGTGTTCGACCGCGCCAGCCTCAACGCGGAACTGGAGAAGATCGAGAAGCCGGCCGGGATCGCCAACCCGAAGGACTTCCGCAACGAGATCGTCAATTTCGTGCTGCGCGCCCGCGCCAACAACGCCGGCAAGAACCCGCTGTGGACCAGTTACGAGAAGCTGCGCACGGTGATCGAGAAGAAGATGTTCTCGAACACCGAGGAGCTGCTGCCGGTGATCAGCTTCAACGCCAAGGCCAGCGCCGACGAGGCGAAGAAGCACGAGGACTTCGTCACCCGCATGGTGGACAAGGGCTACACGGCCAAGCAGGTGCGGCTGCTGTGCGAGTGGTATCTCCGGGTCCGGAAGTCGTCGTGATCTGAGGGGTCTGCGACCGGAGAAGCAACTTGCAGCAGATCATCGATCGTCGGCTGGCGGGCAAGAACAAGTCCATCGGCAACCGCGAGCGTTTCCTGCGCCGCCACAAGGACCAGATCCGCGAGGCGGTCAAGCGCGCGGTGGATGGCCGCGGCATCCGCGACATCGAGAAGGGCGAGGACATCCACATCCCCCGCCGCGACATCAGCGAGCCCGTGTTCGGCCACGGCCAGGGCGGCAAGCGCGAAATGGTGCACCCCGGCAACCAGGACTACGTGCGCGGCGACCGCATCGAGCGGCCCAAGGGCGGTGGTGGCGGCGGCAGCGGCGGCGGGCAGGCCAGCGATTCCGGCGAGGGGGAGGATGACTTCGTCTTCCACCTCAGCAAGGAAGAGTTCATGCAGGTCTTCTTCGATGACCTCGCCCTGCCCAACCTCGCGCGCACCACGCTGGCCGAGACGCCCGAGTTCAAGACGCACCGGGCCGGCTTTTCCAGCGACGGCACGCCGAACAACCTGCACGTGGTGCGCTCGATGCGCGGCGCGATCGGCCGGCGCATCGCGCTGGGCAGCGAGAGCCGCCGCGAGCTGCGCGAGCTCGAGGACAAGCTCGACGCGCTGCGCCGCCATCCCGAGCCCAACCCCTTCGCGCACGAGATCCCGGGCCTGGAGCGTGAGATCGCCGAGTTGCGCGCGCGGCTCGAGCGCATTCCGTACCTCGACCCGATCGACCTGCGCTACCGCAGCCGCGTGCGCGTGCCGGTGCCCACGAGCAAGGCGGTGATGTTCTGCCTGATGGACGTGTCCGGCTCGATGGACGAGGCGCGCAAGGACCTGGCCAAGCGCTTCTTCATCCTGCTGTACCTGTTCCTGACGCGGCACTACGAGAAGATCGACATCGTCTTCATCCGCCACCACACGCAGGCGCAGGAGGTCGACGAGCACAACTTC
>NZ_JBFXIO010000384.1:0-4875 GCF_050175855.1 Piscinibacter sp.
GAGGGTGAATCCGCGAGCCGTCTTCATGACTTCAGTAGCGTCCGAGCACCGTGGACAGGCTGAGCACAGGCTCTCCCGCCTCGTTGAAGATCTGCGCGTCGACGCGGCGGAAGTTCGGGTTCGGCGTCGGCCGCACGGCCAGCTTGCCGCGGTAGGAGCGGCCCAGCTGTTCGCAGCCGAAATCGCCGTCGCCGGTGCTGGGGAACTGCTTGGTCAGCTTCAGACCGGTGAGCTGGTTGTCGGCGCACCATTGCGCCGCGGTCACGTCGGCCAGGCGCTGCGCGTTGTTGGTCAGCGCGCCTGCGGCCTTGATGCCGGCCCCCAGCGTCACCGCCACGATGGCCACGCCGACCAGCACCTCGATCAGCGTGAAGCCACGCCCGGCGGCGCGAGTCACGGGGTGACCTCGTTGCCGACCACGGTGAAGGGGCCGAGACCGTCGGTGGCCAGCACGAGGCGTTGGCCATCCAGCCGCAGCACGATCCGCTGCGCTCCGATCATCGGCTCCGGCCCGAGCACGATCGCGCGGGCCCCCACCACTTCGGCGCTGACGCCGTCGCCGAGCCAGTGGCCGGGCAGTTGAGCACCCTCGGGAAAGCCGATGAAGCGGAACCCCGGCATGTCAGCCTGCTGGGCACGAGGTTCCCAGCGCGCCTGCAGCCCGGCGGCGCGGGATTCGGCGCGTGCCGACTCGAGCAGGGCAGCCAGCCGCGCGGCCTCCTGCTCGAGGCGGGTGGCGGCCGGGTCGCGCATGGCCAGCGTGACCACGCTGCTGGCGATCGCGATCAGCGTGATGACGACCAGCAGTTCGATCAGCGTGAAACCGGCCTGCCGCGCCCGCACGCGCCCTCCCTCGTCATTGCCAGGAGCCGATCTCGGCGTCCTTGCCTTCACCGCCGAGCACGCCGTCCGCGCCGAAGCTGAAGACGTCGATCTCGCCCTTCAGGCCCGGGTTGGCGTACTGGTACGGCCGGCCCCAGGGGTCGTTGGGTAGCTTCTCGAGGTAGGGCTTCCAGTTCGGCGGGATGGCACCGGCGGTCGGCTTGACCACCAGGGCCTGCAGGCCCTGCTCGCCGCTCGGGTAGCGCTGATTGTCGAGGCGGTACAGCTTCAGCGCCTGCATCAGGTTGTTCACGTCGGTGCGCGCCGCCGTCACGCGCGCATCGTCGGCGCGGTCCAGCACATTCGGCACGATCAGCGCTGCGAGCACGCCGATGATCACCAGCACCACCATCAGCTCGATCAGGGTGAAGCCGCGTGCGCGGCGGGCTCGGATGTGTTGCACGGCGGAAGACATCATGAAACGAAGCGCCTCGGCAAGGCCGCGAGGTTGTGGATCCGCTCGATCATAATCCGCGCATGTTGGCAAGACTCACGGCCTTCGTCGTCTGGGCACTGGTGGCCGCCACGGTGGTGTTCTGGGGGCTTCGGCTCCTGGTGCGTCCGCAGCCGGCCCCGTCCTACGCGGTGGCGGTGGGCGATGCGGGCGCGCTGCGAGGCGATCTCACGCGACTGCTCGGCGCCACCCCGGCCACGCCGGGAGCCACCGTCGCCGCGGCGCCGGAACTGGCCTCCCGCTTCAAGTTGCTCGGCGTGATGGCCAGCAAGCACAGCCAGGGTGATGGCTTCGCGCTGATTGCGGTGGATGCCAAGCCGGCCCGCGCCTACGCCGTAGGCACCCTGCTCGAAGGTGACCTGGTGCTGCAGTCGGTCGGTCTGCGCAGCGCGGCGATCGGACCGGCACAGGGGGCGCCCGCGCTCACGCTGGAGGTTCCGCCGCTGCCTGCGGCGGCCACGGGCACGTTGCCTGCGCCGCCGGCCGACGGACTGAAATTCGGCGCCGCAGCGGGCTCGCCCCCGCCCGCCGGAGGCCAGGCGCCCCTGCCGATGCGCCTGCCGGCGCAAGGCCCTTCCTCCGTGATGCCCCAGCCCGGTGTCCAGCCGGCCGTGCAGCCGCCTGCACAGCAGCGCATGCGCGGGCAGGGCGCCTCGATCCGCTGAATCGGCGGAGTCAGCGCAGCGAGCCGGCGCGCGAGTTCGGCGCCATCTCGGCCGGCTGCGACGGACCCGCCTCCTCGCCTTCGGCCACCTCGGTCAGCAAGGCCGCGGCACTGCGCACCAGCGGCCAGGCGAGCGTCGCACCGGTGCCATCGGTGCTCTCCATGCCGAGTTCGAGCAGGGCGGAGGCGTGGAACAGCGACAGCGCCCGGTCCAGGCCGTGGTGGTTGTGGCTGCGGCAGTAGACGCAGTAGTCGGTGACCGCGGGCGCGATACGCGAGGCCACCATCAGCGCCGCACAGGCCGTCATGCCGTCGGCGACGACGAGGTGACGCTTGCTGCCGGCCACCAGCATCACGCCGACCATCATCGCCATCTCGAAGCCGCCGAAGGCCGCCAGCACCTCGACCGGGTCGCTGACGTCCTTGTGGCGGCCCTGCGCGCCCTGCAGCACGTTCACCAGGTGGTTCAGGTCTTCCGGCGGCATGTTCGGGCCGGACAGCAGGAAGTCCTGCAGCGGGGTCTCGGACAGCCGGGACAGCACCAGGGCCGCGCTCTCGTGCGCACCGACCCCGATGCCGGCGCAGGCCACCACGTTGCCCGGCAGCGAGTCGGCGATTTCCATGCCGGCGCGGATGGCAGCATGGGCCTGGTCGAGCGACATCGCCATGGTGGCGCGCGAACTGCGCGTGCCGTGGGCGATCTTGCGCGCCAGCAGCCGGGCATGCGGCGCCACCGGCTCCGCCACGCCGCAATCGACCACCGACAGCTCCAGCCCCTGGATGCGGGCGAACACCGCCACCGGCAGTTGCGAGCCGAGCAGACGCGCCACGAGCTTGGCCGTCGACGTGCTGCCCGGAATGCCGATGCCGTCGACCGCCAGACCATGGTCGGAGGCGAACAGCACGATCTGCGGCGAGCGGAAGCGCGGCTTCAGCGTGTTCTGCAGCAGGCCCAGGCGCACGGCCAGCGGCTCGAGCTCGCCCAGGCTGCCCGTCGTCTCGCTGCGGCGCAGCAGCTTCTCGCGCAGCGCCTGTTCGAGCAGGGGATTGGCAGTGGGACTGATCAGCGAGCGATTGACCGACATGGAAGTGACGCGCGGCGTACGGCAACGCTCATTGTGCGTCAGCGCAGGAACATGCGGTACACGGGGTTGTCGGTCTCGTCCTCGCAGGGGTAGGCCAGCGTCTCGAGGAAGTCTCGGAAGGCCTTCTTGTCGGCGCGCGGCACCTGGATGCCCACCAGGATGCGGCCGTAGTCGGCCCCCTGGTTGCGGTAGTGGAACAGGCTGATGTTCCAGCCCGGGTGCATGCTCGACAGGAAGCGCATCAGGGCGCCGGGCCGCTCCGGGAAGATGAAGCGGTACAACCGTTCGTCGTGCGCCAGTTCGCTGCGGCCGCCGACCATGTGGCGCAGGTGCTGCTTGGCGAGTTCGTCGTCGGTGAGGTCGAGCGTGTCGAAGCCGTGGCGGCGGAAGTTGCGGCCGAGCTTGTCGGCTTCTTCACGGTTGGCGACCGCGACGCCGACGAACACATGAGCCTGCTTCGAGTCGGAGATGCGGTAGTTGAACTCGGTCACCGCGCGCGGGCCGACGAGTTCGCAGAAGCGCCTGAAGCTGCCTCGTTCCTCGGGGATGGTGACGGCGTAGATCGCCTCGCGCTGCTCGCCGACCTCGGCGCGCTCGGCCACGAAACGCAGCCGGTCGAAGTTCATGTTGGCGCCGCAGGTGATCGACACGAAGGTCTTGCCCTTGAGCTTGTTCTGCTCGACGTACTGCTTGACGGCGGCCACGCCCATGGCGCCGGCCGGCTCCATGATGCTGCGCGTGTCCTGGAACACGTCCTTGATCGCCGCGCACACGGCGTCGGTGTCGACCACCACGAAGTCGTCGACCAGCTCGCGCGCGAGGCGGAAGGTCTCCTCGCCGACCAGCTTGACCGCCGTGCCGTCGGAGAACAGGCCGACGTCGGACAGCGTGACGCGCTTGCCGGCGCGCACCGAGCGAAGCATCGCGTCGGAGTCGTTCATCTGCACGCCGACGACCCGGATCTCCGGCCGCACCGACTTGATGTAGGCCGCCACGCCCGAGACCAGGCCGCCGCCGCCGATGGCGACGAACACCGCGTCGATCGGTCCCTGGTGCTGGCGCAGGATCTCCATGCCGATGGTGCCCTGGCCGGCGATCACGTCCGGATCGTCGAACGGATGGACGAAGGTCAGGCCCTGCTCGCGCTCCAGCTCGAGCGCATGCAGGTAGGCGTCGGAGTAGCTGTCGCCATGCAGCACCACCTCGCCGCCGAGCGCACGCACGGCATCGACCTTCAGCTTCGGCGTCGTCACCGGCATCACCACCAGCGCACGGCAGCCGAGCTGGCGGGCGCCGAGCGCGACCCCCTGGGCGTGATTACCCGCCGAGGCGCAGATCACGCCGCGCCGCAGCTGTTCCGGGCTGAGATGCGCCATCTTGTTGTAGGCGCCGCGCAGCTTGAAGCTGAACACCGGCTGGCTGTCCTCACGCTTGAGCAGCACCTGGTTGCCGAGCCGGCGCGAAAGGGCGCGGGCGGGCTCGAGCGGTGTCTCGCGGGCCACGTCGTAGACGCGTGCGGTGAGGATCTTCTGCAAGTAGTCGGCGAGCGTCAGCGCGCGGGGGGCGGCCGTCTTCTTCGCGGGGCTGCGGCTCGGGCCGGCCATGAGCGGTCTCCAGGGGACTTTGCGGCGCCGCATCATACCTTTGCGGCACCCGCGGCCCGCCCAAGAAAAAGGCCCAGGACATTGCTGCCCTGGGCCGAATCCACCAATGGAGGAGGTGGAGGAGACAAACGGTTCGGACGGTCGAATCGCGTGCAAACGAAACAAAACGAGCGCCGAATGCGAAGC
>NZ_JBFXIO010000385.1:0-4875 GCF_050175855.1 Piscinibacter sp.
GCGGAACACCGCCGCGATCGAGCCGCGCTGCTTGAAGCCCGAGAGGCGGAAGCTGCCCACGCCGGGCAGGCCGATGCTCATGTTCAGCTCGCCGGTGTCGTCGAGCTCCTCGAGCTGGGTGGGCGTGAGCAGCTCGGCGAGCAGCTGCCGCGGCTGCGCATGCGTCAGCGGCTGGTCGGACAGCTGCAGCAGCTGCCCGTTGATCTTGATGAGGATCGGCGAATTGGCCGACAGGTACACGTCCGAAGCGTTCTTCTCCGCCATCAGGCGAAGCACGCGCTCCATGTTGCCGCCACCGCTCATGCCGATCCTCCCTGGGTTGTGTCGAGTGCGCTGCTCAGGCGCGCAGCAGGTCGTTGATGCTGGTCTTGCTGCGCGTCTGGGCATCCACGCGCTTGACGATGATCGCCGCGTACATGCTGTAGTCCTGGCCGGCGGCGGTCTTCTTCGGCAGGTTGCCGCTGACCACCACCGAGCCGCTGGGCACGCGGCCGTAGCTGATCTCGCCCGTTTCGCGGTTGAACAGCGGGGTGCTCTGCCCGATGTAGACGCCCATGCCGAGCACCGAGTTCTCCTCGACGATCACGCCTTCCACCACCTCGGAGCGCGCGCCGATGAAGCAGTTGTCCTCGATGACCGTCGGGTTGGCCTGCAGCGGCTCGAGCACGCCGCCGATGCCGACGCCGCCCGACAGGTGCACGTTCTTGCCGATCTGCGCGCACGAGCCCACGGTGGCCCAGGTGTCGACCATGGTGCCTTCGTCGACGTACGCGCCGATGTTCACGTAGCTCGGCATCAGCACCACGTTCTTCGCCAGGTACGAGCCGCGGCGGGCGACGGCCGGCGGCACGACGCGAATGCCGGTGGCGCGCATCGCGTCTTCGCTGACGTGGCCGAACTTGGTCTCGACCTTGTCGAAGAAGCTCAGGTCGCCGGCGCGCATCACGTGGTTGTCGTTGAGGCGGAAGCTCAGCAGCACCGCCTTCTTGATCCACTGGTTCACCGTCCACTGGCCCACGCCCTGGCGCTCGGCCACGCGCAGGCGCCCGGCGTTGAGGTCGGCGATGACGTGCTCGACCGCCTCGCGCACCTCGGGGCTGTTGATCGCGGAGATCGTGGCGCGGCTCTCCCAGGCGAGGTCGATGATGTTCTGCAGTTGTTGGGTCATGGCTCAGCGGGCTTGGATGAAGGAAACGATGCGGTGCGCGGCTTCGAGGCATTCGTCGACGCCGGCCACCAGCGCCATGCGGATGCGCCCGGCGCCGGGATTGATGCCGCCGGATTCGCGGGCGAGCAGGCTGCCGGGCAGCACCGCCACATTGTATTGAGCGAGCAACTGCAGCGCGAAGGCTACGTCGTCGTCGCCCGGAACGCGCGCCCAGAGGTAGAAGCCGGCGTCGGGCAGCGCGACATCCATCACGCCCGCCAGCAGCGGCGTCACCTGGGCGAACTTGGTGCGGTACAGGTTGCGGTTGTCGACCACGTGGGCTTCGTCGTTCCAGGCGGCGATGCTGGCGGCTTGCACCACCGGGCTCATCGCGCTGCCGTGATAGGTGCGGTAGAGCAGGAACTGCTTCAGGATCGACGCATCGCCGGCCACGAAGCCCGAGCGCATGCCCGGCACATTGGAGCGTTTCGAGAGGCTGGTCAGCGCGACCAGGTTGCGGAAGTCCTTGCGGCCGAGCTGGATCGCCGCCTCCAGGCCGCCCAGCGGCGGCTCGTCGCGGAAGTAGATCTCCGAGTAGCACTCGTCGGAGGCGATCACGAAGCCGTGGCGGTCGCTCAGCTCGAAGAGGGTCTTCCACTCGGCCAGCGGCATCACCGCGCCGGTCGGGTTGCCCGGCGAGCACACGTAGAGCAGCTGCGTGCGCGCCCAGACCTGGTCGGGCACGCTGGCCCAGTCGGGCGCGAAATTGCGCGCCGGGTCACTGTTGGCGTAGTGCGGCTGCACCCCGGCCAGCAGCGCCGCGCCCTCGTAGATCTGATAGAAGGGATTGGGGCAGACCACCGTGGCGCCCGGCTTCGTCGGATCGATCACCGTCTGGGCCAGCGCGAACAGCGCCTCGCGCGAGCCGTTGACCGGCAGCACCTGCGTGGCAGCGTCGAGCGTCACCCCGTAGCGGCGCTGCACCCAGGCGGCGCAGGCCTCGCGCAGCTTCGGCTCGCCGGCGGTGGCCGGGTAGCTGGCCAGGCCGGCGAGGTTGTCCGTCAGCGCGCGCTTGATCAGCTCCGGCGTGGCGTGCTTGGGCTCGCCGATGCCCAGGCTGATGGGCCGGTAGACGGCGTTGGGTGTGACCCCGCGAGTCAGCTCGCGCAGGCGCTCGAAGGGGTAGGGGTGCAGTCGCGCGAGCAGCGGGTTCATCGGCTGTCTCGCGTTCAGAGCAGGCCGGTCTCGGCGGCGTGGGCCGGCAGGTCGACGCGCGGCTGCGGCTTCCAGCCCTTCTTGCGGTGCTCGGCCACCACGTTGGTGTAGATCCCGCCGCGCACGTACCACTTGGCGGTGATGCGGATGAAGCGCGGCGCCGTGGCCTTCACGATGTCGTCGAGGATGGTGTTGGTCACCTTCTCGTGGAACGCGCCTTCGTTGCGGTAGCTCCAGAAGTACATCTTCAGGCTCTTGAGCTCCACGCACAGCTTGTCCGCGATCATGTCGATCGTGAAGTGCGCGAAGTCGGGCTGGCCGGTCAACGGGCAGTGGCAGGTGAACTCGGGCACCTGGAACTGGATGACGTAGTCGCGCTCCGGCGCCGGGTTGGGGAAGACGTGCAGTTCCTTGCTCGGCGCGCTGGGCGGGTTGGGCGGCATCGGGCGCTCCTTGAGCGGCGGGCGAGCGGGGGACTTCTTGGCCATGGCGGACACGTCTGGAGAGGGATTGCGCGGGGCCGCGATGCTATCATCCCGCCCCGCAGAGAGCCCGCGTCAGCGCGGGTTTTCTCATATGAATCAAGGACTTGGCGAAAGGTCGACGCACCTCGACGCCGGGCAGAACCCCGCTCTCCCATGCGCCTGAACTCGATCAAGCTCTCCGGCTTCAAGTCGTTCGCCGAGCCCACCAACTTCCAGCTGCCGGGTCAGCTGGTCGGCGTGGTCGGGCCCAACGGCTGCGGCAAGTCGAACATCATGGATGCGGTGCGCTGGGTGCTCGGCGAGAGCAAGGCCAGCGAGCTGCGCGGCGAGTCGATGCAGGACGTGATCTTCAACGGCTCGGGCAACCGCAAGCCGGCGAGCCGCTCCAGCGTCGAGCTCGTGTTCGACAACAGCGACGCCCGCGCCGGCGGGCAGTGGAACCAGTTCACCGAGATCGCGGTGAAACGTGTGCTGACGCGCGACGGCACCAGCAGCTACTACATCAACAACCAGCCGGTGCGCCGCCGCGACGTGCAGGACGTCTTCCTCGGCACCGGCCTCGGCCCGCGCGCCTACGCCATCATCGGCCAGGGCACGATCAGCCGCATCATCGAATCCAAGCCCGAGGAGCTGCGCCTGTTCCTCGAGGAAGCTGCCGGCGTCTCGAAGTACAAGGAGCGCCGCCGCGAGACCGAGAACCGCCTCAAGGACACGCGCGAGAACCTCACCCGCGTGGAAGACATCCTGCGCGAGCTGACCAGCAACCTCGACAAGCTCGAGAAGCAGGCCGAGGTGGCCACGCAGTACCGCGCGCTGCAGCAAAGCGGCGAGCTCAAGCTGCACCAGCTTTGGTTCCTCAAGCACCGCGATGCGGCCAGCGAGGAGGAGCGCGTCAAGAAGGCGGTTCTGGAAGCCACCAATGCACTGGAAGCGCGCCTGGCCGAGCTGCGCCACGGCGAGGCCGAGCTGGAGACGATCCGCCAGGCGCACTACGCCGCCAGCGACGAGCTGCACGGCGCCCAGGGCCTGCTCGCCGAAGCCGCGCTGGAGGTGAGCCGGCTGGAGGAACGCATCCGCTACGTGGTGGAAGGCCGCGCGCGGGTCGAGCAGCGCCTGGTCGAGCTGAAGGCCAGCAGCGAGCAGTGGGACGAGCGCCGCCAGCAGGCCGACGACGAACTCGGCCAGATCGCCGAGCAGATCGCCGCCGCCGAAGAGCAGAGCGAGGTGCTCGCCGCGCAGGCCGAGGAGCAGTCGGGCCAGCTGCCGACGCTGGAGGATGCCGTGCGTGCCGCGCAGGCGAAGAGCAACGAGCAGCGCAACGTGGTGGCTCAGGTGCAGCAGCAGATCCAGCTGCTGGCTGCGGAGAGCCGCAACATCGACGAGCAGCGCCGCCAGTTCAACGCGCGGCGCGAGCGCCTCGCCGGCGAGAAGCAGCAGCTGGCGTCGCCCGACACCGCGCGCCTGGCCGAACTGAAGACGAGCTTCGCCGCGGCGGAAGAAGCGCAGGGCGTGGCCGACGCGCGGCTGCACGAACTGCAGGAGCAGGTGCCCGCGCTCGACGACGAGCGGCGAGCCAAGCAGGAGCAGGTGAACGCCGAATCGGCCAGGCATTCGGACCTGTCCGCGCGCCTGGAGGCGCTGCGCGCGCTGCAGGAGAAGGTGCAGACCGAGGGCAAGCTCAAGCCCTGGCTGGCCAAGCACGGCCTGGAAGGCCTGCAGGGCCTGTGGACCAAGGTGCACATCGAGGCCGGCTGGGAGACGGCGCTGGAGTCGGCGCTGCGCGAGCGGCTCAATGCGCTGGAGGTCGGCCGGGTGGAGACGGTGCGCGCCTTCGCCGACGATGCGCCTCCGGCCAAACTGGCCTTCTACACGCCGCCGCATGCCGCCATCGCCAACACGCACCAGACGCTGCCGCGCCTGTCCGACCTGCTGCGCCTGGGCGACGCCGGCCTGAAGGCGCTGCTCAACGACTGGCTGGAAGGCGTGTACACCGCCGGCAGCATCGACGAGGCGCTGGCCAACCGCAGC
>NZ_JBFXIO010000386.1:0-4772 GCF_050175855.1 Piscinibacter sp.
CGATGCACGAGCCCAGCGTGGTCATGATCAGGATGTCCTCGCTGTCGACGAAATACTCGCCGGGCAGGATCTTCACGGCGTCGTTCTTGAAGTCCGCGTCGTAGAAGAAGAACGAGGCTTCGCCCGGCTTGCGCGGCTGCGCCTTCAGGCGCGCCAGCCGCGTGCCGGCCGAAGAGGTGATGCTGGGTGCGAGGGCCATGATGCGTGCGTTATCGGCGTGACGGGGCAGGGCTGAAGCGCTCGGGCTCAGACGCGCTCGTAGATGGTCTTGCCGCGCAGGCGGAACAGCTCGCGCGAATCGGAGAAGTTCTCGGAGTGGCCCACGTAGAGCAGGCCCTTGGGCTTCATCACCGCATGGATGCGCTCGAGCACGCGGCGCTGCGTCGGCGCGTCGAAGTAGATCATCACGTTGCGGCAGAACACGAAGTCGAAGGGTTCGCCGAGCGACCACTGCGCCGACATCAGGTTGTGGGTGCGGAACTCGATCAGCTTCTGCAGCTCGGGGCGGATGCGCATGAAGCCGGCGTTGGCGCCGGTGCCGCGCAGGCAGTGACGGCGCAGCCGCTCGGGCGAGAGCCCGCGCGAATCGGCCGGGTAGACGCCGCGCGCGGCGGTGGCCAGCACCTTGGTGTCGATGTCGCTGGCCAGGATGCGGGCACCGGTGGAGGCGCCGAGCACCTCGGCCACCGTCATCGCGATCGAGTAGGGCTCCTCGCCGGTCGAGGCGGCGTTGCACCAGATCCGCGGATTGCTCGTGCCGCGCGCCTTCAAGTCGTCGGCGAAGGCGTGGAAGTGGTGCTCTTCACGGAAGAAGGCGGTCAGGTTGGTGGTCAGGCAGTTGATGAACTCCTGCCACTCTGATTCGCCGCTGGCGCCGCTGTTCGTCTCCAACCACTGCAGATAGCTGCCGAAGCTGCGGTGGCCGGTCTCGCGCAGGCGGCGCGACAGGCGGCTGTAGACCATGGCCTGCTTGCCGGCGTGCAGGCTGATGCCGGCGCGCTGGTAGATCAGCGTGCGCACGCGCTCGAAGTCGGCCTGGCCGAAGCTGAACTCCTGGTCCGGCGCCGGCAGGCCAGCGGCTGCAGCGGCCGGCCGAGGCGTGGCGTTGGAGGCGAGGGCGCTCATCGGGTCTCCCATCTGTGGCGGCCAAGGCAGGCGCTCCCCGGCCGGGGGTGTCACCGGGTTATCGACGCGCCACCGTGCCGCTTGAGGAAGATCGTCACGAACGATGAGGCGGGTCAAAGTGCGTCATTTCGGCGAATCGACCGCTGCACGGCTGCTAGACTGGCTTGTAAGCCGGTACCGACTTCACCCATCTCCACGCTTGGACGCTCCCGCCCCGCCCCCGCCGACCAAGGCCGGCTCCCTGCGCCTGGAGTCGGCCCTGCAGTTGCTTCAGCAGTCCGGGATGGAGCTGCCCGACACCCGCCAGAGTGATCCGGCAGGCTGGCTGCAGGCGGTGGTCGACGGGCTGTGCGAACTCTCCAGCCGCGATGCCTTGACCGGCCTGGCCAACCGCCGCCAGTTCGAGCTGGCGATGGCCCGCGAGATCGACCGGGTGGCACGCGCCGGCGAACCGGCCCTGGTGCTGATGATCGACATCGACCACTTCAAGAAGGTCAACGATACCCACGGCCACCCCGCCGGCGACGAGGTGCTGCGCGCCGTGGGCCGCGCGCTGCACGAATGCATCCGGCCGATGGACACGGTGGCGCGCTTCGGTGGCGAGGAGTTCGCGATGATCCTGCCCAACTGTCCGCCGGCCTTCGGCCAGACGGTGGCCGAGCGGGTGCGCAACAAGGTGCAGATGCGGCCGGTCAACGTGGCGCCGGGGGTGGACGTCGCCGTCACGGTGAGCATCGGCGGCGCCTATGCGCCGCAGTGGGTGCGCTCCTCGGCGCCGCTGTGGATCGAACGTGCCGACCAGCAGCTCTATCGCGCCAAGCAGGAAGGACGCAACCGCGCCTGCCTGGAGATGCCGCCGGTCTCCTACGTCAGCGCCGAGGAGAAGGGCCTGCTCTTCGGCCACTCCCAGTTCCAGGATCTCGAATGAGCAGCGACCGCGAAACGAACCCGGCCGAAGGCGGCAAGCCCGCACCGCGGGCGCACATCCTGGCCGTGACCAGCGGCAAGGGCGGTGTCGGCAAGACCTTCGTCTCGGCCAATCTCGCGGCGGCGCTGGCCCGGCGCGGCGAGCGCGTGCTGGTGCTCGACGCCGACCTCGGCCTGGCCAACCTCGACGTGGTGCTCAACCTGTTCCCCAAGATCACGCTGCACGACGTCTTCACCGGCAAGGCCGAGCTGGAGCAGGCCATCCTGCCCGCGCCCGGCGGCTTCTCGGTGCTGCTGGCCGGCTCCGGCCTGGTGGAGTACTCGCGGCTCACGCCGGAAGTCAGCGAGAAGCTGCTCGACGTCATCGAGAAGGTGGCGCCGCGCTTCGACCGCATCATCCTCGACACCGGCGCCGGCATCTCCGACGTGGTGCTCTACGCCGTCTCGCTGGCCGACGAGGTGCTGGTCGTGGCCACGCCCGAGCCCACATCGCTGACCGATGCCTACGCCACCATCAAGGTGCTGGCCACGCAGCAGCAGCGCACCGGCGTGCGGCTGATGGTCAACCAGATCGGCCGCCAGGGCGAAGGCCGCGTCATCCGAGGGCAACTGCAGCAGGTGATCGACCGCTACGTGACGCCGCAGATGAGCGATCCGGGCGTGCCCTTCAAGCTGGAGCTGCTCGGCGAAATCCCGACCGACTCGGCGGTGCGCGAGGCGGTGCAGAAGCGCCGCCTGCTGATGGAACTGCAGCCCGGCTGCCCGGCGGCGCAGGGCGTCTCGGCGGCGGCCGAGAGGCTGATGTCGTGAGCGACACGACGGCCCGCGAGGAGACCTCGGCGTTCGAACTGCTCGGCGGCGAGCCGGCGGTGCGGGCGCTGGTCGACCGCTTCTACGACCTGATGGACCTGGAACCGGCGTACGCCGCCCTGCGCTCCGTGCACGGCAGCACGCTCGACGACGCCCGCGACAAGCTGTTCTGGTTCCTGTGCGGCTGGCTGGGCGGGCCGCAGCATTACGTCGAGCGCTTCGGCCACCCGCGGCTTCGCGCCCGGCACCTGCCGTTCCCGATCGGCATCCGCGAGCGCGACCAGTGGCTGGCCTGCATGAGCCAGGCGATGCGCGAGCGCGAGGTCGATCCGGTGCTGGCCGAGCGCCTGGCGCAAGCCTTCTTCGGCACTGCCGACTGGATGCGCAACAAGGGCGGTTGATATGAGCCCCCGGCCGCGGGGTACCGCGGCCACCCCCCGATGGGGTCAGCCGGCCGCATCGGAGCGGCCGGGCGCTGGCCGGCTGCCCACAGCGTCCGATGGTTTCAGCAGCACGATCAGCGCCCCATGCCCGCCGTCCTGCGCGCGGGCCTGCGTGAAGGCGATCACCTCGTTCTTCTGCACCAGCCAGCTGCGCACCTTGCCCTTGAGCACCGGCTCGCGACCCGGAGAGCCGTTGCCCTTGCCGTGGATCACGCGCACGCAGCGCAGCCCGCCGCGCACCGCTTCGCGCAGGAAGGCGGCCAGGCGTTCGCGGGCCTCGTCGCGGCGCGCTCCGTGCAGGTCGAGCTGGGCCTGGATGGCCCACACGCCGCGGCGCAGCTTGCGCACCACCTCCGGCCCGACGCCGCGGCGGCGGAACGACAGCGCCTCGTCGGTGTCGAGCAGCGACTCGACGTCGAACTCGTCGGAGATCGACTCCGCGAGCACGGCCGCCTCGTCGCGCAGGCGCTGGCGCGGCTCGGGGTGGGGGCGGGGCACGACGATGGGGGCGCGCGCCGGCGGCTGCAGCGGCACCACCGGACCGACGCTGCGCGCGAACAGGTCGCGCTCGCGCTGCAGCCGTGCGATCTCGGCCTGGGCGCGCGCCGCCGCGGCGGCCGCCTCGCGCTCGGCCTCGCGCATCGCCTTGCGCAGCAGCTTGAGGTCGGCCAGGGAGTTGACCTTCGGCGAGTTCACAGCAGACCCCGCTCGGCGAAGGAGACGACCCCGGCGCGGCCGACCACCATGTGGTCGAGCACGCGAACGTCGACCAGCTGCAGCGCGCTCTTCAGCGACTGGGTGAGGAATTCGTCGGCACGCGACGGCTCGGCCACGCCGCTGGGGTGGTTGTGGGCGAGGATCACCGCCGCGGCGTTGAGCGCCAGTGCGCGGCGCACCACCTCACGCGGGTAGACGCTGGTCTGGGTGAGGGTGCCGCGGAACATCTCGTCGAACTGCAGCAGGCGGTGCTGCGCGTCGAGGAACAGCACCGCGAACACCTCGTGCTCGCGCGGGCCGAGGTGCAGGCGCAGGTAGTCGCGCACCGCGCCGGGCGAGTCGAAGGCAGGCCGATCGGCCAGTCGCTGCTGCAGCGAGCGTCGCGCCAGCTCGATCACCGCCGACAGCTCGGCGCGCTTGGCCGGACCGAGGCCCTTGATGCGTTTGAGATCGGCCGGGTCGGCGTGCAGCAGCCCGGCGATGCCGCCGAAGGCGTCGAGCACCTGCTGCGCGAGCTGCAGCACCGAGGTGCCCTTGAGCCCGGTGCGCAGCAGCAGCGCCACCAGCTCCGCCTCGGCCAGCGCGGCCGGCCCTTGCGACAGCAGCTTCTCGCGGGGGCGCGCGTCGGGTGGAATGTCCTTGATCACGGTCGGGAGGGCCGTGCGGGCCGGGCTCGTAAAATCCGCAGCCAGTCTACTGGAGCAGGCTACGCCGTGAATCTCGTGCAGCCGGGGTCCTTCCTGACCCTGC
>NZ_JBFXIO010000387.1:0-4764 GCF_050175855.1 Piscinibacter sp.
TGCGCTGGCGGCTTCGCGCCGGTGCGGCATGCGCGGCATGACGCTGGAAGCCACGCTGCGCGGCATCGTCGGCACGGCGCACGTGCTCAAGGGCGGCGACCTGCCGGCCTACGAGGTCGACTGGCGCAAGCGCTGGCATGGTCGCGCTCGCGCGATCGTGCGCCCCGGCTCCGCCGAGGAAGTGGTCGCCGTGGTGCGCGCCTGTGCGGCCCACGGCGTGAGCCTCGTGCCACAGGGCGGCAACACCGGCCTGGTGGGGGCCTCGGTGCCCGACGTCTCCGGCACGCAGGTGGTGTTGCATCTCGGGCGCCTGAATCGCGTGCGCGAGCTCGACGCCGCCAACCTGACGATGACCGTCGAGGCCGGCTGCCTGCTGCAGGCGGTGCAGGAGGCCGCGGCGGCGCAGGGCCTGCTGTTCCCGCTCAGCCTGGCGGCCGAGGGCAGCTGCACGATCGGCGGCAACCTGGCCACGAACGCAGGTGGCACGCAGGTGGTGCGCTACGGCAACGCGCGCGAGCTCTGCCTGGGCCTCGAGGTGGTCACCGCCGACGGCGAGCTGTGGAACGGCCTGTCGGGCCTGCGCAAGGACAACACCGGCTACGACCTGCGCGACCTGTTCATCGGCAGCGAAGGCACGCTGGGCATCATCACCGCTGCCACGCTGAAGCTCTATCCGCAGCCGGGCACGGTGAGCACGGCGCTGGCCACGCTCGACTGGCTGGACGCGGCGGTGGAGTTCCTCGGGCTGGCACAGTCCCGGCTCGGCGCATCGCTGACCGGCTTCGAGGTGATGAACCGCTTCTCGATGGACCTGGTGCGGCGGCACTTCCCGCAGCTGCAGCAGCCCTTGCCAGCCGCCAACTGGACGGTGCTGCTGGAGCAGAGCGCCAGCGATCGCCCCGAAGACGCCGCGCAGCGTTTCGAGGACCTGCTCGCGCTGGCCTTCGAGCGCGGGCTGATCGTCGACGCCGCGGTGGCGGCCAGCCTGGAACAGTCGAAGACGATGTGGCACCTGCGCGAATCGATCCCGCTGGCGCAGAGCCTCGAGGGGCTGAACATCAAGCACGACATCTCGGTGCCGATCTCGCGCATTCCCGCCTTCGTGCGCGCCACCGACGAGGCGCTGGAGCGCGCCGTGCCCGGCGTGCGGCTGGTCGACTTCGGCCACCTCGGCGACGGCAACCTGCACTACAACGTGCAAGCGCCGGAGGGCGAGCCGGCCGATCGTTTTCTCGCCGAGCGCGAGGCCGAGGTGAACCGCATCGTCTACGACGCCGTGATGGCCCACGGCGGTTCGATCTCGGCCGAACACGGCATCGGCGCGCTCAAGCGCGAGGAGCTGGCGCAGCGCAAGTCGCCGGTGGCAATGAAGCTGATGCGCGCCATCAAGCAGGCGCTGGATCCGCACGGCCGGATGAATCCGGGCCGCGTGATCTGAGGGGGCTACTGCAAAGGGCCCTTGAGCGCGTCGGGAACGGGAAGAGAGACCACCTCGATGCCTTCGTCCCGCAGCGCCTGCGCGTCTTCGGCGCTGGCCCGGCCGCGGATGCCGCGGGCCTCGGCTTCGCCGTAGTGGATGCGGCGCGCTTCCTCGGGGAAGCGCTCGCCGACGTCTTCCGTCCGGGCCACCAGCTGCTGCACCGCCTGCATCGCGGCTGCCTGCAAGGTGGCGACGCGGTCGGCGGCGGGAGCGTCTTCCTTCAAGCCGGAGACGTTCAACCTCGGGGCGCTGGGCAGCTTGGAAATGCTGGCATCGCCGCAGGCCGGGCACCCTACGAGACCACGGGCCGACTGCGATTCGAAGTCCTCGTCGGAGCCGAACCAGCCTTCGAAGCGATGGTCATGGGCGCAGCGCAGGTTCAGCACCTTCATGCGCCCGATTATGGGCCGCAGCCGCTTATCGGGGCGTGAAGCCCGGGATGGGCCATCGGCCGGCGCGCCAATTCTGCAACCACTGCAGGCCGATCAGCGTCTTCGCATCGGTCACCGCGCCCGTGGCGCACAGGCGGTCGAGTTCGGCCTCCTCGACAAGCTCCAGGTCGAGGAACTCGCCCTCGTCGAGCCGGCGCTGGCCGGCCGTCAGGCCCCGTGCGAACCAGATCTCGATGCGCTCGCTGGAGTAGGCAATGGCATTGTGGAGCACACCGGCCAGCGCCCATTCGGAGGCCCGGTAGCCCGTCTCCTCCAGCAGCTCGCGCTGCGCGCACTGCAGAGTCGGTTCGCCAGGCTCCAGCTTGCCGGCCGGGAACTCCAGCATCACGCACTCGAGCGGGTAGCGCCACTGCCGCTCCATCACGAGGCGGCCGTCGTCCACCAGGGGCACGACCATCACCGCGCCCGGGTGGACGATGAATTCGCGGGTGGCCTCGCCGCCGTCGGGCAGGCGGATGCGGTCGCGCCGCACCTGCAGCAGCCGGCCCTCGAAGACCGTCTCGCGGGAGACGGTTTCCTCGCGCAGGTGCGCGTCGTCGGCGTGGTCGGGAGGCCGGCTCACGCCCGCAGGCTCAGGAACCCAGCGCCTTGACGATGGCCTGCGCGCACAGCGCCATCAGGCCACCGGGCAGGATGCCGAACACCAGGATCGCCGCACCGTTGAGCGACAGGATGGTGCGCACCTCGCCCGTGCTGGCGATCGGGTGGGCGTCGGCCGGCTCGTCGAAGTACATCACCTTGACGATGCGCAGGTAGTAGAACGCCGCCACCAGCGACAGCAGCACGGCGATCACCGCCAGCCAGATGTACAGCGCCACGTTGGTCGAGACGATCGCCTGCAGCACCGCCAGCTTGGCGTAGAAGCCCACCGTCGGCGGAATGCCGGCCAGCGAGAACATGAAGATCGCCATCACCGCGGCGTACCAGGGGCTGCGCCGCGCCAGGCCCTTGAAGTCGTCGACCTGCTCGGCCTCGTGCCCGGCGCGCGCCAGCAGCATCACCACGCCGAAGGTGCCCAGCGTGGTGAACACGTAGGTGAGCACGTAGAACATCGACGAGCTGTAGCCGTTGGCCGCCGACAGCGTGTTGACCGACACCACGGTGGGCGTCAGGCCGAGCAGCATGAAGCCGATCTGGCCGATGGTCGAGTAGGCCAGCATGCGCTTGAGGTTGCTCTGCGCGATGGCCGCCACGTTGCCCAGCGCCATCGAGGCCACCGACAGCACGATCAGCATCTGCTGCCAGTCCTGCGCGATGCCCGACATGCCCTCGACCAGCAAGCGGATGGTGATCGCGAAGGCCGCCAGCTTGGGCGCCCCGGCGATCAGCAGCGTGACGGCCGTGGGCGCGCCCTGGTACACGTCGGGGATCCACATGTGGAACGGCACGGCACCCAGCTTGAAGGCCAGGCCGGCGACCACGAAGACGATGCCCAGCACCAGCACGGCCTGGTTGATCTGCCCGCTGGCGATGGCCTTGAAGACCTCGCCGATCTCCAGCGAGCCGGTGGCGCCGTACATCATCGACAGGCCGTACAGCAGGAAGCCGCTGGCCAGCGCGCCGAGCACGAAGTACTTCATCGCCGCTTCCGTGGACGGGGCGTGGTCGCGGCGCAGCGCCACCAGCGCATACAGGCTCAGCGACATCAGTTCCAGGCCGAGGTAGACGACCAGGAAGTTGTTCGCCGACATCATCACGCAGATGCCCAGCAGCGCGAACATCGCCAGCGAGATCAACTCGCCCTTGAGCATGTCACGGTCGGCCGCGTAGGGGCGCGCATAGGCCAGCGACACCATCGTGGCCACGGTGGCGAAGAAGGCCAGCAGGTGGCCCATCGGGTCGGCAACCACCATACGCTGGACGGCATAGACCGTGTCGCCGGCGTCGAAGCGCAGCAGGTGCAGCACGGCCACCGCGGCCAGCGAGGCCTGGGCCAGCAGGTAGGTCGGCGTGCGACGCGGGTGCGTGACCCACAGGTCGACCATGGCGACCACCAGGGCCATGACCAGCAGCACGACCTCGGGGGCGATGGCGAGCCAGTTCATCTCGTTCATTTGATTCTCGTCCGGCTCAGGGGACCAGCTTGGATTGCGCCACGTGCTTGAGCAGCTCGGTCACCGAGACGTGCATCACGTCGGTGAAGGGCTTCGGGTACAGACCCATCCACAGCACGGCGATCGCGAGGATGGCCATCATCAGGAACTCGCGGCTGTTCAGGTCGGTCAGCGCCTTCACGTCGTCGTTCGCGACCGGCCCGAAGTACACGCGCTTGACCATCCACAGGTTGTAGGCGGCACCGAAGATCAGCGCCGTGGCGGCCAGGAAGGCGAGCCAGAAGCCGGCCTTGACCGTGCCGAGGATGACCATCCACTCGCCGATGAAGCCGCTGGTGCCGGGCAGGCCGCTGTTGGCCATGGCAAAGAAGACGGCGAAGGCGGCGAACTTCGGCATGGTGTTGACCACGCCGCCATAGGAAGAAATCTCGCGCGAATGCACCCGGTCGTAGAGCACGCCGATGCACAGGAACATCGCACCGGAAACGAAGCCGTGCGAGACCATCTGCACGATGCCGCCGGACACGCCCAGCTCGCTGAAGATGAAGAAGCCCAGCGTGCAGAAGCCCATGTGCGCGATGGACGAGTAGGCCACCAGCTTCTTCATGTCCTGCTGCACCAGCGCCACCAGGCCGATGTAGATCACCGCGATCAGGCTCAGGGCGATGATGAACCAGGCCCACTCGCGGCTGGCATCCGGTGCGATCGGCATCGAGAAGCGCAGGAAGCCGTAGGCGCCGAGCTTCAGCATGATCGCCGCCAGCACCACCGAGCCGCC
>NZ_JBFXIO010000388.1:0-4736 GCF_050175855.1 Piscinibacter sp.
GGCCGTACCCCAGCCCCCGACGCCCCCCAAGCCGCCGCGGGAGCCCATCATCCACATCGAGCGCAGCCGCGCGCCGGCTCCCGCGGCCAGCGCCGCCAGTGGGGTGAGCGCGACCAAGGGCGAGGTGCAGATCAGCATCAACGAGGATGGCATCCACATCCGCCGTGCGTCGCCGGCGGCGGCACCGGCCGCCAGTGCCGCCTCCCAGGCAGGCCTGGTGATCGGCCGCGACGGCATCGAGATCAAGGTGCCGCCCGGTGCCGACAGCGAGATCGTGCGCGAGGCCGTGCGCGAGGCGCGCGACCAGATCACCGAAGCCATCGAAGAAGCGGCTCGGGCGGCAGAGGAAGCCGCCGCCGCGGAGCGCGAGGCCAAGGCCAACGTGACGGTGAATATCACCCCATCGAGCCACCGCCGCGGCTACGTCACGCTCGGCGACGAACTGCCGACCCTGGCCTTCCTGTGGATCGCCATGTCGGCGATCCTGAAGTTCACCTACAAGGGCAGGATGCAGGCCGAGGTGAAGGCCGCACAGGCCGCCGAGACGGCCGAGGCCGAGCAGCTCAAGCGCCAGGTGGTGGAAGCCCGCATGGCGGCCATGCAGGCGCAGGTGGAGCCACACTTCCTGTTCAACACGCTCGCCTCGATCGACCACCTGATCGAGACCGACCCGAAACGTGCCTCGGCGATGCAGAAGAACCTGATCGCGTTGCTGCGCGCCAGCATGCCCACGATGCGCGAAGCCAACGGCAACGGCAGCGGCGTGCGCGACCTCGGCCGCGAGATGGCGGTGATCCAGCCTTACCTCGAGATCCTCAAGGTGCGGATGGAAGACCGCCTGATGACCGAGATCGACGTGCCCGAGGGCCTGCGCTCGGCCGAGTTCCCGCCGATGATGATCCAGAGCCTGGTGGAGAACGCCATCAAGCACGGCCTGGAGCCCAAGCCGGAGGGCGGGCTGCTGTCGGTGAAGGCGCAGATCGTGCACGGCAAGCTGGCCGTGACGGTGGCCGACACCGGCGTGGGCTTCGGCAAGGCCGCCACCGCCGGCACCGGCATCGGGCTGAACAACATCCGCGAGCGCCTGAAGCTGCTGTACGGCAGCAAGGCCGCGCTGACCGTGGCCGAGAACCCGCCCGGCGGCACCAAGGTGACGATCACCGTGCCCTACGTGGCGCAGCCGAGCGACGACGCTACGATGCCGGCATGAACGACGACACGCGGACCCTTCGCGCTGTGATCGCCGACGACGAGCGGCTGATGCGCGAGCAGCTGCGCACACGGCTGGGCGAAGCCTGGCCGGCGCTGGAGATCGTCGCCGAGGCGAAGAACGGCGCGGAGGCGGTGCAGCTGGTCGAGCAGCACCACCCGGACGTCGTCTTCCTCGACATCCGCATGCCCGGCATGACGGGCGTGGAGGCGGCGCGCGCGATCGCGCAGCTGCCCTGTGGCGACGAGGCCGCCGACGGCTGGCCCGGTTGCGAGGTGGTCTTCATCACTGCCTACGACGAGTACGCGGTCGAAGCCTTCGAGCAGGGCGCGGCCGACTACGTGCTCAAGCCGGCCGAGCGCGACCGCCTGGCGCGCACGGCCGAGCGCATCGGCAAGCGCATCGCCCAGCGTGCGCAAGGCGAAGGCCCGGCGCTCGGGGGCATGCAGCAGCTGCTGCAGAAGCTCTCGGCGCACATGAACCCGGGGGGCGCGGCCAAGCTGAAGTGGATCCAGGCCACGGTCGGCCAGAGCATCCAGATGATCCCGGTCGAGGAGGTGCTGTTCTTCATCTCCGACGAGAAGTACACCCGCGTGCAGACCGCCACGACCGAGGCGCTGATCCGCAAGCCGATCAAGGAGCTGGTGGAGGAGCTCGACGCCGAGCTGTTCTGGCAGATCCACCGCTCCACGCTGGTCAACGTCAAGGCCATCGCCGGCGTCAGCCGCGACCTGCGCGGCCGCCAGCTGGTCAGCGTGAAGGGTCACCCGGAGAAGCTGGAGGTCTCGCGCAGCTTCACGGGGTTGTTCAAGGGGATGTAGGACCGGCCCGCTCGCGCAACGACCCGGCGATGCACCACTGCGCCGCCCAGTAGCTGCCGAGCACCCACAGCGAGGCCATCGGCAGCGACACGGCAAACTTGTTGGTGGCCAGCAGCGCATCCGACAGCACGAACAGCGCGCCACCGATCGCGCCCGACCAGGCGGCAGTCGCAGCCAGCGTGCCGCGCATCACCAGCCACACCACGCCGGCCTGCGCCGCCATCGCCGCCAGGCACACCACGTACAACGCCACCGGCACGCGCAGGCCCGCCGGCACGCCCGGCCAGAGCGACGCGAGCACCACGGCGGCCACGGCGGCGTACAGCAGGAACGGCGCCGGCCGCGACAGCAGCCGCGCACGTGACGCAAACGCCGCGATGTAGGCCAGGTGCGCGAGCAGGAAGGCGATCAGCCCGGGCAGGAAGCCTTCCTTCGGCCACAGCAGCGCCACGTCGCCCGCCAGCGAGAGCACCAGGCCGGCCAGGATCCAGCGCCGCGCCACCGGTTCGTCGTGGCCGCGCTGCGCGGCGTGCACGATGATCAGCACGGTGGCCAGCGGCTTGGCGACGAAGAGCACGGCCGGCGGCAGTAGGCCCACGCCCGCGCCGACGGCCAGCGCCACGGCCAGCAGCAGCGCGACGCGCAGGACCGGGCTCATGGCTCCACCTTCGCCGCAACGGCCTGCGCTGCGCGTGCCGCCGCCGCCTCGCGCAATGCCTTCAGCTTGGCGCGCGGGTCTTCCTTCTGCTGCACCTCGTGCAGCTTCATTTCGGCGATGAAGCGACTGGGCACGCCGGCCACCGTGTCGCGGCCGCGCTTGCGCCGGCGCAGCGTGCTGATCGCCAGCGTGGTGCGCGCCCGGGTGATGCCGACGTACATCAGCCGGCGCTCCTCCTCGAGGCGCTGCGGCGTCATCTCGTCGTCCTCGCTGCGGAAGGGCAGCAGCCCCTCGTTGACGCCGGCCAGCACCACGTGCGGCCACTCCAGGCCCTTGGCGGCATGAAGCGTCGACAGCGTGACCACGTCCTGCTCGTCGCCGCGCTCGGCCAGGCTGATGATCACCGAGATGGTCTGCGCCACCTCGAGCACGCTCTTCCTCTCGGTCTCGACCGACAGGCCCCCGTCGTTCTCGATCTCGCCGCCGCAACGCCGGGCGATCCAGTCGACGAAATCCATCACGTTGGACCAGCGCGCCGCGGCGAGCTTCTCGCTGTCCTCGCCCTCGTAGAGGTGCTTCTCGTAGGCGATGTCCTTCAGCCAGCCCGTCAGCAGCGCCTTGGCGTCTTCCGAGCCGACCGTGTGGCGGGCGCGGTACTCGAGGTCGTTCACGTAGCGGCCGAACTCGTGCAGCGAGCCGATCGCCCGGGCGTTGACCACGCTGCCCAGGCTCTCGGCGAACAGCGCCTCGTACAGGCTGGTCTTCCACTTCGCCGCGAACTCGCCCAGGCTGGCCAGCGTCTGGTGGCCGATGCCGCGCTTGGGCGTGGTCACGGCGCGCAGGAAGGCCGGGTCGTCGTCGTTGTTGACCATGAGGCGCAGCCAGGCGCACAGGTCCTTGATCTCGGCGCGGTCGAAGAAGCTCTGGCCGCCCGAGACCTTGTACGGGATGTTCGCCTTGCGCAGCGCCTTCTCGAACACCTTGGCCTGGTGGTTGGCGCGGTAGAGCACGGCGAAGTCCTTGAACGCCACCTGGCCGCCCTGGCCGCGCTGCGACTGAATGAAAGCCACCGCGCGCTCGGCCTCGTGTTCCTCGCCATCGCACTCGACCACCCGCACCGGCTCGCCGTCGCCGAAGGCGCTCCACAGCTTCTTCTCGAACAGCTTGGGGTTGTGGCCGATCACCGCGTTGGCCGCGCGCAGGATGTGGCCGGTGGAGCGGTAGTTCTGCTCCAGCGGAATCACCTTGAGCTGCGGATACTCGGCCGGCAGGCGGCGCAGGTTGTCGATGGTCGCGCCGCGCCAGCCGTAGATGCTCTGGTCGTCGTCGCCCACCGCGGTGAACATCGCCCGCTCGCCGGCCAGCAGCTTGAGCATCTCGTACTGCACGGCGTTGGTGTCCTGGTACTCGTCGACCAGCAGGTAGCGCAGTGCGTCCTGCCACTTCGCCCTCGCCTCGGCGTCGCGGCGCAGCAGTGCGACCGGCAGGCCGATCAGGTCGTCGAAGTCGACCGCCTGGAAGGCCGCGAGCCGCTCCTCGTAGCGCTGCATCACGCGCTGCGCGATGCGCTCGTCGTCATTGGCCGGCTCGACCTGGGTGCTCGTCAGCCCCTGGTTCTTCCACAGGCTGATCGCCCACTGCCAGCGGCGCGCCAGCGCGTTGTCGTTGCTGCCGCCGGCGTCCTTCAGGATGGACAGCACGTCGTCGCTGTCGAGGATGCTGAACTGCGGCTTCAGGCCGACGCGCTGGCCATCCTCGCGCAGCATGCGCACGCCCAGCGAGTGGAAGGTGCTCACCACCAGCGGCTTGGCCGCTCGCGCGCCGATCAGCGCCTTGGCGCGCTCGCGCATCTCGGCGGCGGCCTTGTTGGTGAAGGTGATCGCGGCGATCTGCGCGGGCGCGTAGCCGGCCTGCAGCAGCCGGGCGATCTTGTGGGTGATCACGCGCGTCTTGCCCGAGCCGGCGCCCGCCAGCACCAGGCAGGGCCCGCCCAGGTGGTGCACCGCCTCCATCTGGGCCGGGTTGAGCGATGCGGGTTCGGACACGG
>NZ_JBFXIO010000389.1:0-4704 GCF_050175855.1 Piscinibacter sp.
CGCTGCCGGCGTTGAGGATGCTGGCGGTGATGCCGGCGCCGGCGGCGTTGATCTTGTCGCGGATGCCAGCCAGCGTGTCGGTGGCCTCGATGGGGACGTTGAACGGATCGCCGCCGCCGGCGCGCTGGATGGTCAGCGTGCCCGAGCCCAGCGTGGCCGTGCTCGAGGCGACCGCCGGCGCGGCGATGGTCTGCGCCTTGGCCAGCGTGCCCACCGAGACCTCGAACTGCGCCGGACTCGCCGTGCTGCTGGTGGTGATGCTCACCGCGCTGTTCGACGAGGTGCCGGTGGTGGTCTTCCAGAAATCGGTGGAGGCCAGCTTGGCCGACAGGTCGCGGAACTTGGACAGCGCGCTCTTGACCTTGCCGACCTCCGAGATCTGCGACTGGATCTTCGTCTCGGCGGTCTCCAGCTGCTTGAGCGGCTGGCGTTCGATGGCCATCAGCTGCGTGATGATCGAGCTCACGTCGAGCCCGCTGCCGATGCCGGGTGAGCTGATGGTGGCCATGCGGAAACCCTTTCAGGAAGTGCCAAGGCGCCGGCGCGTGACCCTCTCGGTGCGCTCGGCGCCTTGTTCTCGGCGGCGGCGGCCCGTTCTTGAGCCGCCGTGCGTGACGAAGTGTTGTGCGGGCTCAGCCACCGCGCAGCAGGCTCAGCACCTGCTGGGGCAGCTGGTTGGCCTGCGCCACCATCGAGGTGCCGGCCTGCTGCAGGATCTGCGCCCGCGACAGGTTGGCGGTTTCCGCGGCGAAGTCGGCATCCATGATGCGGCCGCGGGCAGCCTGCTGGTTCTCGCCGGTGATCTGCAGGTTGCTGATGGCGAACTCGAAGCGGCTCATCGCGGCACCGTAGGTGGCGCGGCTGGTGGTGATCAGGTCGAGCTGCGCGTCGATGGCGGACACCGCGGTGGAGGCCGCACCCGCCGTCAGGATGTCGCCGCTCACCGTGCTCACCGTCGAGGTGGTGATGGTCATCGTGTCGCCGTTGTTGGCGCCGACCTGGAAGGTCTGCGCGCCGGCGCCTGAGCCGACGATGGCCGTGCCGTTGAACTTGGTCTGCTGCGCGATGCGCGTGATCTCCAGCGACAGCTGCTGGAATTCGGTGTCGAGGTTGGCGCGGTCGCCGGTGCCGTTGGAGCCGTTCTGCGCCTGGATGGCCAGCTCGCGCATGCGCTGCAGCACGTCGGTGACGGTGGCCAGCGCGCCTTCGGCGGTCTGCGCCAGCGAGATGCCGTCGTTGGCATTGCGGATCGCGACGTTGATGCCGCGGATCTGCGCATTCATGCGGTCGGCGATGGCGAGGCCGGCGGCGTCGTCCTTGGCCGAGTTGACGCGCAGGCCCGAAGACAGGCGCTGCATCGACGTGGCCAGGGAGCTCTGCGAGGTGTTCAGGTTCCGTTGCGCGTTCAGCGACGAAACGTTCGTATTGATGGTCTGCGGCATGAAAGCACTCCTGAAGGATCCGATTGCTGCCGGATCACTTGACCGGCGACTTCAGGCCCCTCTCGAGGTTCGGCCTGTCAGACGGATTCTTCGGCAGCCGCGCGACCGGGGGTCCGACGAATAGCGGCGCGAAACACCCGCAGGTCCGCGCCGCGGACCCGCCAACGAAAAGGCCGCCCCGAAGGGCGGCCCGTGACGCGTTGGCTGAAGGATCAGCGCAGCAGCGACAGCACGTTCTGCGGCAGCTGGTTGGCCTGGGCCACCATCGCCGAGCCGGCCTGCTGCAGGATCTGGGCACGCGACAGGTTCGCGGTTTCCTGCGCGAAGTCGGCGTCCATGATGCGGCCGCGGGCGGCCTGCTGGTTCTCGCCGGTGATCTGCAGGTTGTTGATCGCGAACTCGAAGCGGCTCATGGCGGCACCGTAGGTGGCGCGGCTGGTCGTGATCGTGTCCAGCGCGCTGTCGATCGCCGCCACGGCGGTCGAGGCCGCCGAGGCGGTGGTCAGGCCGCCGCCGACCGTCGCCACCTGCGACGTCGTGATCGTCAGCGTGTCGCCGTTGTTGGCGCCCACCTGGAAGGTGTTCACGCCGGCGCCGGAGCCGACGATGGCCGTGCCGTTGAACTTGGTCTGCTGCGAGATGCGGGTGATTTCCTGCGACAGCTGCTGGTATTCAGTGTCGAGGTTGGCGCGGTCGCTGGTGCCGTTCGTGCCGTTCTGGGCCTGAACCGCCAGTTCGCGCATGCGCTGCAGCACGTCGGTCACGGTGGACAGCGCGCCTTCGGCGGTCTGCGCCAGCGAGATGCCGTCGTTGGCGTTGCGGATGGCGACGTTGATGCCCTTGATCTGGGCGTTCATGCGGTCGGCGATGGCGAGGCCGGCGGCGTCGTCCTTGGCCGAGTTCACGCGCAGGCCGGAGGACAGGCGCTGCAGCGAGGTGGACAGCGAAGCCTGCGAAGAGGTGGCATTGCGCTGGGCGTTCAACGACGACACGTTGGTGTTGATGGTCATGGGCATGATGAAGACTCCTGTCAGTGGTTAAGACTCCAGTCGTCCGCTGTGTCTTGCAGTGCGTCGTGCTGCTCAACCATTGGCCGGCTAACCGGACACGGTGCTGATGCCAGAACCGTTGCGAGGGTTATCGGAGCCGTGCCGGAAAAACTTGAGGGGGGAGGAGAAGGGGCTTCGGAGTTCGTCAAGGGCCTGATCGTGGAAATAGCACGCCCGAACCCCTCTTCATCCGTGCATCGGTTGCATCCGGTTGCGCCTTCGCGCCGCGCGACAATGCCGCCATGCCCTCTGCGATCGCCCTGGTGATGATTGCGCGCAACGAGGCACGCTGCATCGCGCGTTGCCTGGCCAGCGCGCAACCGCATGTCGACGAGATGATCGTGCTCGACACCGGCAGCGCCGATGCCACGCGCGAGATCGCTGCCGCGGCCGGGGCCCGCGTGTTATCGGCCGCCTGGCCCGACGACTTCAGTGCCGCGCGCAACCTCGCGCTCTCGCATACCACCGCGCCCTGGCGTCTGGTGCTCGATGCCGACGAGTGGATCGCCTCGGGCGCCGCATGCCTGGCCGGCGTTCGCTCGCGCGATGCCTCGTTCATCGGGCTGGTCAGCGTCACCAGCGAAGTGGACGGCGCCGGCGGCGAGGTGCAGCAGGCGCCGAGCTGGATCCCGCGGCTGCTGCCGGCCGGCGTGCACTACGAGGGCCGCATCCACGAACAGCCGGCGGGCTCGCTGCCGCGCGAGCGGCTGCCGCTGGTGGTGGGGCACGACGGCTACCTCGCCGCCGCGCAGCAGGCCAAGGCCGGGCGCAACGAGCGACTGCTGCGCCTGGCGCTGGCCGAGCATCCGGGTGACGCCTATCTTCACTATCAGCTCGGCAAGGACCTCGAGGTGCGCTCGCTGTTCGCGCAGGCGCTGCCTTTCTATATGGAGGCGCACCGCCGCGGCGATGCGTCTGCGGCCTGGCGGCACGATCTGGTCGTGCGGCTGCTGTTCACCCTCAAGAAGTTGAAGCAGTTTGCCGAAGCCGTCGATCTGGCCGGCCACGAGATCGCCCACTGGGGCGAATCGCCCGACTTCTTCTTCGCCCTCGGCGACCTGCTGCTGGACTGGGCACTGGCCGAGCCGGAGCGCGCGGCCGAGCTGCTGCCGCAGATCGAGGCAAGCTGGCTGCGTGCCGTGGCCATCGGCGAACGCCCCGAGCTGCCCGACAGCGTGCGCGGCCGGGGCAGCTTCCTGGCGGCGCACAACCTCTCGGCCTTCCACCAGAGCCTGGGGCAGGCGCAGCAGGCGGCGCAGTGGCGCGAGCGGGCGCAGGCCTGGCGCGCGGCGGTGCGGCCCCTGCGCCGCGAGGCGGGCTGAACAGGCGGGCGGAAGCCGGCCTTTTCCGCGGCTGCGCGGCGCGGCGCACGGGTACGCTCGCCCGACCATGGCCCTCGTCCTGCCCCAGCCGAACCCACCGCACGCCGCCTCGGCCGCGCAACAGCGCGCCTGGCGCCAGTGGCAGACCGCCCAGACCAGCGCCCAGCGCGAGCTCTGGGGCGAGGCCGCGCTCGGCTTCGAGCAGGCCTTTGTCGCGCACGAGAACAGCGCCTACGGCCTGGCGGCCGCGCATGCGCTGATCAAGGCCGGCCGCGCCGACCTCGCCATACGGCGCGCGCAGTCGCTGCGCGCGCGTGATCCGAACCTGACGCTGGCCTACACGCTGGAGTCGCACGCGCTGATGGAGCGCGGCCAGAACGAGGCGGCGCTCGCGTGCCTGCTTTCGCTGCCCGAAGCCGCGATGCGCGACCAGCCCTGGTGGGTATCGCTGGGCGCGGCGCTGCAGCGCTGCCACCGCCACGACGACGCGATCGGCGCCTACATGCAGGCGCTGGCGCTGAAGATGGACGACGCCACGGTGCACTTCCGCCTCGGCATGTCGTTCAAGGACCGCGGCATGAAGGCCGAAGCCGCCGAGTGCGTGCGCACCGCGCTGACGCTCGGGCTGGACACCAGCCAGCTCGCCGCGCGCGCGCAACTGGTCTTCCTCGAGCGCGAGGCCTGCCGTTGGGCGAGCGCTGCGCAGGAGCTGGCCAGCCTGCGCGCCGACATCGTCGCTGCGAGCCCCGACCGCGCCGCCGAGACCATGCCCTTCCCGCATGCGGTGTTCGTCGACGACCCGCTCGAGCAGCTCAAGGTGGCGCGCCTGTATGCGATGCACGTGGCCAGCCGCGTGCAGCCGCTGCCGCGCCGCGTGGCGCGCGCGCACGA
>NZ_JBFXIO010000390.1:0-4672 GCF_050175855.1 Piscinibacter sp.
GCCGCGATCTTGGGCGATGAGTTCGTTTCGAACTGACGGTACTCACGCCGCGGCGGGCACAGGGCCGGAGCTCAATGACCGGTCTCCGGCAGCCTGTTCGCCGAGTTGGCTGGCCGAAATCGACCCAAACCGGAAGTTCAAGCTTCTCCAAAGCTGCCCGACGTCCGGACCGGTCACTTGCGGTCGGGGCGTCTGCGAAGCAGTCCTTCATGGCCAACCGGACTGGGGGTGCAGCAGAAAACTTGGACCGGTTGGACGGCAGCACTGACCGAAAGCTGACTGAAGACCAAGTACACGATCGACGGCCACAGTGATTGCGGCCGCCTGGCTGGCTGACCAGAGCTAACGGCTGGCGGGATCCAGCGTCGAAGGCTGTAGCGCAATGATGGCCATGCCGGCCAGTGCCACTGCGGCGCCGGCCCAGTCCCAGCGCGTCAGCGCCACGCCGTCGACGACGTACAGCCAAGCCAGCGCCACGACGATGTACATGCCCCCGTAGGCCGCGTAGGGGCGCCCTGCGGCGGCAGGGTGCAGGGTCAGCAGCCACGCAAACACCGCCAGCGCGACCGCGGCGGGCAACAGCAGCCAGACCGGCTTGCCCTGACGCAGCACCAGCCATGGCAGGTAGCAGCCGACGATCTCCATCACGGCCGTCAGCGCGAACAGCGCCGACACCTTCAGCAGTTCCATCATGCGGCCTCCTGCAACGCGGCGATCAGCGGGCATGCCACGCGGCCGCGGGCGTCGGCGCAGCGGGCCACCAGCGCCGACAGCGCGGCTTCGATGCGCTGCAGGTCGGTCAGCCGTTGGCGCACGTCGAGCAGCCGATGGGTGGCAATCTCGCGCGCCTGGCCGCAGCCCGTGCCGTCCTCGAGCTGAAGCAGCTGTGCCACCTCGTCTAGGCTGAAGCCGATGCGCTGTGCCGACTTGATGAAGCGCACGCGAGCCACATCGGCAGGCCCATAGCGGCGCACGCCGCGCGGCGGCCGCTCGGGTTCGGGCAACAGGCCGCGGCGTTGGTAGAAGCGGATGGTCTCGACATTGACGCCGGCTTCGGTGGCCAGCGCGCCGATGGTCAGGGCGAGGTCTGCTGGGCTAAGGACTTTCGGCATGAGGCTTGACTCCGTACTCAAGTACGGAAGTATGCTGGACGCATGGGCAACCATTCCCCTGCATCCACGCCGACTTCGTCCGGCAGCGAACGTGGCCCACTGCTCGCGGGCGCGCTGGCGGCCCTGCTGGCGACAAGCTGCTGCCTGGGTCCACTGGTGCTGCTGAGCCTGGGCGTCTCCGGCGCCTGGATCGGCAACCTGACGGCGCTGGAGCCCTGGCGGCCGCTGTTCATCGCAGTCGCACTGGCTGCCCTAGCGCTGGCGGCAAGGCGCATCTGGCGGCGCGTGCCCGACTGTGCGCCCGGCGACGTCTGTGCCGTGCCGCGCGTGCGCCGGCGCTACCAAGGGCTGTTCTTCGCCGTCGCGCTGCTGGTGCTGCTGGCGCTGGCCTTCCCGTGGTTCGCGCCGCTCTTCTACTGAAAGGTCCCCATGAACAAGTTCCTGGTATTGACCCTTGGTGCCGCACTGGCCGTGCCGGCGTGGAGCGCGTCGCGCACCGTGACCTTGTCGCTGCCCACGATGGACTGCCCGGTGTGCCCCATCACCGTCAAGAAGGCGCTGGGCAAGGTCGAGGGCGTCAACCGAGCCGAGGTGGACTTCGGCAAGCGCCAGGCCGTGGTGCAGTTCGACGATGCCAAGACCAGCGTCGATGCCCTGACCCGGGCGACCACCGACGCCGGCTATCCGTCGACCGTGGTCGGGGGCGCCAAGTGAGTACGGTCGAACTCGTGTCGACGCTGACCTGCCCGCAGTGCGGCCATGCGACGGTGGAAACTATGCCCACCGACGCCTGCCAGTGGTTCTACGAATGCGAGCAGTGCCATACGGTACTCAGGCCGCTGGCGGGCGACTGCTGCGTCTACTGCTCGTATGGCAGCGTTCCGTGCCCGCCGATCCAGCAGCATCGTCTGCAGGGTGAGGCCGGAAGACCTGGTGCCTGTTGCGGCTGACCGCCTGTACCAAGCGGCCATCGACAGCGGGTGACGTCGCCGCAGCTCAAGATAATGACTGGGTCGGCCTGCGCCGGTCGGGCACCCGATCTCACCGCCGGAAAGCCGGCCCCCAGGTTGAACGATCTGATAGCCGACATCCGCGGTCGGCAGTGGCCGACCCATTACGATCGATGACTTTCCGCGAGAGCAGTCATTGGCCGATGCTCTAGACCTTCATTGATCTTGGCCAACTTTGCAGTGGTCGCTGCCACTGGCTTCCGGGCGGAAGACGCCTCAAGTCGGGTGAGATCACCCTAACGCGCGTCGGTTGCGCAGGGCGCGTCGTCCACGGTGGAGCAAGTAGGAGAATGGAGAGTTCAGGTCGACGAGCCAGGAGGCCTGTTCCATGGAGCCCTCGCGGGCAGTGTGATGAAAGGGATGACTGTGCATCGGCCCCCGGCCAGCGCCTGTCGCTGCAACGAAAGGGCCGTTCGCCGCTGCAGCGCTCACTCTTCTGCGCGTCACCGTCCGCTGAACGAACAAAGCCATGCCCCCCACTGAGCCACGTCATTCTCAGCCAGCGGACCTCGCTGTCTTCCTGGAACGTTGGCCGTGGTATCGCGCGCTGCCGGTCGAATTGCGAAGCCTGATGCTGGAGACGACCACGGAGCGAACGGCTGAGGCGGGCGAGTACATTGCCCGCGCCGGAGAACCGTGCCTACACTGGTACGGACTGTCCCGTGGTTTCCTGCAGATGTATGTGCTGGCAGCGGATGGTTCGGAGACAACCTTGTACTGCCTGCGCGAGGGCGAGTGGGGCGGCGATGGCTCTCTGTTGAAGAAGGAGCTGCGCCGCTACGACTTGCGCGCGTTAACGCCATCGCACATCTTCCTGGTGCCTGCCACGACCTTCGAGACCTTGCGCCAGTCCTCGATCCCGTTCAATCACTTCCTGTGCGAGATCTTGAACGAGCGCATGGGCACGTTCGTCGGGATGCTTGAAGCGAGCCGCCTTCTCGGGCCGGAGATGCGAGTGGCCCGAGGCCTGTTGATGCTGGCCAACAGCGTGTCGTCTGACGCACAGGAACTCTCGATTCCGCAGCATGAACTCGCGCTGATCTGCGGCCTGTCACGCCAGCGCGTCAACATGGCCCTGAGCGAGTTCAGGCGCGTCGGCTTTGTGCGCAACGATCCCCACAAGGGCATCCTGCTCGTCGATGTACCTCGGCTACGCGCCTACGTGGTGAGCGGGGACGGGTCGACGCAGGAGCACGACCGCCACGCAGGCTGAGTACTCGCTAGGCGCGAGCTTGCGCGATCGTGCTGGCCAGCAGGTCCATGCGATCCCCGCCCCAGAACAATTCGCCGCGGAAGATGAAGGTCGGCGCACCGAAAACGCCCAGGTCTTCGGCGCGCGCCGCAGCGGTGCGGAGATCCTCGTCCGCGCAGTCGATGCGGTAGGCCCGCCACTCGTTCGACGACAGGCCAGCCTGCACCAAGGCTGCCTCGATGTCCGAGGCCGACTCCAGGTCGAACTCGCGCCGCCAGAAGGCCTGCAGCACCGGATCGCAGAACTCCCACATCCGCCCCTCGGCCTTGGCGAACAACATGGCCTGGCTGCCCAGCGTGGCGTCCCAAAGCTTGGTCGTCGCGCGGATGGTCAGACCCTGCAGCTTGGCCAGGCGCCGGCAGTCCATGTACAGGTACTTCAGCTTCGCCACGTCACGGCCCGACCGTTGTTCGACCTCACCACCGTAGGCCGAGCGGAAGTCGGTCAGGTACGGCCACCACTCGATGTGGAGTCCGGTGCGCTGCGCCAGTTCACGCGCCGGACCCAGTGCCAGGTACGAGTAGGGGCTGCGAAGGTCGATGAATGCCTCCACGACATCCGTGGCGGTGTCCGTCATTCGGTTGGCTTCCGGAAGAGATTGCGCTTTGCGTCGTCGGACTTCGTCACGTCGACCCATCGCTCCCGCAACAGCGACACGCCACGGTCCACGGCGGGCCGGGCCCGCACACGGCCGTACCAGGCCTGCACGCGGGGGAAGTCGTCCAACGCCACGCCTGTCAGCTTGTGGATGCGGATCCACGGAAAGCACGCCATGTCGGCGATGGAATAGTCGGCGGCGATGAAGTCGCGCCCGTCCAGGCGTTCCTCCAAGACGCCGAGCAGGCGCCGGGTCTCCTGCTGGTAGCGCTCGATGCCGTAGGGCACGGGTTGCGGCGCGTAGCGGAAGAAGTGCTGCGCCTGGCCCATCATCGGCCCGAGCCCCCCGATCTGCCAGAAGAGCCATTGGAGCACCTTGTTGCGCGCGCGCAATTCGGCGGGAAGGAAGCGCCCTTCCTTGTCGGCGAGGTACTGCATGACCGCGCCGCTCTCAAAGATCGTCAGGGGTGGCCCGCCGTCGCGTGGCGCATGGTCGACGATGGCCGGGATCTTGCCGTTCGGGTTCACGGCGCGATAGCTGGGGTGGTGCTGGTCGCCCTGCGTGATGTCGATCGGCACGACACGGTACGGGATGCCCAACTCCTCGACGAGGATTTGCACCTTTTGGCCGTTGGGTGCTGGCCAGGTATAGAGGTCGATCATGCCAAGGCCTTCACTTGCGCTTGTGCATGATTTCCTGC
>NZ_JBFXIO010000391.1:0-4646 GCF_050175855.1 Piscinibacter sp.
TGCGCCGGCGGAAGTCCGCCCCTGAGGGCCGGGCCACTACAATCGCGGCTGTTCGGGGTGTAGCGCAGCCTGGTAGCGCAACTGCTTTGGGAGCAGTGGGTCGGATGTTCGAATCATCTCACCCCGACCATCTCTTTCCGCCTCCGCGCTGCCCGTAGCTCAACTGGATAGAGCAGCTGCCTTCTAAGCAGCAGGTCGGGGGTTCGAGTCCCTCCGGGCAGGCCAGCCGATCGTCCCTCGCGGCGCCGTGCCATGCTTGGGTGTTCGTGCGTTTCGCGTGTCGCAGTGCCCGTCTCGACGGGCACTCCGGCCGGCTCGCCGGTTCAGCCGGTCGAAGGCGTGAGCCGCGCTGCATCGAGGTAGCGCTGCCGGAAGGACTCGAAGGGCTCCCGGTCTGCCGCCTCGGCGGCGCGTTGCGCCTCGATCGATGCCGCGGCCATCGTCCGGAAATGCCGGTCGAGCTCCGCGCTCCAGGGTGCCTCCAGCAACGCACGCTTCGTGGCCGCCGATCGCGATCGCACGAACTGGATGTGCGAGCCGCCGAAGTCGCGTGCCATCGTGTCGAGCACACGTGATGAGGGCAGCGCGCGTGTATCGCCCAGGGCCTCGCTCGCGGCGGTCAGTGCGGCACGGTGCCGCGAGCCTCCCTGCGCGGCATCGAGCGCGCGGGCGATGGGCACGCACTGCTCCAGCACCTCGGCCGCCCACTCCAGCAGCACGACCTCCCGGCCGCCGCGCTCCAGCCGCAGGCCCGGCTCGCGTCCGCGGGCCGCGGTGCGCTCCTGGTTGCGGCCGAGGGCCGCGATCTCGTCGGGCGAATCCGCGGCGCTGGGCGCGAGCAGGCAATGCAGCAGGAACACGTCGAGCAGCGCCACGGCGGGCGCGGCGATGCCCAGCGTCTCGAACGGATCGAGGTCGAGACAGCGCACCTCGATGTACTCCACGCCGCGATCGCGCAGCGCGTGCAGCGGCCGCTCGCCGCTGCGGATCACGCGCTTGGGGCGGATGCTGCCGTAGAACTCGTTCTCGATCTGCAGCAGCGTGGTGGCGAGCTGGTTGTATTCGCCGCCCGGGTTGTGCACGCCGATGGCCTCGTAGGCCGGATAGGCCTGCGTCAGCGCGCCATGCAACGAACGGGCGTAGCTGTCGAGATTGTTGTAGCTGACCGCGAGCGAGGCCTGCGCGTCGCTGCGATAGCCGAGCCGCCCCATGCGCAGAGAGGTCGCGTGCGGCAGCCCGAGGGTGCTTCCGGCCAAGCGCTGGAGCTCGTGCGCACGGCCGGCCACGAAGCTCTCGCAGACCGCCGGCGAGGCGCCCAGCAGCAGCATGGGCACGAAGACGTGTCGACGGAAGTTGCGGATCAGCGAGAAGTAGTCTTCGCTGGTCAGGCCTGGCATCGACCAGTTGTAGTGGATGCCCGAGATCGTCTGCATGCGCCGGCCGTAGCGGTGCCCCAGGCCCATGCGGTAGACGCTCTTGGCGCGGCCGATGTTCGAGCTGCCGTAGCGGCCGATCGGTATCGTCTCGTCGGGCGGTAGCCCGCAGGGCATGCTGGACACCCACATCATCTCGTCGCCCAGCGCGCGCGCCACCGCGGCGTGGATCTGGCGCAGTTCGTCGAGGCACCCCGCGACGCTGCCATGCACGCCGGTGATGAGCTCGAGCTGCGACTCGCTGAAGTCGGTGGTGATGTGCGGATGCGTGAGCGCCGAGCCGAGCGCGGCCGGATGCGGGGTGAGGGCCAGCGAGCCGTCGGCATTGGCGCGCAGGCTCTCCTTCTCGATGCCGCGTTGCACGCCGGTCAATGCGGCGGCCGGCAGTGCCGCAAGCCGGTGCGAGATGTGGCGGGCTGTCTCTCCCATCGGGTCCTTCATGGTCTGCTGTCGGGCCCGGGATGGCCGCGCCGGCCGATCATAGGCACGGGCGCCGGTACCCGTGGCTGCGGGAATGTCCCATGAGAGCGCCGCCCCGGCCGCACTCAGCGGCGTGAGGCCAGGCGTGTCGCGGACTCGGATCGTGGATGCGGGGATCGCCGCTGGGGGAATGCGGCACCCGGCCCTCAGGCCGCCAGCGCCAGCGGCAGCGTGGCCGGGGCGTCGCCCGTGCGCCGGCCGATCGGCAGGTATTCGAAGCCGGCGTCGCGCATCAGCCAGGGGTCGAACAGGTTGCGGCCGTCCACCACCACCGGCTGGCGCAGCAGCACTCGCATGCGCTCGAAGTCGGGCGAGCGGTAGGCCTTCCATTCGGTGACGATCACCAGTGCGTCGGCGCCCTCCAGCGCCTGCATCGGCGTGTCGGCGAAGTGCACGGCGGGCAGAGCGCCGAACAGCCGGCGCGCGCCTGCCATCGCCTCGGGGTCGTGGGCGACGATGCGTGCGCCGCGCGCGGCCAGCTCGGCCACGACCACGCGGCTCGGCGCCTCGCGCAGGTCGTCGGTGTCGGGCTTGAAGGCCAGGCCCCACAGGGCGAAGGTGTAGCCGGATAGGTTCTCGCCGAAGCGCTGCACGACGCGATCGACCAGCACGCGCTTCTGCCGCTCGTTGGCGCGCTCCACCGCCGACAGCACCTGCAGCGGCTCGCCGGCGCCGGCGGCCGCGTGCAGCAGCGCCTTCACGTCCTTGGGGAAGCACGAGCCGCCGTAGCCGCAGCCGGCGTAGAGGAACTGCGCGCCGATGCGCGGGTCGCTGCCGATGCCGCGGCGCACCTGCTCGATGTCGGCGCCGAGCTTCTCGGCCAGCAGCGCCATCTCGTTCATGAAGCTGATGCGCGTGGCCAGCATCGCGTTGGCGGCGTACTTGGTCAGCTCGGCCGAGCGCACGTCCATCAGCACCAGCTTGTCGCGCTGGCGCTGGAAGGGCGCGTACAGCGCCTGCATCAGGAAGCGCGCACGCTCGTCGTCGACGCCGACCACGATGCGATCGGGCCGCATGAAGTCCTCGACGGCCGCGCCTTCCTTGAGGAACTCCGGGTTGGAAACCACGGTGTACGGCACCGTCACGCCGCGCGCGGCCAGCGTGCGGGCGATCTCCTCGCGCACCGCGTCGGCGGTGCCCACCGGCACGGTGCTCTTGTCGATCACGCACTTGTAGTCGGTCATGTGCTCGCCGATGGCGCGCGCGGCGGCCAGCACGTGGCGCATGTCGGCCGAGCCGTCCTCGTCGGGTGGCGTGCCCACGGCGATGAACTGCATCGTGCCGAAGCGCACGCCCTCGTGAACGTCGGTGCCGAAGTGCAGCCGGCCCTGCGCGACGTTGCGGCGGACGATCTCCTCCAGGCCCGGCTCGTAGATCGGGATCTCGCCGCGGCCCAGCCGTGCGATCTTGTCGGCGTCGACGTCGATGCACAGCACGTCGTTGCCCATCTCGGCGAAGCAGGCGCCGGTGACCAGGCCCACGTAGCCCGTTCCCACCACGGTCAGTTTCATCGTCGTTCTCCTCGTCGGGTCAGAAGTTGAGGGCGGCACCGAACTCGATGCCGTGCGCCGGGTCGCGCTCGCCTTCGGCGAAGGCGGTGCCCGGCACGAAGCGCGACCAGCGCAGCGTCATCTCCAGGTGCTTCCATTCGCGGACGGCCAGGAAGACATCGATCTCGCGGCCGATGTCGGTGCTGGTGCCGGCCGGGTCGGCCGACAGCCGCGAGCCGGTCAGCACGGTGGACGGCACCACCTGCCGGTAGCGGTGCGCGATCAGCTCCAGCGAGCTGTTGTCGAACAGGCGGATGCCGGTGGCCAGCGTTCGCACCTCGAGGTTGGACAGCTGCGGATCGAGCAGCTCGCCGTATCGCCGCAGCCGCTTGACGCCGCCGATGCGCGCCTTGTTCTCCTGCAGCCCGGTCTGGCGGAAGTTGGCGTCCAGCGTCGCGCTGCGTTCGCCGCCCGAGCCGCGCGCGAGAGCGGCGCCGATCGACGGCCGCAGCGGTACCGGGAAGGCGAGCACCGCGCCGACGTCGTACGCATGGCCGCGGACCGGGCGGTCGCCGGTGGCGCCTGCCAGGAAGCTGCCGTCGGCTAGCTCGCTGTAGTCGGTCAGCGCTTCGGTGCCGCGCAGCCGCGCCACGTCGGCCCAGTAGGCCAGGCGCGGCCCGACGTCGGGGCGGAACTCGCCGCTGGCACGCAACCCGACCCAGCGCGCGCTCAGGTCACTGGTGTCGAGCGCGTCCTCGTCGATCGCGACGCTGCCCAGCGGCGGGCGGGGCGATCCGTCGCGCTGGTTCAGCCAGAACAGCTCGACGGCATGGCGCCGCGCCGGCCGCCAGCTGGCCTGGCCGAACCAGCGCCGCACGTTGCGCTGGCCCGGCGCGATGCCGCGGTCCTTCGAGGAGACGCGCAGCAGTTCCTGCGCGAGCCCGGTGTCCAGCCGCCAGCCCTGGCCCCGGCCGACGATGCGCACGGCGTCGAGGTCGTCGTCCCACCACCAGGCGCGGCGGTCGATCAGCGGCACGCGCCCGGCCTGCAGCGCGAACGGCGTGCCGCCGAGGCGATCGAAGCGCACCCAGGTCTGGCCGCGCTCGAGCGACTTGTCCTTGGTCGGCTCGGCGGTGCCGGTGCGGCGCTTGTCGATCAGGCCCACGGCCTGCACGAACATCTCGCTGTCGGGCGACGGTGCGGTGCGCGCCTCGAGCTTGATCTCGTGCTCCTGCACGCGGCG
>NZ_JBFXIO010000392.1:0-4643 GCF_050175855.1 Piscinibacter sp.
CTCGTCGCCGCTGGACTTGTAGACGCGCACCTTCTTGCCGTCGGCCAGGAGCTTGACGCCCACGCGGTCGGCCTTGCCCGTGGCGGCGTTGTAGATCGCCACGTTGCTCTGGTGGATCGACATCGACTTCTCGACGACGCCGCCGGTCGTACCCTTCATCGGGTTCGGCTTGACGTGCTTCTTCACGATGTTCACGCCCTCGACGACGATGCGCTCGTCGTCGACGCGCTGCGTCACGGTGCCGCGCTTGCCCTTGTCGCGGCCGGTCAACACGATGACCTGGTCGCCCTTGCGAATCTTGTTCATGGCCTGTCCTTCTCTTCCGTGCCGCTCAGAGCACTTCCGGCGCCAGCGAAACGATCTTCATGAAGCGCTCGGTGCGCAGCTCGCGCGTCACCGGCCCGAAGATGCGGGTGCCGATCGGCTCGAGCTTGGCGTTCAGCAGCACGGCGGCGTTGCCGTCGAAGCGAACCAGCGAGCCGTCCTGGCGGCGCACGCCCTTGGCGGTGCGCACGACCACGGCGCTGTAGACCTCGCCCTTCTTGACGCGGCCACGCGGCGCGGCTTCCTTGATGGAAACCTTGATGACGTCGCCGATGCCGGCGTAGCGACGCTTGGAGCCGCCCAGCACCTTGATGCACATGACGGACTTCGCGCCAGTGTTGTCCGCGACGTCGAGTCGCGATTGCATTTGAATCATTGTCTGTCCCCAACTTGAACCGGCAGACACCTGCGCGGTCAGTCTTGGGCCCGTTGTGTGGGCGGATCCGAGGCCCGGTGTTCCCGAACGGAAACGGCCGAGCTTTCGGCGAAGCTACGGATTATGAAGGCAAACCCGAACCCGTGTCAACCGGGTCCGGGACCGGGGAGCGGGAACTCAGCCGAGAACCTGCTTCGCCTGGGCCAGCATCGTGCCGGCGTCGCTGACCTCGAACTTCCCCGGGCCCTCGATGTTCAGCGTCTTGACCACACCGTCGACCACCAGCATCGAGTAGCGGTTCGAGCGCAGGCCCATGCCGCGGGCGGTCAGGTCCAGGGTCAGGCCGGTGGCCTTGGTGAAGTCGGCGCTGCCGTCGGCCATCATGCGCACCTTGCCGCCGGTGTGCTGGTCACGACCCCAGGCGCCCATCACGAAGGCGTCGTTGACCGACACGCACCAGATCTCGTCGATGCCGGCCTTCTTCAGTTCGTCGTACTTCTCGACGTAGCCCGGCACGTGCTTGGCCGAGCAGGTGGGCGTATAGGCGCCGGGCAGGCCGAAGATGGCGATCTTCTTGCCGGCGACGAGCTGCTCCACGTCGAAGGTGTTCGGGCCGAGCGTACAGCCATTGCCCTCGACCTCGATGAACTCCTGCAGCTTGCCCGCCGGCAGCTTGTCTCCGATCTTGATCATGTCGTGCTCCTCCTGGTTGGAACCCAAAGAAAACGGCCGGACGCCAGTATTCCAGCGTTCCGGCCGTTTCGCCCGCAGGCCCGCAAAGGCCTCTGGCGCTGGCTGACTTAGACGGCCGCGGCCTTCTGCACCAGGCGGGTCACGACCCACGACTTGGTCTTGGAGATCGGCCGGCTCTCGGCGATCTCGACCACGTCGCCCATCTTGTACTCGCCGTTCTCGTCGTGCGCGTGGTACTTGCTCGACTTGGCGACGATCTTGCCGTAGAGCTCGTGCATGGCACGGCGCTCGACGAGCACGGTGATGGTCTTGGCGCGCTTGTCGCTGACGACTTTGCCGATCAGCGTGCGGGTGTTCTTGGCCTTGGTTTGCGCTTCGCTCACTTGGCAGCCTCCTTCTTCTTCTCGGCCAGGATGGTCTTGGCGCGAGCGATGTCGCGGCGGGTCTTGCCCAGCTGCGAGTGGTTGTTCAGCTGTTGCGTGGCCTTCTGCATGCGCAGGCCGAAGTGGGCCTTCAGCAGATCGCTGACTTCCTTCTCCAGGCCGGCGACGTCCTTGGCGCGCAGTTCAGATGCTTTCATGGTCTTGCTCCTCAGGCGCCGATGGCGCGCGCCACGAACGTGCACTTCAGCGGCAGCTTGGCCGAAGCCAGCGTGAAGGCCTCGCGGGCCAGCGCCTCGGGCACGCCGTTGATCTCATAGAGCACCTTGCCCGGCTGGATCTCGGCCACGTAGTACTCGGGGTTGCCCTTGCCGTTGCCCATGCGGACTTCGGCCGGCTTCTGCGAGATCGGCTTGTCGGGGAAGATGCGGATGAAGATTCGGCCGCCGCGCTTGATGTGGCGCGAGATGGCACGACGGGCGGCCTCGATCTGGCGCGCCGTCAGGCGGCCGCGCTCGGTGGCCTTCAGGCCGAAGTCGCCGAACGACACCGCGGCGCCACGCGTGGCGATGCCGGTGTTGCGGCCCTTCTGCTCCTTGCGGTACTTTCTGCGTGCAGGTTGCAGCATGCTTATTCTCCTTTGCCCTCGGCGCCAGGCGCGGCGACCTTGCGGACGCGCTTGACGGCGGGGGTCTTGGGCGCGTCGGCGGCGGCGGCAGGCTTGTCGCTGCCGTCGGCCGGCGCACCGGACTGACGCGGGGCGCGGTCGGCACCCGGGCCGCGGCCACGGCCGCCCGGCGCACCCGGGCCACCCGGACGCGGGCCACGACGCGGACGGCGGTCGTCTTCGCCAGCTTCCGGCTTGGCGGCCGGGGCCTCGCCGTGACCGAGGCGGTCACCGCGGTAGACCCACACCTTCACGCCGATGACGCCGTAGGTGGTCTTGGCTTCCGAGAAGCCGTAGTCGATGTCGGCCTTCAGCGTGTGAAGCGGCACGCGGCCTTCGCGGTACCACTCGCAGCGCGCGATCTCGATGCCGTTCAGGCGGCCCGACGACATGATCTTGATGCCCTGGGCGCCCAGGCGCATCGCGTTCTGCATGGCGCGCTTCATCGCGCGGCGGAACATGATGCGCTTCTCGAGCTGCTGGGTGATCGAGTCGGCGATCAGCTGCGCATCGATCTCGGGCTTGCGCACCTCCTCGATGTTCACCGCGACCGGCACGCCGAGGCGGCGGGTCAGTTCGGCCTTCAGGTTCTCGATGTCCTCGCCCTTCTTGCCGATCACCACGCCCGGACGGGCCGAGTAGATGGTGATGCGGGCGTTCTTGGCGGGGCGCTCGATCAGGATGCGCGAGACGGCAGCGCTCTTCAGGCGCGCCTTCAGGAACTCGCGAACCTTCAGGTCTTCGGCCAGCATGCCGGCGAAGTTCTGGTTCGACGCGTACCAGCGCGAGGCCCAGTTGCGCGTGACCGGCAGACGGAAGCCGACCGGATGAATTTTCTGTCCCATGGTCTTCCTTCTGGCCTCAGTTGCCGACGGTGACGAAGATGTGGCAGGTGGGCTTGCTGATGCGGTTGCCGCGGCCCTTGGCGCGCGCGGAGAAACGCTTCAGCGTGGCAGCCTGTTCCACGTAGATCGTCTTGACCTTCAGCTCGTCGATGTCGGCGCCGTCGTTGTGCTCGGCATTCGCGATGGCGCTCTCGAGCGCCTTCTTCACGATGCCGGCCGCCTTCTTGGGCGTGAACGTCAGGATGTTGATCGCCTGGTCGACCTTCTTGCCGCGGATCATGTCGGCGACCAGCCGGCCCTTGTCGGCCGACAGACGCACGCCGCGAACGATTGCTCGGGTTTCCATCGTCGTCATCCTTACTTCTTGCCGGCCTTCTTGTCGGCCGGGTGGCCCTTGAACGTGCGCGTCAGCGCAAATTCACCGAGCTTGTGGCCGACCATCTGGTCGGAAACGTAGACGGGCACGTGCTGCTTGCCGTTGTGCACGGCGATCGTCAGCCCGATGAACTCGGGCAGGATCGTGCTGCGGCGCGACCAGGTCTTGATGGGCTTCTTGTCCTTGATGGCGGCAGCCTTCTCGACCTTGGCCATCAGGTGGTGGTCCACGAACGGACCCTTCTTGAGCGAACGAGTCATGACCGTGGCTCCTTACTTCTTGCGACGCGAGACGATGAACGTCTGCGTGCGCTTGTTGTTGCGGGTGCGATAGCCCTTGGTCATCGTGTTCCACGGCGACACCGGCACCTGGCCCTCGCCCGTGCGGCCTTCGCCGCCACCGTGCGGGTGGTCCACCGGGTTCATCGCGACGCCACGGACGGTCGGGCGGATGCCCTTCCAGCGGATCGCACCGGCCTTGCCGTACTGGCGCAGGCTGTGTTCCTCGTTCGACACCTCGCCGATGGTGGCGCGGCAGTCGATGTGGATCTTGCGCACTTCACCCGAGCGCAGCCGCACCTGGGCGTAGACGCCCTCGCGGGCCATCAGCGTCGTCGAGGCGCCGGCCGAGCGGGCGATCTGCGCGCCCTTGCCGGGCAGCAGCTCGATGCAGTGGATGATCGAACCCACCGGGATGTTGCGGATCGGCAGCGTGTTGCCGGCCTTGATCGGGGCCTCGGCGCCGGACATGATCGTCGCGCCGACCTCGAGGCCGCGCGGGGCGATGATGTAGCGGCGCTCGCCGTCGGCGTAGCAAACCAGCGCGATGTGGGCAGTGCGGTTCGGGTCGTACTCGATGCGCTCGACCTTCGCCGGGATGCCGTCCTTGTTGCGCACGAAGTCGACCACGCGGTAGTGGTGCTTGTGACCACCGCCCTTGTGGCGCATCGTGATGTGGCCGTTGTTGTTGCGGCCGGCGTTCT
>NZ_JBFXIO010000393.1:0-4641 GCF_050175855.1 Piscinibacter sp.
GGCTACTACACGGTGAAGCCCGGCGACACGATGATCCGCATCGGGCTGGAGAGCGGCCAGAACTGGAAAGACCTGGTCAAGTGGAACGACCTCGAGAACGCCAACGTGATCGAGGTCGGGCAGGTGCTGCGCGTGGTGCCGCCAGGGGAGAACGCCTCCGGGGTCTCGACCCGTCCGGTCACCATCGCCAAGGCGGAGACACGCCCGCTCGACGCGAAGCCGGCGCCGTCGGCCGCCAGCGCCAACGCGACGTCTGCACCGGTGACGACGCCGGCTGCGCCGCCGCCGGTGGCGCCGGTCGCCACCGTCACCGCGCCGGCTGCGCCGCGCACCGGCGACGACGACGTCAACTGGATGTGGCCGGCCGCCGGCCCGGTCAACAGCGTGTTCGAGGAAGGCAAGAGCAAGGGCCTGGGCATCGCCGGCAAGCTCGGTGACCCGGTGCTCGCGGCGGCCGATGGCAAGGTGGTGTATGCCGGTTCCGGCCTGCGCGGCTACGGCAACCTGGTGATCCTCAAGCACAACGCCACCTACCTCACGGCCTACGCGCACAACCAGACGCTGCTGGTCAAGGAAGACCAGGCCGTCAAGCGCGGCCAGAAGATCGCCGAGATGGGCAACACCGACTCCGATCGCGTGCTGCTGCACTTCGAGATCCGCCGGCAAGGCAAGCCGGTCGATCCGGCCAAGCTGCTGCCGCCGCGCTGACGGCGAACCACGGAAGGCCCCGCCGATGCCCAGGAAGCGCACATCGCCATCCGGGGCATCGATCAACCCGCCGCCGCCGATCAACGGCCACGCGCTGAGCGATGGTGACGGCTTCGCTCCCGAAGTCAGCGGCCCTGACGGACATGACGGGCATGACGACGCTGCTGTCGAGGTGCGTCCCATCGAGATACCTGCCGGCGACGGGGAAGTCGGCAACACGCTGCAGACCTACCTGCGCGAGATCCGCCGCGCCCCGCTGCTGACGCCGCAGCAGGAGTACGACACCGCCGTTCGTGCCCGGCAGGGCGACTTCGAGGCGCGCCAGGCGATGATCGAGCACAACCTGCGCCTGGTGGTCAGCATCGCGAAGAACTACCTCGGCCGCGGGCTGCCGATGCCCGACCTGATCGAGGAGGGCAACCTCGGGCTGATGCACGCCATCGGCAAGTTCGAGCCGGAGCGCGGCTTCCGCTTCTCGACCTACGCCTCGTGGTGGATCCGCCAGAGCATCGAGCGCGCGATCATGCACCAGGCCCGGCTGGTGCGGCTGCCGGTGCACGTGGTGCGCGAGCTCAACCAGGTGCTCAAGGCGCGGCGCCTGCTCGAATCGCAGGCGCCCGCAGGCAGCGATGGCGAGCGGCCGGTTCGTGTCGAGGACGTGGCGGCGCTGCTCGGCCGGCCGGTGCAGGAGGTGAGCGAACTGCTGCGTTTCGCCGAGCAGCCCACCTCGCTGGATGCACCGATCGATCGCAACCCGACCGAGGGCGGCTCCGAGTCGTTGCTCGACAGCGTGGCCGACGACGGCGCCACCGATCCGATGAGCCTGACGCTGTCCAACGAGGTCGAGCGGCTGCTCGAGCACGGTCTGGAGGAACTCAACGAGCGCGAGCGCGAGGTGCTTGCCGGCCGCTACGGCCTGCGCGACCGCGAGCCGGAGACGCTGGAAGTGCTGGCCGAGCGCCTCGGTCTGACGCGCGAACGCATCCGGCAGATCCAGCAAGAGGCGCTGGTCAAGCTGAAGCGGCGCATGCTGCGCCACGGCATCGATCGCGACTCGGTCTTCTAGCAGGCTACAGCGAGGCCTCGAGCATCTGCCGGTAGTCGTCGCGCGTGGCGATGCGCGGATTGGTCTTGTGGCAGTGATCGGCCATGGCGCCGTCGATGACGCGCTCGAAGAGTTCCGGGCCGACGCCCATCGCCCGCAGGCCGCTCGGCAAGCCCAGGCGTGCGTTCATGTCGCCGATCGCCTCGGCGATCTCGGTACCGGCCGCATCGCAGGAGCCGATGCCCATGGCATGCGCCAGACGGGCCAGGCGGCGCTCGCGCACCATCGATTCGGCACTGGCGTTGAAACGCACCACCGCCGGCAGGAATACGGCGTTGAGCGTGCCGTGATGCAGCTTCGGGTTCACGCCGCCGAGGCTGTGGCTGAGGCTGTGCACGCAGCCCAGGCCCTTCTGGAAGGCCATGGCACCCTGCATGCTGGCGCTCATCATCTGCCAGCGGGCGTCTCGGTCCGCGCCGTTGCGCGTGGCCCGCTCGATGTGTGCCCAGCCGCGCTCCAGCCCGTCGAGGCCAATGCCGTCGGCTGGCGGGTTGACCGCCGGCGCCATGAAGGTCTCCAGGCAGTGTGCGATGGCGTCCATGCCGGTGGCCGCGGTCAGCAGCGGCGGCAGGCCCAGTGTCAGCTCGGGGTCGCAGATGGCCGCCTTGGGCACCAGGTGCCAGCTGTGGAAGCCCAGCTTGCGGCCGTCGTCGACGATCACGATCGCGCCGCGAGCGACCTCGCTGCCCGTGCCTGCGGTGGTGGGCACGGCGATCAGCGGCGACACGCGCTCGCTGATCTTCGGGCTGCCGCCTTCGATGGTGGCGTAGGTCTTCAGCGGGCCGTCGTGCGTGGCCGCGATCGCGACGCCCTTGGCCAGGTCGATGCTCGATCCGCCGCCGACCGCGATCAGCCCGTCGCAGCCCTGCGCGCGAAAGACCTGCACGGCGGCGCGCACCGCGGCCTCGGTGGGGTTGGAGGGTGTCTGGTCGAACACCGCGCAGGGCACGGCGCCGAGGGCCGCGAGGGCCTTGTCGAGCACGCCCGCAGCGCGCACGCCGGTGTCGGTGACGACCAGCGGCTTGCGCATGCCGATGCGCTCGCACTCCTGGGGCAGCAGCGACACGGCGCCGAAGTCGATCTGGATCTGGGTGATGTAGTTGATGAAGGCCATGGCCGCGAGTGTAGGCAGCACACAGGCCCGCGCAAGCGGGCGCACCCGCGTGTGGCAGACTGCCGCGCTCCGATGAGCACCCGACTCCTCTCGCCGCGCATGGCCAGCGTGCTGGACCGCATCCAGCGCGCCCGCCGTCCCCCCTTCCACACCATGACGCCGCAGCAGGCGCGTGTCGCCTATGCGACGGCCGCGGAGGTGCTCGACCTGCCTCGCGCCGCGATGCACGAGGTCGAAGACCTGCAGGTGCCCGGCGGCGACGGCACGCCGCTGGCGGCGCGGCGCTACCGGCCCACGCCAGATGCACGCGGCACGCTGCTGTATCTCCATGGCGGCGGCTTCACGATCGGCGGCCTCGAGACGCACGACAGCCTGTGCCGCCAGCTGGCGCTGCTCGCCGATGCGCAGATGCTCGCGCTCGACTACCGGCTGGCGCCGGAACACCGTTTCCCCACGGCGGTGGACGACACCTGGGCAGCACTGCGCTGGCTGCATGAAGCGGGCCGGCAGCAGGGTTTCGACCCGCAGCGCATCGCCGTGGGCGGAGACAGCGCCGGCGGCACGCTGGCCGCGGTGGCCGCCATCCACGCCCGCGACCACGGCCTGGCGCTGCGTGCCCAGGTGCTGATCACGCCGGGCACCACTGCGCATGCCGACACCGCCTCGCACCGACTGTTCGCCAACGGCTTCCTGCTCGATGCGACGACGATCGAGTGGTTCTTCGAGCAATACATCGAGCGTTCGCAGCGCAGCGACTGGCGCTTCGCGCCGCTGAATGCCGACGATCTCGAGGGCGTGGCGCCGGCACTAGTGCTGCTGGCCGAGTGCGACCCGCTGGTGGACGAGGGCATCGCCTATGCCGACCGTCTGCGCGCCGCGGGCGTGGAAGTCGGCATGGACCTGGTGCGCGGCATGACCCATGATTTCATCAAGATGGGCCGCGTGCTCGACGAGGCCCGCCAGGCGCAGGCCTGGCTGGGCGCCGAACTGAAGAAGGCTTTCGAACCATGAAGAGAAGCGAGTTCCGGTTCTTCGACCGGCTGCGCGTGCGCTGGGCGGAGATCGATGCGCAGAAGATCGTCTTCAACGCGCACTACCTGATGTACTTCGACACTGCCGTGGCCGGCTACTGGCGCAGCATGGCGCTGCCGTACGCCGAGACCATGGAGTCGCTCGGCGGCGACCTCTACGTGCGCAAGGCCACGGTGGAGTACCACGGCTCCGCGCGCTACGACGACCGGCTCGACGTCGGCATGCGCTGCGCGCGCGTCGGCAATTCGTCGATCCAGTTCCTCGGCGCGGTGTTCTGCGGCGACGATCTGCTGGTCGACGGCGAACTGATCTACGTCTTCGCCGACCCGCACACCCAGACCTCACGCCCGGTGCCCGAGGGGCTGCGCGGCGTGTTGCAGGGCTTCGAGGCCGGCGAGGACATGGTCGAGGCGCGCGTCGGCGACTGGGCCACGCTCGGTACGCACGCCAGCGCCATCCGCACCGAGGTATTCGTCGAGGAGCAGCGCATTCCTGCCGAGATGGAGTGGGATGCCGCCGACGCCGCCTGCATCCACGCCGTGGCCTACAACCGCTTCGGCCTGCCGGTGGCCACCGGCAGGCTGCTGCAGCATGTGCCGGGCGTGGCCAAGATCGGGCGGATGGCGGTGATCCAGGCCGTGCGCGGAAGCGGCGTGGGCCGCGCGGTGCTGGAAGCCCTGAT
>NZ_JBFXIO010000394.1:0-4563 GCF_050175855.1 Piscinibacter sp.
ACGCGCGCGCGTGTGCGTGACAGCCAGTGGTACGACGCGACCATCCCGGCCATACCTCGAGGCGGTCGCCCGAACACTCCTGCGGAGCAGGAGAGTTACCTCCGTAGTCTCGACGAAAGGGCCGCTGCGCAGTATGCGTCCGGCCAAGTCACCTTGACCCTGGCCACGAGACCGTCGTTTCGGGTCAGGCCGCGGGCGACCAGCGATGCGGGAGCAGTTCGTCGATTCGACTGGCCGGGTGTGTCGGCAGCCGCTCGAGCACGTCCTTGAAGTACGCGTAGGGGTCGTGCCCGTTGATGCGTGCCGAGTGAAGCAAGCTCATGATGGCCGCCGCCCGCTTGCCGGCGCGTAGGCTGCCCGCGAACAACCAGTTGCTCCTGCCGATGGCAATCGGGCGGATCTGGTTCTCCACCCAGTTGTTCGAGATCGGCACGTCGGCGTCGTCGACGAAGCGGGTGAGCTCGGTCCAGCGTTTGAGGCTGTAGTCGATGGCCTTGATCGTGGCCGAACCCGGCGGTACCAGCTGCCGCTGCGTCAGCAGCCATCGGTGGAACACGGCCAGCACCCGCCGTGACTTGCGCCGTCTGATCGATCGCCGCTCGTCACGGGGCAATTCCTCGATCTCTCGCTCGATCCCGAACAGCACCTGGTAGTACCGCAACGCCTTGCGGCCCACCTCGCTGCGGTGGTTGGCCCACAGGTCGTTGAATTTCCTCCTGGCATGCGCCATGCATTGCGCGGAGGTCACCCCCTTGGTGGTGGTGGCGTTGTAGCCGCTGAAGCCGTCGGTCACCAGGGTGCCCTTCCAGGCCTGTGGCGTGTCCAGCTTGAGGAACTCGCGCACGTTCTCTCCGGCGCGGGTCTCGCTGAACTCGAACACCACCGCCTTGATCGGGTTGGCGCTCGTGGTGCAGTACGACCAGATGTAGGCCTTGTGCGTCTTGCCGTCGCGCAGGTGCTTGGGCTTGAGCATCGCCACCGGCGTCTCGTCGGCATGCAGCACCACGTGGCGGCGAAGTTCGTCGGCCAGCGCCTGCACCAGCGGCTGCAGTTGCGCACCGCACTCGCCCACCCACTGCGCCAACGTCGAGCGGGCGATCACGTGGCCGGCGCGCTCGAAGATGTGCTCCTGGCGGTACAGTGGGAGGTGGTCCATGAACTTGGCCACCAGCAGGTGCGCCAGCAGGCCGGTGGTGGGGATCCCCTTGTCGATGACATGCGCGGGCACCGGCGCCTGGATCAGTTTCGCGCAGCAGCGGCACACCCACTTGCCGCGCACGTGACGTTCGACGGTGAACACGCCTGGCTGGTAGTCCAGCTTCTCGGCCACGTCCTCGCCGATGCGCTGCATCCCCAGCCCGCAGCCGCAGGTCGTCTCGGCCGGCTCATGCGCCACGTCGCGGCGCGGCAGGTGCGGCGGTAGCGGGGTGCGCTTGGGCGTCTTCTTCTCGGTCTTGCCCTTGTCGCTCGCGTTGCCGAGTTCACGCTCGATCTCCTGGCCGAGTTCGGCCAGGTCGGTGTCCAGCGTCTCTTCCAGCAGGCTCTTCTGCTCAGGCGCCAGGGTGCTGGCGAAGCGCTCGCTGGTGGCGGCGAACTTCAGCCGTTTGAGCACCACCATCTCGTGCGTGAGCTTGTCGATCAGCGCCTGCTTGAAGGCGGCCTCGCGGTCGCGCTGCGCGATCAGCTCTTCCTTGGCGCGCACCTCGGCCAGCAGCGACAGCATCGCCTGCCGCGTCTGCGGGTCCAGGGCGTCCAGTTGCTGCGCACTGATCATGGACCCTGATCGTGCCGCACTGCAGTGCATCGCGCATCGGCACATCCGGCAATTGCCACCGGCCCGTCCAATGGTCTCGGATCAGATCAGATGACGCGGATGATGCCGGCCTCGCCGATGCGCTGCCAGGGCAGGCCCAGCACCAGGGCGTCGAACTGTGCACGCGACAGCGGCAGTGTGCTCGCCGCATCGCTGGACCAGGTGAACTTGCCGATGTTCAGGCGCCGCGCCGCCAGCCACACGCCGATGCCGTCATGGACCAGCACCTTCATGCGGTTGGCGCGCCGGTTGGCGAAGAGGTAGGCGTGGTGGGGGTGCGCCTGGCCGAAGACCTGCACCACGCGTGCCAGTGCAGCCTCGGTGCCCACGCGCATGTCCAGGGGCTGCGTGGACAGCCACCAGGCATCGACCTGGATCACCGCAGCAGCTCGCGCAGCCACGCCGCACAGTCGGCCGCCGCGGCCGAAGGCCATGCCACCTTGATGGCGGTGGCACCGCGTTGCAGCTCGATGCGGATCTCGTCCGCAGGCTTCGGTGGGGTCGGTGTGCGGATTGCCAGTGGCAGGAAGGGAGGTGGTGCGCTCGGTGCTGGCTTGTCGTCGACCGGCGCTGGACCGACCCGGTCGGACATCGGCGCCTGAGCCGGCCTTGCCTCGGCGTCGATCACCCACTTGCGAACCATGTTCGCGTTCAGGCCATTGGCCAATGCGACGGCCGCGATCGATACCCCGGGCTGCCGGCATGCCTGCACAACCTGCTCCCTGAATTCCGGCGCATGCCGCCGCCGTGTCCGTCTGCTCGGCAGCTCGATTCCTGAAGTGTCCATGTGTCCGCGATGAATTGACGCGGACACGAGCATCCTTGGGCTATATCACCGGCGCAAGACGACTTGGCCGGACGGATACAGGCAATCGTCCCCAATGCCACGTCCCTGTTGCTTGCCCGCTGGGAGAAGGCCTTTCGGGAAGGGGTGAAGTGGCGCTACGAGCATGCGGCCCAGGAACGGCAGCGAGCCATTCGTGAGGCCGAAGAGGCTGCACGACGGAAACGCGAACGCCGTGAGGCAGAGGCGCGGGCGTTGCTGTGGAAGCGCCAGCGTTTGATGATGCAGGCGTCCGCCGGGCTGCGGCGTTCGGACGAGATCAGGACGCTGGTGGCCGCGGTGGAGGCCAGCGCTGCGGCAGGCGGCATCGACACGGATCTGGTGATGGCGTGGAAGCGGTGGGTGCTCGAGCAGGCAGACCGCATGGACCTTCGGGCTTGGTCGGCACCAGAGTTGGGTCAGTGGCTGAAGGCATTCGACCTCACGTCGTTAACTCAACCCTGACGCTGGCGCAGCGCAGCGGTCGAAGTCTTCACAACTCCAATCGCACGCCGCCGCCCGGCGCCGAGGGGTAACGGCATGCGTAGCGGTACTGGGCCCGCCGTTCAGGATCGTTCCAGGACAGGTTCTGCTTCGTGGTGTAGTTGAACCAGATCGTCGGCCGCCCGCCCGTGCAGATGACGCGTGCGAGCGCCTCTGAGTCCGGGTGTCCAAACTGCGCGTTGTTCGTGCTGACGACGTAGTGCCTGGCGCGCACCACCTTCAGCAGCTCGGTCGTGACGTTGGCCCGGCTGCCGTGGTGCGGCAGCTTGAACACGTCCACATTCCAGGGCAGCTTCACCTGGCGGCTGTCCGCCAGTGCACGCAGTTCTTCCACCAAGACATCCGGGTGCGCGTCGGCCGCCAGGAGTGCGGACTTCTTCTTGTACTCGACGAGCAGCGCGATGCTGGAGCCATTGGGCAGTGCCTTGTCCGTCGCGGTCTCGGATGCCGCCAGGTCTTCCAACAAGAGCACGCCTCGCGGCAAACGTGCAGGTTCTACGGCCTCCCGCGTCTTGGCCCGCATCTTCGCGAGCTCCTTGTCCCACTGGGCAAACAGCGCCTTGAGCTTCATGAGCGAAGGCGAGACGACCGTCAACTTGAGGCCCCGACGCGGATCGATACTCGGGCACCGCTGCTTCGGCGACGAGCGCAGCCACTGCCCTTCCGTCGCCACGTTCCAGGGCAGGGCGCGCGAGGTCGCGCCCAGGATCTCGGCGAGGCGCTGCCCTTCGGCCACGCCGCGGGTCCTGGGTCCGGCGGGGGTGGGCGCGTTGAACCAGATGTCGCCGAACTCGAGGTCGAGCGAATCGTCGTTGAGCAGCAGCGCCGCACCACCGATGTGATCGTGATCGATGTGCGAGACCACGAACGTATCCACGACGCGCTTGCCCTGCGCGTTGGGCATCAGCGACCGGAGGTGAGCCTGCAGGGCCGAGTAGGTCTCGTCCGGGCCGGTGTCGACCAGCAGCCTCCAGGGGCCAGACGGCGTGTGGCAGGTCAGCAGCAGGCAGTCGCCGAAAGAAGCGGGCAGCACCTCCAGTGACATGACAGGGGCAGCCATGCGGGGATCGTACGGCCGCCCCGGCTTCTCGTCACACTCTCACGGCATGGCGACCCGGGGAGGCAGGCGGGCAGGCCCCCTCTACAGGCTGTACTGCACCGCGCCGGTGTCGCTGATCGTGATCTTGCCGGCGGCCATCATGTCGTTGAGGGTCTTCCGGATGATCGGGTCGTCATCCTTGGCCACCAACAACGACTTGATCATGGCCAGCAGGGCAGCCTCGCGCGCCGGCTTGCTCTGCGTCTTCTTGAGGCTGGCGACCACGTGGTCCAGGCCCCGGGTCTTCTTCGCGGGGGCGGTGGCCTTCTGGGCGGCCGCTTGAGGCTTCGGGGTGGCCGCTGGCTGCGTTGTCGCTTTCTTGGC
>NZ_JBFXIO010000395.1:0-4557 GCF_050175855.1 Piscinibacter sp.
TGGATCACGCCGTGCGGATCGAGCAGAAGGGCGACGTCGCTGGCAGCGGCCACCACGCGCTGGACGGTCGGGGCGTCGAGTTCCCCCACCATGGTGCGCGGGGTCGAGCGCCGCTTCACAGGCACTGCTCCTGGTCGTTGCCGCCGATACGGGCCGTTGTTCTCATGTCACGTCAACGTCCAGCGGCTGGACGAGGTTTCAACTGCGCTTCACACGGCCGGCAAGCAAGCTCTCGGCCAAACCCGGTGCCTCGCTCCCGTCGGACGCCGTGGCATCGGCCCCCACCTGCCGCGCCAGATGCGGGCGCAACGTGAACACCGGGCCGCCCACCAGCACGGCGATTTCCCGGTGGCACGAGGCGCGACGCACGGCGGCGATGCAGGCAGGCAACCAGTCCAGCCGCGCTTCGCTGCCGGCCGAGAAACCCACCACGTCGAACCACTCGCGCCGCACCGCCGTGACCGGATCGGTGTCCTCGCCTTCGCCTGCAGACACCACTTCCCAGCCGGCACGACGGAAGAACTCGGCGACCATCGACAGGCCGAAGCTGTGCTGCTCGCCCGGCGCGCGGACCAGCAGCGCGCGACGTCCATTGGGCGGATGAGCCACCTCGGTGCCGAAGGCCGGGCTCAATTCTCGCATCATTCTCTGCAGCCGCCCGAGACCGATGGTCACGTCGGTGAAGTAGCACAGGTCCTCGCACCACATGTGGCCGAGGTGCCGGGCCGACGGCGCGAGGAGGTCGACGAGCAGCTGCTCGACGCTCAGGCCGCGCTCGCGCCACACCGACAGGGCCTCCATGAGGGCCGGCTCGTCGCCACGCACCAGGCTTTCGGTGAAGCGCTCCACGTCGGCCTGCGCGATCCTGCCGCTGAGCGCATCGTTGCAGGCATCGCCCGCCGCGTCGGCGCGGTGCGCCTCGACGAGGCGCGGGATGATCTCGTGCTCCAGGGTTCGGGCCAGGTAGGCCGCCCGCGCTTCGCGCGACAGCGCGGCACGCATGAACAGATCGGCCGGCGGCATGGCGGCGTCGCCACCCCAGGCCAGCAGGTTGTCGGGACCGTCGGACGGTGCCGCTCCCGTGTGCGAGCTTCCTTGCATCGCGTTCTCCTCTTCCAGCGTGTCTCGTCTTCGTTGTCGGAACGACTGCTCGAGGGCGTTGGAGGGGCGAACCAGACTGCTGTAGCGCTTCGCCAATGCTCGGGATGCAGCGGATGTCTTCTTGTCTCGTCGGCTCTGTTCCTTCTTGGATGCAGTAGGTGGGTCTTCGCCCTTGTACTCTGCCTCCTCCCAACCGTCAATGAGGCTGGACAAGCGCCCTCCGCCCTTGTCCAGGACAGCCCGGCACGCCCCGCTCTTTGCCTGCAGGCATGATCGGCGCCGCCGGCAAGACTGTCAAGCTTGGTTTACGTCTGTCTCGATTGACACCCTATCGCGAAAAGCCTAGTCTCCCTTTCATTCGCAACCGCAGGGAGTCTTCCGAATGGCATCGCGCCGGCCCGGCACCACACCCGGTCCCCAGCTGTACAGCCCGGAAGAGCGCGCTCGCAGGGACGCCTCGATCTGGACGCTTGTTCAGGGCGTTCTCGCCCCGGTGCAGTTCCTCGCCTTCCTGGTCAGCCTGGTGCTGCTGCTGCGCTACCTCGCCAGCGGTGCGGGCGAGCAGGCCGCGATGTGGTCGGTGGTGGTGAAGACGTCGCTGCTGTACCTGATCATGGTCACCGGCAGCATCTGGGAGAAGGTGGTGTTCGGCCGCTGGCTGTTCGCGCCGGCCTTCTACTGGGAAGACGTGTTCAGCATGCTGGTGCTGGCGCTGCACACCGCCTACCTGTGGTGCTGGGCCACGCACGCGCTCGACGGCCGCGGCCTGGCCTGGCTGGCGCTGGCCGCGTACGCCACCTACGTGATCAACGCGGGACAGTTCCTGCTCAAGCTGCGCGCCGCGCGGCTGCAGCAGGCGCACGAGGGCGCCACGCTGCAGGGGGCGCGCGCATGAACGCCCCGATCCCGATCCGCGCCGTGCCCTCGGGCGGCTGCTCCACTTCGCCGGTGCTGCGCGAGCGTGGCCAGCGCGAGGTGTTCTGCGGCCTGACCGGCATCATCTGGCTGCACCGCAAGGTGCAGGACGCCTTTTTCCTCGTCGTCGGTTCACGCACCTGCGCGCACCTGATCCAGTCGGCCGCGGGCGTGATGATCTTCGCCGAGCCGCGCTTCGCCACCGCGATCATCGACGAGCGCGACCTCGCCGGCCTGGCCGACTGCCACGACGAGCTCGATCGCGTCGTCAACCGCCTCCTCGAGCGCCGGCCCGAGATCCGCACGCTGTTCCTGGTCGGCTCCTGCCCATCGGAGGTGATCAAGCTCGACCTGCACCGCGCCGCGCAGCGGCTGGATGGCATCCACCGCCCCACCACGCGGGTGCTGAACTACTCCGGCAGCGGCATCGAGACCACCTTCACGCAGGGCGAAGACGCCTGCCTCGCGGCCTGGGTGCCCGAGATGCCCGAGTGCGCGCCGAACGAACCCGAGTCGCTGCTCGTGGTCGGTTCGCTGCCCGACGTGGTCGAGGACCAGTTCGCGCGGCTGCTGCGCGAGCTCGGCATCGCCGACGTCCAGTTCTTCCCGCCGCGCCGCTCGATCCAGCTGCCGGCGATCGGCCCGCGCACGCGCTTCCTGCTCGCCCAGCCCTTCCTGGCCGACACCGCGCGGCAGCTCGAAGCGCGCGGCGCGCGGCACCTGGCGGCGCCCTTCCCCTTCGGCGCCGAGGGCACCACGGCCTGGCTGCGCGCGGCCGCCGAGGCCTTCGGCGTCGCGCCGGCGCACTTCGAGGCGGTCACCGCGCCGGGTCGCGAGCGTGCGCGCATCGCGCTGCAGCGCCACCGCAGCCTGCTCGAGGGGCGCAGCATCTTCTTCTTCCCCGACTCGCAGCTCGAGCCGCCGATCGCGCGCTTCCTCGCCCGCGAACTGGGCATGAAGCTCACCGAGGTCGGCACGCCCTACCTGCACCGCCAGCTGCTCGGCCACGAGCTGGCGCTGCTGCCCGAAGGCACCGTACTCTCCGAAGGCCAGGATGTCGAACGCCAGCTCGACCGCTGCCGCGACATCCGCCCCGACATCGTGGTCTGCGGCCTTGGCCTGGCCAACCCGCTGGAGGCCGAGGGCGTGACGACCAAGTGGGCGATCGAGCTGGTCTTCACCCCGGTGCACGGCTACGACCAGGCCGCCGACCTCGCCGAACTGTTCGCGCGGCCGCTGGTGCGCCGCGCGAAGCTGGCCGCCTGAGCGGCGCACGAGAAGCAGACCATGCAGCTCACGCTCTGGACCTACGAAGGCCCCCCGCACGTCGGCGCGATGCGCATCGCCACCGCGATGCGCGACGTGCACTACGTGCTGCATGCCCCGCAGGGCGACACCTATGCCGACCTGCTGTTCACGATGATCGAGCGACTGCCGAAGCGCCCGCCGGTCACCTACACCACCTTCCAGGCGCGTGACCTGGGCGGCGATACCGCCGAACTGTTCAAGACGGCGGCGCGCGAGGCCTGCGAAAGATTCCAGCCCAAGGCCCTGCTGGTCGGTGCATCGTGCACGGCCGAATTGATCCAGGACGACCCGGGCGGCCTGGCCTCCACGCTCGGCCTGTCGATGCCGGTCGTGCCGCTGGAGCTGCCGTCGTACCAGCGCAAGGAGAACTGGGGCGCGGCCGAGACCTTCTATCGCATCGTGCGGACCATGTGCACGCCGCGCCTGCCGGCGCCGGGCGCGCCGAAGCCGCAGCGCCCTGCCGGCCAGGTGCCACGCTGCAACCTGCTCGGGCCCACCGCACTGGGCTTCCGCCACCGCGACGACGTGCGCGAGATCCGCGGCCTGCTCGAGCGCATGGGCGTCGAGGTGTCGGTGGTCGCGCCGGCCGGTGCCAGCCCGGACGACCTCGCACGCCTGCCCGATGCCGACTTCAACGTGGTGCTCTACCCCGAGACCGCGTCGACGGCCGCGCTGTGGCTGCAGCGCACATTCGGCCAGCCCTTCACCCGCACCGTGCCGATCGGCACCGGCGCGACGCGCGACTTCATCGCCGAAGTGGCCGCGCTCGCTGGGCTCGACGCTCGGGCCGCACTGGATCGCGAGACCTCCCGGGCCACCTGGTACAGCCGCTCGGTCGACTCCACCTACCTCACGGGCAAGCGCGTGTTCGTGTTCGGCGACGCCACGCATGCCGTCGCCGCGGCGCGCGTGGCCTCGCAGGAGCTCGGCTTCCAGGTGGTCGGCCTGGGCACCTACAGCCGCGAGTTCGCCCGCGAGATCCGCGAAGCCGCCAAGCTCTACGGCGTCGAGCCGCTGATCACCGACGACTACCTCGAGGTCGAGGCCAAGGTGGCCGAGCTGCACCCCGAGCTGGTGCTCGGCACGCAGATGGAGCGCCACATCGCCAAGCGCCTGGGCGTGCCCTGCGCGGTGATCTCGGCGCCCGTGCACGTGCAGGACTTCCCGGCGCGCTACTCGCCGCAGATGGGCTTCGAGGGCGCGAACGTGCTGTTCGACACCTGGGTGCACCCG
>NZ_JBFXIO010000396.1:0-4536 GCF_050175855.1 Piscinibacter sp.
GTACATCGGCTTCCTGCGCTACTCGGTGCCGGGCGTGGGTCTGATCTCGCCGCCGCCGCACCACGACATCTACTCGATCGAGGATCTGGCGCAGCTGATCCACGACCTGAAGAACGTGAACCACCGCGCCGACATCAGCGTGAAGCTGGTGTCCGAGGTGGGCGTGGGCACGATCGCCGCCGGCGTGGCCAAGGCCAAGGCCGACCACGTGGTGATCGCCGGCCACGACGGCGGCACCGGCGCCTCGCCGTGGAGCTCGATCAAGCACGCCGGCACGCCCTGGGAGCTGGGCCTGGCCGAGACCCAGCAGACGCTGGTGCTCAACCGCCTGCGCAGCCGCATCCGCGTGCAGGCCGATGGCCAGATGAAGACCGGCCGCGACGTGGTGATTGGCGCGCTGCTCGGCGCCGACGAGTTCGGCTTCGCCACCGCGCCGCTGGTGGCCGAGGGCTGCATCATGATGCGCAAGTGCCACCTGAACACCTGCCCGGTGGGTGTGGCCACGCAGGATCCGGTGCTGCGCGCCAAGTTCGCCGGCAAGCCCGAGCACGTCCTCAACTATTTCTTCTTCGTCGCCGAGGAAGCGCGCCAGATCATGGCGCAACTGGGCATCCGCAAGTTCGACGACCTGGTCGGCCGCAGCGACCTGCTCGACATGAAGAAGGGCATCGCCCACTGGAAGGCGCGCGGCCTGGACTTCAGCCGCGTGTTCCACCAGCCGGCCGCACCGGCCGAGGTGCCGCGCCGCCATGTCGAGACGCAGGACCACGGCCTGGACCGTGCGCTCGACCAGCGCCTGATCGAGAAGGCCAAGGCAGCGCTCGAGCGCGGCGAGAAGGTGCAGTTCCTCGAGGATGCGCGCAACGTCAACCGCACGGTGGGCGCGATGCTCTCGGGCGAGCTGATCCGCCGTCATCCCGAAGGCCTGCCCGACCAGACCGTCTTCATTCAGATGGAAGGCACGGGCGGCCAGAGCTTTGGCGCCTTCCTCGCCAAGGGCATCACCATCTACCTGATCGGCGACGCCAACGACTACACCGGCAAGGGCCTGTCGGGCGGGCGCATCGCGATCCGCCCGAGCATCGAGTTCCGCGGGGACGCCACCAGCAACATCATCGTCGGCAACACGGTGCTGTACGGCGCCACCAGTGGCGAGGCCTTCTTCCGCGGCGTGGCCGGCGAGCGCTTCGCGGTGCGCCTGTCGGGTGCCACGGCAGTGGTGGAGGGTACCGGTGACCACGGCTGCGAGTACATGACCGGCGGCACGGTGGTGGTGCTCGGCAAGACGGGCCGCAACTTCGCCGCTGGCATGAGCGGCGGCATCGCCTACGTCTACGACGAGGACGGCCTCTTCGCCAAGCGCTGCAACCCCTCGATGGTGGCGCTGGAGAAGGTGCTGACCAAGACCGAGCAGGAGGCCAGTGTCGACCGTTCGATCTGGCACCGCGGCGAGACCGACGAGGTGCAGTTGCGCAAGCTGATCGAGGACCACCACAAGTGGACGGGCAGCCTGCGCGCCCGCCACATCCTCGACCACTGGGCAGAGTCGCGCGCCAAGTTCGTCAAGGTGTTCCCGCACGAGTACAAGCGCGCACTCGGCGAGATCCACGCGGCCAAGGAAGCCGGCGACGTCGTCGCCAAGGCCAAGGGCAGCGACAAGAAGTCCAAGGCCGTCCCGGCGAAGTAAGAGGCGAGAACGATCATGGGAAAAGTCACCGGCTTCATGGAATTCGAGCGTCTCGAGGAGGGCTACGCGCCCGTGCCCGAGCGCCTGAAGCACTACAAGGAATTCGTCATCGGCCTGAAGGCCGACGAGGCGAAGGTCCAGGGCGCGCGCTGCATGGACTGCGGCACGCCGTTCTGCAACAACGGCTGCCCGGTCAACAACATCATTCCGGACTTCAACGACCTGGTGTACCGGGGTGAATGGAAGAACGCCTTCGCGGTGCTCGATTCCACCAACAACTTCCCCGAGTTCACCGGCCGCATCTGCCCGGCGCCCTGCGAGGCGGCCTGCACGCTCAACGTCAACGACGACGCCGTGGGCATCAAGAGCATTGAGCATGCGATCATCGACCGCGCCTGGGCCGAGGGCTGGGTGGTGCCGCGCAAGCCCATCGCCAAGACCGGCAGGAAGGTCGCGGTGGTCGGTTCCGGCCCGGCCGGCCTGGCGGCTGCGCAGCAACTCGCGCGCGCCGGCCACGACGTGACGGTGTTCGAGAAAAACGACGCCCCGGGCGGATTGCTGCGCTACGGCATCCCCGACTTCAAGATGGAGAAGTCGCATATCGACCGCCGCATCGATCAGATGAAGGCCGAGGGTGTGAGCTTCCGCACCAACACGATGGTCGGCCACCTGCCCGAGGGCAGCAAGGTCACCAACTGGGCCAAGGAAATCGTCTCGCCCGAGCAGCTCAAGGCCGAGTTCGACGCGGTGCTGCTGGCCGGCGGCGCCGAGCAGTCGCGCGACCTGCCGGTGCCCGGCCGCGACCTCGACGGCGTGCACTTCGCGATGGAGTTCCTGCCGCAGCAGAACAAGGTCAACGGTGGCGGCAAGGTCAAGGGCCAGATCATGGCCACCGGCAAGCACGTCGTCGTGATCGGCGGCGGCGACACCGGCTCCGACTGCGTAGGCACCAGCAACCGCCATGGCGCGAAGAGCGTCACCCAGTTCGAGCTGCTGCCGATGCCGCCCGAGCACGAGAACAAGCCGCTGGTGTGGCCGTACTGGCCGATCAAGCTGCGCACCTCGTCGAGCCACGAGGAGGGCTGCGATCGCGAGTTCGCCATCGCCACCAAGGAGTTCATCGGCGAGAAGGGCAAGGTCACCGCGCTGAAGTCGGTGCGTGTCGAGTGGCAGGGCGGCAAGATGACCGAGGTGCCGGGCAGCGAGAAGATCATCCCGGCCGACCTGGTGCTGCTGGCGATGGGCTTCGTCAGCCCGGTGGCCACGGTGCTCGATGCCTTCGGCGTCGACAAGGACGCGCGCGGCAACGCCCGGGCCGGCACCGACGCCAGCGCCGGCTACAAGACCAACGTCGACAAGGTCTTCGCCGCCGGCGACATGCGCCGCGGCCAGTCACTGGTGGTGTGGGCGATCCGCGAGGGCCGCCAGGCCGCGCGCGCGGTCGACCAGTACCTGATGGGCCGCAGCGACCTGCCGCGCTGAAGCCGGCCTGCGGGCGCAGCGTGATGGATCCGTCACGCCGCGCGCCGCGCTGGTGAGCAGTTGTTTCGCCACGCCGGCGGCGGGGTGGGATTCCGAGGGGCTTGGGCTACCATCCCCCCGATTCAAGGGATCCGCCCGCCACCTTCATGTCGCATTCGTTCGCCAGCAGTCTCGACGCCCTCAGCGGCTGGAGGCGCTCGCTCGTGAGCCGCCTCGACGAGGTCGGCCGATTCCTCGCCGATCACGACCTGTCCGACGGCGCCGTGCAGGCCCAGCTCGACAGCCTGCGCGAGCAACTCGGCCAGCAGAAGCTGGTGGTCGCTTTCGTCGCCGAGTTCTCGCGCGGCAAGTCGGAGCTGATCAACGCGATCTTCTTCGCCGATGCCGGCCGCCGCATCCTGCCGGCCACGCCGGGGCGCACCACGATGTGCCCGGTCGAGCTGGCCTGGGACGCCGACGAAGCGCCCTCGCTGTCGCTGCTGCCCATCGAGACGCGCCTGACCGGCCAGTCGCTCGGCGAGCTGCGCACGCTGCCCAAGGCCTGGAAGCTGTTCAAGCTCGACGTCGGCAACCCGGAGAAGCTGGCCGAGTCGCTGCGCGAGGTGATGCGCACCTCCTGGGTCACGAAGGACCAGGCTCGCGAGCTGGGCTTCTGGAACGACGAGACGCCCGACGAGAACCCGCCGCTGGACGACGCCGGCCGCGTCGAGGTGCCGGCCTGGCGCCATGCGCTGATCAACTACCCGCATCCGCTGCTCAAGCAAGGCTTGGTGGTGCTCGACACTCCGGGCCTCAACGCCATCGGCGCCGAGCCCGAGCTGACGCTCAGCCTGCTGCCGACGGCCCACGCCACGGTCTTCATCCTCGGCGCCGACACCGGCGTCACGAAGTCCGACCTGGCGATCTGGCGCGATCACCTCAGTGGCGACGCGCTGTCCCGCTTCGTGGTGCTCAACAAGATCGACGCGATGATCGATCCGCTGGCCACGGCCGAGCAGGTGCGCGAGCAGATCGAGCGCCAGCGCACCGAGACCGCGCGCACGCTGGGCGTGCCGGCCGAGCGCGTCTATCCGCTGTCGGCCCGCCAGGCGCTGGCCGCGCGCGTCGACGGCGACGGTGGCGCCCTGGAGCAGAGCCGCCTGCCGGCGCTGGAGACAGCGCTCGGCGGGGAACTGATGCCGCAGCGCCGCGCGCTGCTCGAGCGGGTGGTGCTCGATGCCGCCGGCCAGATCGAGATGCACGTGGCGCGGCGTCTGAACGACAACCGCCGCCAGTTGGCCGAGCAGACGCTCGAGCTGCGCGGCCTGCGCGGCTAGAGCGGCGCCAAGCTGCATATGTTGCTGCAGCGCGTGGACGCGGAGACGGCC
>NZ_JBFXIO010000397.1:0-4532 GCF_050175855.1 Piscinibacter sp.
CTCCCGCGGCGGCTCCCGCGCCGGCTCCCGCACCCGCGCCGGCTCCCGCACCCACGCCGGCTCCCGCACCCGCGCCGGCTCCCGCACCTGCGCCGGCTCCTGCACCGGCACCCGCTCCGACGGTGACGCTGACGGCTGCCAATTCCAATCTGACGAGCGGCGGGACAACAACGATCTCCTGGTCGTCCACCCAGGCAAACTCGTGCACCGCCAGCGGAGCCTGGAACGGAGCCCTGGCCAGTTCGGGCACCTTCCAGACACCACCGCTTTCGGCCACGAGCACCTACACGATCAGTTGCACCGGCACGGGCGGCACGGTCATGCAGTCGGTCACCGTCGTCGTTGCGGCGGCCAGCGGAGCCATCACCGGCTTGAACTTCCCGAGCAACAACGACGCGCCCACCAACGCCTTTGTCGCGTTCCAGTTCCTCAATCCGCAGAACAACGGGCTGCCGATGTGGGGTGCCGGAAACGGCGGTGTCACCTACATCTGGAAGTACAAGCCGCGCCAGCAGGCCGGCTACTACGTGACGTTCTGGTGGTCCAACAACGGCACCTTCGAGTGGAACGCCGGCAAGCCCGACAGCTACTACGGTGCGCACCCCTATCCCCGCGGAGGCGGCACCTCGACCACGACGCACGATTGGGAGATCGGTGGTCTCGACTACGGTTCCGACTTCATCGCGACGATGACCGGTGGCAGCAAGCCTGTCCTCAAGGATCGCTGGTACACCCAGGCGCTGCGCATCACGGTGAACTCCGACGGTACGAAGACGGCGCGCTTCTACATCGACCTGCCCTCCACCGCTGCCGGAGATGTCATCCAGGTGACCTCACCGGCCTACTTCGGTACCAAGAATCCGCCGGCTCCGGCGCTGACTTTCGGCGACTCGCCGTGGTACGCGAACTACCAGCATGAGCGGCTGAGCGGCGTGCTGCGGGGAATCAAGATCTTCAACAAGGTACTCAGCGAAGCCGACACGATGGCCGAGGCGGCGGCAGACCGGCTCGTCACGGCACAAGGAAGCGCCAACGTCTGGTACATGAATATCAACCCGACGCCATCGGACATCTCCGACAAGTCCGGCGCGGGCCATCACCCGGTCTGGGCGAACCCGAACAACAAGGCGTCACTCTGGACGGAGTGAGGTCGCAAGCCGCGGTTTGTTGAGCATTGTTCAGCGAGCCGTGCCGCGACCACGGGTCGGGCGCGGCAGGCCCCAGCACCGGGCCAGCGAAGCGAGCAGGTAGGCAGCGGCCTTGGGCTGCCAGGGATGGTGCGACAGAGCCTGTCGGAACGATTGCACTGCCACGTCCGCATCGCCGTCCCAGTAGTGTCGGTAGCCGTGCAGGAATGCCAGCGCAGCAAGCCGCCTGCGGGCGGCTGCCGGTGGGACGGCGTGCCCTGCATCGTCGACCAGGCCATAGGACTCGATCGCTCGGTTGAGCAACCGGTAGGCGTTGTTTTCCTTGCGCAGGGTGTAGGTGACCGAACTGTGGTTCTGGCGGTAGACGGCAACCGGCACGTCGAGCTTGACGGCAGGATGGCGCCGCGACACCTTGAGCCAGAAGTCGTAGTCCGAGCCGGTCCGAAGGGTCTGGTCGAAGCCGCCGACGGCGTCGAAAACGGAGCGGTGGATGACCGACGCGATGATGTGGATCACGGAGTCGAAAAGCAGCCGCGAGTACAGCCAGCCGGAGCCTTCCGGATCGACGCGGGGAGCCAGGGTGGGCGCGGGCACCTGCAAGGGTGGGAAGCTGCCGTCCTGGTTGGGATGCCACACCAGCCAGCCACCGTAGACGACACGGCAGTCCGACTGGCGCTCGAACTGCCCCATCAAGGTCTCGGTGTGCCCGGGCAGCCAGAGATCGTCGCCGTCGAGGAAGGCCAGGTACTCGCCCCGTGCCTCGCTCACGGCGCGATTGCGCGCTGCAGCGGGCCCAGCATTGGCCTGAGTGAACACGCGTACGCGATCACCGAAACGGGCCACGACCTTGAGGGTGTCGTCCGTGGAGCCATCGTCGACGACCACCACTTCGATGGGCTGATAGGTCTGCGACAGCACGCTGTCGATGGCGTCGGCAACGAATCGACCACAGTTGTAGGTCGGCAGGATGACGGATACGAGCGGGCGTTTCATGGTCTCTCTAGTGGTGGCTGCCCTGCACCGGGGGCGCGGCACGTGCAAGTCTGGCACGCAGGCGATCTGCCAGCATCTGTTCGGGGCCGTCGGGCTTGCCGGCGGCGATCCAGGCGATCAGCAGAACGGCCAGGTAGACCACCGCACCGAGCCCGATGCCCAGGCCCAGCCAGAACACCGCGGCAGGCAGCGGCAATCCATGGTCCCGGCCCGGCAACACGAACAGCAGCGTCGCGAGCATGGCCCCCGAGGCCACCACGGGTCGCACCAGCGCCGAGACAAACACGCCAGGCGCCACGCCGAGACTGCGCTTCATCTCGTAGAGGTAGATGGGCGTGCAGGCGAATGACGTGGCCAGTGCAGCGACCGCGGCCCATTCGACGCCTCCAAGCTGCGAACCGACGGCCAGTCCGCACAGGAGGACGAGCACGTAGATGGCGTTGACCCGGGTCACGCGCGCCGGATGACCACGTGCCACCAGCACCGCGCAGATCGACGAATGAAACAGCAGCAGCGCGCCATTGAAGCAGAGCAGTTGCATCAGCGGCACGGCTGCCAGCCACTTCGGGCCGAATACCACGGGCACGAGCAAAGGCGCGACTGCAAAGATGCCTGCTGCGGCAGGCAGCGCCACGGTCGCCAGCATGGCCACGGCATTGCGATAGGCCGCGCGGATGTCTTCGGCGAGCGACAACTTGGCGAATCCCGGCACCAGTGCACGGTTGATCGGTGCGCCGAGTTCGGTGGTCGGCAAGTGGGCGAACTCGTAGGCGATGTTGTACAGCCCGAGCGCCGGCGCGCCGTGGAAGCGGCCGATGAAGAAGTCGGACGAGCGCTCCTTCAGAAAGGAGACGGCATTGTTGAAGAGGAGCCAGCGCGAGAAGTGCATCATCGGCTTGATCTGCACCAGCGTGAAACGGGGGCGGAACGGATGCATCAGGTAGCTGATGACCGTCGAGCCAAGCTTGGATACCAGGGTGCCGGCGACAAGTGCCCAGTAGTTGCGGAACACCAGCGCCATCGGCACGACGACGGCGAAGGCGATCAGCTTGCGCGTGATCTGGAACTTGAACTCGCGGCGGAAGTCGAGTTCCTTGCGGAACGCGACGATGCCGATGTTCTCGGCGCCGCTGAACAAGGGGCCGAGGGCAAGGGCACAAACCACCAGGGCCAGCTCGGGCCTGCCGTAGAAACTCGCGATCGGCCACGCCGCCACCAACATCAGCACGGTGATGCCGACGCCCAGCAGGAGATTGCCCGTCCAGGCGGTGCTGTAGTGCTCCTCGGTGGCGTTCTGGTTCTGGATGATCGCGACGTCGAATCCGAATGCCGTCAGCAGCTCGGCCATCAGCACGAAGGACATGGCCATCGCGACGACACCGAAGTCTCCGGGCACGAGCAGTCGCGCGAGGATCAGCGTGCTGATCAGGCCGAGGCTTCGCTCGACCAGCTTGAACAGCACCATCCAGGCGGCGCCTCGGGCCATGCGGCCCTGGATCGAATCAGTCATGGCGTGTCGGCGATCTATGATTAAAGTGGAGTTTGAGCATTCGGCCCCGGCCGTGGCCGATGGCCGATTCCCACCACACACTTCCTCCGTTGACATGACGACAACTTCCTGCCCGGCTTGCCGCGGAGAGCGCTGCACGCCGTTCCACGACATCGCCGCAACGCCGGTCACCTGCACGTCGATATTCGACAGCGCGGCCGAGGCGCGCGCCGTGCCGATGGGTCGTGTCGAACTGACTGCGTGCGAGTCGTGCGGCTTCGTGTTCAACCGGAGTTTCGATGCGGCGCGCGCCGAACTGGGTGCCCGCTACGAGAGCTCGCAGGCCGCATCGGCGCACTTCGGGCAGTTCGCGCGAGGTCTGGCCGCGCGATGGATCGAGCGTCATCGACTGCAGGGCAAGGCGGTGCTCGAGGTCGGCTGCGGGCATGGGGACTTCCTGAAACTGATGCTCGCCCACGGCGTCGCCCAGGCCATCGGAGTCGATCCGCTGGCGACGGTGGCGCTGGAAGCGGCGGACCCTCGCCTGCACGTTCATGCGGCCACGTTCGATGACGAGCTGCTCGATCTCCGCGCCGATGCGCTGGTGTGCCGCCACACCCTGGAGCATATCGGCCCGGTGCACGACTTCCTCGCGCGCGTCGGGCAGTGGGCTGCGCGAGACCCGCAGCGCGTGGTGCTCTTCGAGCTGCCGGACGCGCACAGAGTGCTGGCCGAAGGTGCGTTCTGGGATGTGTACTACGAGCATTGCAGCTACTTCACCACGGACACCCTGCGAAGCGCCTTCGAACGTGCCGGGCTCGAAGTGCTGGACCAGGAGCTCGCCTACGGCGGGCAGTACCTGCTGATCGAGGCCCGCGCCGCGCGCACGGCGCTGGTCGACG
>NZ_JBFXIO010000398.1:0-4514 GCF_050175855.1 Piscinibacter sp.
AGTGGCCGTGCAGATCTCTCCCGACGCTGCGGGTTCGCTCGGTGCAGGAGCCCACCCGCTTCGCTTTACCATCACCCGGCTGGCGGACGCGGAAGGCGGCGCCGTCGAAGTGCGCGAGAAGTCGACGTTCGTCGTGCCGCGTTGAACAGCAGGATCCCGAGGACACAACCATGCAGGACAAGAACCCACGCGCAACTCCCTGGTGGAAGTTTCCGATGGTGTGGCTGGTGGTCGGCGGGCCGCTGTCGGTGGTGGTGGCCAGCATCGCCACCGCGGTGATCGCCTGGAAGCACATCGATCCGGTCATCAATACGGCGCAGGGCCAGATCCGACCGGGCGACAACATGGCGCCCACGCTCAGCCCGAAGGACGCGCTGGCGCCGGCGCAGCAGGGCCGCAACCACGCGGCCACGCCGCAACGCTGAGATGATGCCGAGGGCCGCGGTCGTGAAGCAGCGCGCCTTGACCATTCTCTGGCCGGCCTTCCTGATGGCCGGCGTGCTGGAGATGCTCGTGTTCGTGGTCGTCGATCCCGGCGACCTGCACTGGTTCGGCGGCGAGGCGCTGAACTGGTCGCACCAGGCGGTCTACACCGTGACCTTCCTGATCTTCTGGGGCGTGATCTCGCTGGCAGGTGCCCTGATGGCCCTGCTGGAGATGCGCGCCGAAGACATCAACGCCGACCGAGGACGCGGCTGACCGCGCCGACCGGCCTCAGCAGGCCGTGCTGGTGATCAGCTGGCGCAGGCCCGCTTCGTCGATGATGCGGATGTGGCGTTGCTTGACCTCGAGCAGGCCGTCATCCTGGAACTTCGAGAAGGTGCGGCTGACCGTCTCCAGCTTCAGGCCCAGGTAGCTGCCGATCTCCTCGCGCGTCATGCGCAGGATCAGCGAAGAGGCCGAGAAGCCACGCGCCTGCAGGCGCTGGGTGAGGTTGAGCAGGAAGGCCGCGAGGCGCTCCTCGGCACGCATGCTGCCGAGCAGCAGCATCATGCCGTGGTCGCGCACGATCTCGCGGCTCATGATCTTGTGGAACTGGTGCTGCAGCGGCGTGAAGTCGCGCGACAGTTCCTCGAGCTGCCCGAAGGGGATCACGCAGACCTGAGAATCCTCCAGCGCGATGGCGTCGCAGTTGTGGCGGTCGTGGCTGATGCCGTCCAGGCCGAGCAGTTCGCCGGCCATCTGGAAGCCCGTGACCTGGTCGCGGCCGTCTTCCGACGACACGCAGGTCTTGAAGAAGCCAGTGCGCACCGCATACAGCGACTGGAACGAGTCGCCAGTGCGGAAGAGGGCGTCGCCGCGCGTGACCGAACGGCGCTTGGCCACGAGCTGGTCGAGCCGCTCGAGGTCGGGGTCGGACAGTCCCACCGGCAGGCACAGCTCGCGCAGGTTGCAGTTGGAGCAGGCGACCTTGAAGGCCTCGGCCCGGATCGGCACGACTGAAGACATGGCGCTGCGCGGGGCGACTTCCGGCGTGCGCCCCGCCGCCGTCCGGCGAGCTGTGGGTGCGGGCACGGCCGTCACTTCCGTAGTGGTGGAGGTCATGGAATTATTCTCCCGTCGGCCTCGTGGAGGCCCGTTGATGCAGGTCAAGGCGCTTGACTCGGCGCAAGGCACAGTCTGGGCTCATGTCGACGTCCTACGCCCCCATCGAGCGCCCCGTCGTGACCGAGGAGCTGCTGCGCCGGCTCGACGTCAACGGACCGCGCTACACCTCCTACCCGACCGCTGATCGATTCGTCGACGCCTTCGGGCCCGACGACTACGCCCGAGCGCTCGAGCAGCGCGCCGAAGGTGCCGGCGTGATCGGTGGCGCGAGCCCGCTGTCGCTGTACGTGCACATCCCGTTCTGCGAGTCGCTGTGCTACTACTGCGCGTGCAACAAGGTGATCACCAAGCACCACGAGCGCGCCGCGGAGTACCTCGACGCCCTCGACAAGGAGATCGATCTCCACGTGGCGCGGCTGGGAGCGGGGCAGTCCGTGTCGCAGCTGCACTTCGGCGGCGGCTCGCCGACCTTCCTCAGCGATGCCGAGCTGGCGCGCGTGATGGGGTCGCTGCGCAAGGCGTTCCGCATCGCCCCCGGGGCCGAGACTTCGGTGGAAGTGGATCCACGCACCGTGACCCCCGAGCGGCTGGCCCATCTGGCGAGCCTCGGCTTCAACCGGCTGAGCTTCGGCGTGCAGGACTTCGATCCGGCCGTGCAGCAGGCGGTACACCGCGTGCAGAGCCGCGAGATGGTCGCCGCGCTGATGACCTCGGCGCGCGAACTCGGCTTCGAGTCGACCAACGTCGACCTGATCTACGGCCTGCCCAAGCAGACGCCCGAGTCGCTGCAGCGCACGGTGCGCGAGGTGGCCGAATTGCGCCCCGAACGCATTGCGCTGTACTCCTACGCCCACCTGCCGCAGCGCTTCAAGCCGCAGCGCCGCATCGACGCCGCGGCCCTGCCGCCGGCGGGTGACAAGGTGCGGATGCTGTCCGAGGCCATCGCCGGTTTTGTCGGCCATGGCTACCAGTACATCGGCATGGACCACTTCGCGCTGCCCGGCGATGCGCTGGCCGCCGCCAAGCGCCAGGGCCGGCTGCACCGCAACTTCCAGGGCTACAGCACGCAGCCCGACTGCGACCTGATCGGCCTGGGCGTGTCGTCGATCGGCCGCGTCGGGGCCACCTACAGCCAGAACTCCAAGACGCTCGAGGAGTACTACGACGCCGTCAACCGCGGCCAGTTTCCGATCGTCCGCGGCCTCGCGCTGACCCGCGAGGACCTGCTGCGCCGTGCGGTGATCATGGCCATCATGTGCCAGGGTCGGCTGGAGTTCGAATCGATCGAACTCGCCCACCTGATCGACTTTCGCAAGCACTTCGCAAGCGAGCTCGAGCAACTGCGCGGGCTGGAGTCCTCTGGCCTGGTCGTGCTCGAACCCACGGCGATCCAGGTCACCGCGCTGGGCTGGTACTTCATCCGCAGCGTGGCGATGGTCTTCGACAAGTACCTGCAGGCCGATCGCACCCGCGAACGCTTCTCCCGCATCATCTAGGGCATGAATGCCGCCCTCGCCACCACCGCCTTGCTGATGGGCTTGGCGGGCTCGCCGCACTGCGCGGCGATGTGCGGCGCTGCCTGCACCGGCATCGTGCGCGGCTGCGCAGGCGGTGTGGCGACGCAGGCGAGCACCTTGTCCTTCCACGGGGCGCGGCTGCTGAGCTATGCCGCTGGCGGTGCGCTGGCGGCCGGCAGCGTGTCGTGGCTGGCCACGCAAGGGGCGCAGGTCGCGATCCTGCGGCCGCTGTGGACGCTGCTGCAGGTGGCTGCCCTGGCGCTCGGCCTGTGGCTTCTCGTGCGCGGCCGGCAGCCGGCCTGGATCGACAACATCGGCCGTGGCGGCTCCGGTCGGCGGGTGATCTGGATGCAGGGTCCGGCCGGCGCAGCGGCGGCCGGCTCGATGTGGGTGGCCTTGCCCTGCGGCCTGCTGCAGTCGGCACTGGTCGTTGCGGCGCTGGGCTCGGGCCCGGTGGAGGGGGCCACGCTGATGGCGCTGTTCGCCGTCGGCTCGGGGCTGGGCCTGTGGCTCGGTCCCGCGCTGTGGATGCACCTGGCAGGGCGGCACGCCGGCCGCGCACAGGTGCTGGCCGTGCGGCTGGCCGGGCTGATGCTGGCCGGCGCGTCCGGCTGGGCATTGGCGCACGGGCTGGCCACCGCCATGGGCAGCGACTTCTGCCTGCCAATCTGAACCGCGCGCGCAGCGCGGCTGTCAGTCGATTGACAGACACCGTGGAATAGAATTCCACGTTCCGATACGACCCCTCACCCCAGCCCGGAGCCACATCTCCATGTACCAGCACATCAAGGTGCCCGCAGGCGGGCAGAAGATCACCGTCAACGCGGACTTCTCGCTCAACGTCCCGAACAACCCGATCATTCCGTACATCGAGGGCGACGGCACGGGCTTCGACATCACGCCGGTGATGATCAAGGTGGTCGACGCGGCCGTGGCCAAGGCCTACGGCGGCAAGAAGCAGATCCACTGGATGGAGATCTACGCCGGCGAGAAGGCCACCAAGGTCTACGGCCCCGATGTGTGGCTGCCGGCCGAATCGCTGGACGTGCTGCGCGAATACGTGGTCTCGATCAAGGGCCCGCTGACCACCCCGGTGGGCGGCGGCATCCGCTCGCTGAACGTGGCGCTGCGCCAGGAACTCGATCTCTATGTCTGTCTGCGCCCGGTGCAGTACTTCAAGGGCGTGCCTTCGCCGGTGAAGGAGCCGGAGAAGACCAACATGGTGATCTTCCGCGAGAACTCGGAGGACATCTACGCCGGCATCGAGTACGAGGCCGAGTCGGACAAGGCCAAGAAGCTGATCAAGTTCCTGATCGACGAGATGGGCGTCAAGAAGATCCGCTTCCCGGAGACCTCGGGCATCGGCATCAAGCCGGTCTCGCGCGAGGGCACCGAGCGCCTGGTGCGCAAGGCGATCCAGTACGCCATCGACAACGACAAGCCCAGCGT